>VGIO01000090.1 GCA_016867855.1 Calditrichota bacterium
TATAGTCGATGCTAATTTGGCGGCGGGTTCTTACGCTTTTAATGTGGATGGCAGCCGTTTTTCGTCGGGGATTTATTTTGTGAGACTGCGGGTGGGCGGGAAGGCGGCAGCGAGGAAAGTAGTGATGATGAGATAATAGACAACTCAAAGATGTATTATGATGTCTTTGATATTAATGGGGTTAGAATATAGCGCCCCATCTCCCCTCGCTTGCGGGGGGAAAGACAATCGCACAGCAAACTATATTCTGCCCAAGTTAATAATTGTGCATAAAGTATGATTTAGTCGCTCTAACTTTGTCAACCTAAACGAAGCGAAGGATATCGTCCCCGCCGCCGGACGAGATGCTTCCCCCTGCTTGCGCAGGGGGAAGCGCGACCAGCAACAATATGTCCATAATGGACACATAGGATTGAGCGCTTACTTCACAATTCCGATCTTACGGCTCGCTGCTCCGCCTTTGCCATCCAACCGGAGTATATACATCCCGGCCGGCAGACTATTCGCATCCCAAACAACCTGCGCTGTTATCGAAGCCGAATTCCCCCGATAAATATCCGCTGCCTTACGACCAGTAAGCGTCCAAAGCGCCAGGCTGAACTCACCGTGCGGAATAACCGCCGCGATGTTGAGGATGTGGTTGAACGGGTTGGGATAAACCTCCAGGCTCAAGGCATTTGGATGTAGAATACGATATTTTTCGACCGATTGTTCGCGGGTAATGTCGTAACCGGCGTGAATGAAACGGTCGTCGATTAGACGTTGCACCCAGCGATGGCGGATGTAAGAGTTGATTTCGAGGCGGGCGTCGCGCCAGCCCAGCTCGCCATAATGCCCGATAACATTCCAATTCACATTAATATAGTTCCAACCCTTGATATTCGGATGAGCCTCTATAAAATCAAAGAATGGTTCGAACCATAACTCCCAATCGTTCCTTCCGTCAGTCGAGTCGGCGTCGGACGAGTCGGGTGTGGCGGAGATGTCGATAGCGGAGAGTTCGTTGAGATAGACTGGTTTGCGGCGCGTTTCAGCAAAGCGCAGGAAGGCTTCCGATTTGCCTTTGCGCGAGAGCTGCCCGCGTAGGGAGTCAGGTTCGGCTGGGTCAAAGTGGGCGTGGTTGAATAAGTCTAATCCGAACCAATCGACGACATCGTCGCCGGGATACCAGCGCCAGCCTTGGCGGGTCGAGTCGGCGAATGTCGCGTCGGCGTCCGGCTCGTAGCACCAGACGGTCGCGAAGTTTTCGATGCCGCGCTGTCGTAGTTCTAGCACTAACTTGCGAAAGGCGCGCGGGTAGATGTAGGGATGATACGGGTTCCACGAACCGTTGAACTCGAAGCCGATGCGGAAGAAGAACGGGCGGTTGACTTGCCGGAAGGCGGCTTCGAGCGTATCGACCCAATGGTCCCACTGGTCGGTGAAGACATAGACTGAGTCGAGCATCACGGCTGCGTCGCGACCCTGCCAGTGCATACTATATTCGATGAATTGGCTGTCGGGATGAGCGATGTTGCGGGTCAAGGCTTGAACGGTGCGTGCGACATCGCAGCCGCGCATGCCGGGGATTGAGACATTAACCTGCAGAATCAGCGGGCGTTTATCGCCGGGGAACATATTTTCGTAAATAATCTGGCTGCCGTTGTAGTCCCATCCGGAACCGTGATATATTGCGCCGTCAGGCGGCTCATATTTCGCGCCGAAATGGGCGAAGAGCGGAGCGGCGCAAATGACGATGGCGAGGATGATGTGCGTTGTTTTCATTTGAGTTTATTATTAAAGTCTGTTTGATTGTTGAATGAGTTATATTAAACATAGCGACATAATAATCCTAGAAAATACTTTGACTGGCAAGGCTCGCGCCCGCGTGCGCCGGCAATCCATACTTGACAGATGGCGGACGAGGGCGTCCGCCTTGCCACCTGCTAAGCAGCGAGTCAACGGCGGGAAAAATTGCATTTTTAGACAGTCTGTTCCACCTTGACGCAAGGCGAATTATTCAATATACATAATTATACGCATTTTATCCAACAATATACTTGTCTTTTAAGTAAAATATTAATATAATTAAGTTTTAGAGTTAGTTTTAGCGTTATGTCAATTGTGCAATGTCGCATATCATCCTGAACGAAGTGAAGGATCTCGTCTGGATAAGTAAGTCATTAGGACGAGATCCTTCACTTCGTTCAGAATAACGACATCTTATGTTTGACATAGCACTAGTGTTCTGTCCCAGAATTACCTATCGAGAATGTTCAGAGTTCACCGCTTTAGCGTGTTTATAAAAGCAGTCTATCGCACGCTGAAGCTGTGAACTCTAAACTAGTTAATTCTGGGGCTGAACACAAGCGCGTCGGGCAGCGCACAGTAAAACAGACGGCATAACCGCTATGCGTTCGCTGGTCTATTGTGTCCATCCGTTCATACCATCGCTGTATTCGCTAAAGCGCTGTGAACGCACAGTATCCCTATTAGTAAATGAGCCTCTACAACTATCAAAGGACATATTCCGGCGGCATCGGCGGGGGGCTGACGCCAGCGGTTAAAGGTTTGCTGATTGCCAACGCGGCGGTCTTCGTGCTGCAGTGGTTGTTTCCTAATACATTGGTCTATATCTTTGGATTGGCGCCGCATTCGATGTGGGCGCAGCGCGCTTTGTGGCAGCCGTTGACCTATATGTTTTTGCACGGCGGCATAATGCATTTACTGTTCAATATGTTGGTGCTGTGGATGTTCGGGACGGCGCTGGAGAGTTTGTGGGGCACGGTCTTTTTCCTGCGTTATTATTTCATCACGGGCATCGGCGCCGGGCTGTCCAACGCCATCCTGACGCCGAATTCGGCGGCGATTATCATTGGCGCTTCCGGCGCGATGTATGGACTTTTAGCCGCTTATGGTATTTTATTTCCAAATAATATAATATACTTCTATTTCCTACTGCCGATAAAAGCCAAATATTTGGTCGCCATATTCGGCGGATTTGAATTTCTGGCTTCGCTGCGTCCGGGCGCTAGTCCGATAGCGCATCTAGTTCACTTGGGGGGGATGGTCGTCGGAGTGTTGTATTTGACGCGCGGCAGGTTGTTTCGCTGGACGAAACATTCGCTGCGCGATTACCAGAGCCGCCGCCAGCGGGAGCAGCATCGGCGGCGTTCGGAAAATGCTGAACGGCTGCGTCGTGAAGTCGATGACCTGCTCGATAAAATCAACGAAGTTGGGATGGAAAATCTGACTTCTTGGGAGCGTCGGCGGCTGCAGGAATTGAGCCTTATGCTGAAACAGATGGAAGATAAGGAGAGGGATTTCTACATTTGAGCGAAGACAAACAAACCTTTAGAATCGACCAAAGGGTTCAGGAGATACTGCGCGAGCAGTTAGCGCCGGACCCGGATGAAATCGGCGTTGCGCCGGGTGGCCGGTCAGGCGAGCCGACAGTTGAAGATATCCGCTTCGACATCACGCCGATAGAATTGATAAATTATTTGAGAGATTATATCGTCGGTCAGGACCGCGCCATTGAGATTGTGGCGACGAAAATCTGCACGCATTTCCACCGGATGCGTTTGGAGCGCGAGCATCCCGAACTGCCGCGCATCGTCGGGCATGTCAAGTCCAATATGCTGCTCATTGGTCCGACCGGCGTTGGCAAGACCTATATAATCAAACTGATAGCGCATAAACTGCGCGTGCCGTTTGTCAAAGGCGACGCGACTAAGTTTTCAGAGACCGGCTATGTCGGCGGCGATGTAGAAGACTTGGTGCGCGAACTCGCGCATCAATCCGGCGGCAATATAAAACTGGCTGAATACGGCATTATCTATGTTGACGAGATCGACAAGATAGCCTCGGCAGGCAATTGGTATGGCCCGGATGTATCGCGCAGCGGTGTGCAGCGCAATTTGTTGAAACTGTTGGAAGAGACCGAAGTGGATATGAAGGTGCCGCACGATCTTGCCAGTCAGATGGAGGCGGTCATCGAGACCCAGCGCACTGGCAAGGTTGTGCGTAAGAAGATCAACACGCGCAATATTTTGTTCGTGATGTCTGGGGCGTTCAACACGCTGCCGGAAATCATTGCCCGGCGGCTGAAGAAGGGCGGAATGGGTTTTACCGGCGGCGAGATTCCCTCGCCGACCGATGTCCTGGGTCTTCTCGAACATCTGCACGCGGAGGATTTGATGGAATATGGTTTCGAGTCTGAGTTCATCGGTCGCATTCCGGTGATGACCTATCTTGACGAACTTTCCGAAGATGCGCTGCTTAGCATTTTAAAGAATCCCAACAGCGCGGTTATTCAGAGCAAGCGGCGGGATTTTGCGGCTTACGGCATAGATTTGGCGTTTGACGAGAAGGCTTTGCGGCTCATCGCGCAGGAGGCTTATCAACGCAGCATCGGCGCGCGCGGGTTAGTGGGCGTAGTGGAACGGATTTTGCTGCCTTTCGAGCGTTCGCTGCCTGGCTGCGGCTTGAAACAGCTGTTAGTCACTGAGGAAGTTTTCAATGAGCCTGAAGCCATTTTAGTCGAGTTGCTGCCGCGCGCTATAATCGACAATTTTGTCGAACGGTTTTACAGACGCTGCGGCATAAGGTTGGAATTTTCGAGCGAGGCGCGCCGGTTCGCTGGCGACCAGTCCGCGGTGTCCGGCGAGCCGCTTGAAAAATACCTCAGCCGCACACTGAAAGATTATGAATTCGGATTAAAATTAGTCGGCAAACCGGTTTTTAACATCACCCGTAACGTGTTGAAAGATTCAAAAGAATATCTGGATAAATTAGTCAAGGAAGCCTATAAAGAACGGCAAGTGTGAATAGTGTGAAACAGGACACACTTTTGGAACTGAGGACTATTTCATAATAAATCAGGTAATTGCAAAAGTGATGATTAATCCAGAAAACTCAGACTATGGCAAGGCGGACGCCCTCGTCCGCCGAAAACCAAGCATAGAATGCGGCGGACGAGGGCGTCTGACTTGCCATCACTTAATAAATCCAACACTTTTACAATTACCTCATCTTTTAGGGCTTTGCTGCCCAAATGGACGGTGTTCTTCCCTCTCGCTCAGTGAGGGATTATGGGGGGTATTCGATTGCCGGATTTAATAGACCCCCCCTTTAATTCCCCCCCGCGGAGCGGGGGGGAGATGAAATCGACAATTGCGGCCTTTTTAACACCTTCGCGCCGAAACACTATTAGCCTATGAAACACCTCAAACTTGCGCTGCTCATAATTATCAGCATCGCCTCGACCGCTGTCGGCGCCGGGACACAGTCTGGCGAGCCGATTGTGGCGGTGATGCAGTCGCCGGCCGGTAATGTTGCGCTCACCTTTAACGCCAGCGCAATCATACCAGAGCCGATAACTTTGTCCGGTCAGACGCACACCATATTTGCGCTGTCAGAAGAAGGCACAACTTACGAACGCGGGATGCCGCTGCTGCCGGCGGTGAGCCGGTTTGTCATTGTTCCACCGGAAGCGGGATTGGAACTGGTCGTGCGCGCCGAGACGCCTCGCCGGCGGCGCGATTTGGCGCCTCCGGCATTGTGCGACGATGAGAAGGTTATGAACAAAACCGGCAATCGGCGCGGACTTTATCCGCCGCACATAGCCGAAATGTCCGAACCGGCGGTGGTACGCGGTGTGAGAATTGTCAAGGTTACAGTCTATCCGGTGCAATACGATTTCGATGCGGATGAATATGTTTTCAACGGTCAAATCGAGACTGAAGTTCTTACAAACGACTCGCCGCCGGTCAATCCGGCGTTGAATCCTGTGCGCATCATCCCCGGCTCGCAGTTCGACCGTTATTTGCGCGAGATAGCGTCCAATCCGGAAGCCATCCGCCGCGACGGGGGTTTAGAGCCGCCGGACAAGATTGGACACTATTTGGTCGCGGCGCATGAGAGCGCCTTATTATGGCATATTCCTTTTATCGAGTGGCGGCGCAAAGCCGGTTATCAGATGGACATCCGGCTGGTAACTGCCAATATGGCGTCCAGCCCGGAAATTACCAGAGATTCAATTCGTCAAAATTATATTCGCTGCGGCGCCGACCCGTTCGACCAGATTTTACTCATCGGCGACCGCACGACTTATGATGGTCGGACTGCCGGTCCGCAATATATACTCACGGCATTCACCGGCAACTCCATCTGGGGGTCAGGCGGACCGCATTCGGATTACCTGTTCGGATTGATGGATGGCAACGACCAGTGGGCGGATGTGGCGGTCAGTCGTTTTCCTTCTGGCAGTCAGGCGGTCGCCGACCTGGTTGTCGGGAGAACATTGGCTTATGAAGCCGCGCCGGTCATCAACAATCCACAATGGTTCAGGCGCGGCGTGGTTTATTCGCAGCACTGGGGCAACAGCCCTACCAGCGCCTGGCATATCACCATTCACACCAATGTCCGCTGGGGCGAGGAGGTCTTGCAAAGGCTGGGTTTCAACGATATCGTGTTTTACGAGAATTACGACCACGACCAGATGGGGCAGGTTATAGGTCCGGTTTTACGCGACCAGCTGAACCGCGGCATCAATATGATGATTGGGCGGGCTGAAGTCTATTTCTGGCGCGACAATTTTAACGGCGTCAACAACAATACTGTGTTCCCCATCAATATTTGTCTTTCCGGGCATGGCGAGTGGTCGGCTTACAATTATTTTCGCACCGGCGACGGCAATAACCTCAAAGGTCCGGTGGCGATGACTTTCGGCTGGGGCGGGCCGCCCACTGCGCCGAACAGTTATATGTGGGCTAAGATGGTCAATGCGACGTTGGAGAAGGAATTCACGTTTGGCTGGGCGCGCGCTTTAGCCATCACGAAAATCGAAAGCGCTTTCCCTAATGTGAATGTCGGTCGTCCGTTATACGACCATGTGCGGACCGATATCGATATGTTCGGCGATCCGGGCATCCAGCCGTGGATTGGCGTGCCGCGGCAGGTAACTGCGGAATACACACGCAATATTTCGCCGCACACCAAACAAATTTTCATATCCGTGCGCGACAACCGCGACAACCAGCCGGTCGCTGACGCGCAGGTCTCAATTTATGCGCCGGGCAGTATTCCGACCAACAGCGCAGCGCAGTATGCGGCTTACCGCAGTATGATTCAAAAGACTATTCTGTCTGACCATAATGGCGAGGCGCGTTTTGTATTTACCGAGAATCAACAGTTCGTCGCCAATACGCCGGTTTATATAACTGTTACGGGGCGAGACATTCGGCCGTTTATGGCAAGCGTAAATGTAACTACGCCGTCTTCGGGGCTGGATGTGGCTGGATTTGAGATATCCGAGGTCGAGGGCAACAACGATGGCGCGCCTAATGCGGGCGAGACCTGCGATTTAGCCATTGGCGCGCGCAACACGGGCAATCGGGACGCCTTGCCGAATGTCTATGCGGTTTTCAGCAGTCTGTCGCCTTATGTCGAAATCGTAGCCAACGATACGGTTCAATTTGGTAATATCGGCGCGGGGCAGTCATTCGACGCGCGGAGCGCGGTGCGGCTGCGATTTATGTCCGATTGCCCGGACGCTGCCAGTCGGCCTTCGCTTGCCCCGAAGGTGCGGGTCGTTTTGCGCAGCGGCAATTCGACTTGGGAATCGGCGATAACATTACCGGTGCGGGCGCCGAATTTTTCCTTGCGGCAAGTAGTGAACGGCATCGAAATCGGCTATAACGCGACGAATGTGTCTTTGGAAATATTAAACAATGGCGCGGCGGCTTCGCCGGTTTTAGACGCCGAACTTTTCTCGCGCGGTTTGGGCATCACGGTCGTTACCAGCCGGTCAACTTTTCCGACGATAGGCGCCGGGCGGTTTGCGCGGCAGAATGGCGCTTCTTTTCGCCTTGTCGGCAACCGATTGGCGGCGCCTGGTTCGTTGACGCCGATGTGGCTCGTTTTGCGCGGTCAAAATGGCTTTGTTGACACGGTGAAATTTAATTTGCAGACTTCACGGCCGCGCGCTAATGCTCCGCAAGGTCCCGACGGTTACGGCTATATCTGCTTCGACGACACCGACACCGAATGGGACATCGCGCCGACTTATGATTGGGTGGAAATCTGTCCGCGCGATAATAATGTTGACTTTCAAGGCACGCGCATTCCTTTCACCGGGCAGTCAACCTTCGACATTGGCGAGTGCCGGGTCATACCGCTGCCGTTCAGGACGCGGTTCTACGGCGAGGATTTCGACACTATCACTGTTGCCACAAACGGCTTCATCGCAATGGGCAATCAGCCGCGCGTCACGAACTTCCAGAACTGGCCGATGGACCAAGCCATCGCCGGCGGCGCTGGAATGCTCGCGCCGCTGTGGGACGACCTGCGGATGGATAATAATTCCGGCGTCTATTACTACTACAACGAAGACGACAATTGCTTCATCGTCGAATGGTATCGGATGAAATTGGCGACCGGCGGCGTTCCGGTGTTGACCTTCCAAGTTTTTCTCTACGATAAGGACATCTGGGTTACCGAGACCGGCGACCCGAATATAGTGTTCCAGTATAAGGAGTTCACTGCCAACAATAATATCCGCGGCGGCGATAGCGAATGGGTGAACAACATCCCTTACGCCTCGGTCGGCATATCCAGTCCGGACGGTAAAACCGGCTTAAGTTATGTTTTCAACAACACTTATCCGGTGACTTCGGCGGCTTTGCAAGCCCGCCGGGCGCTGCTGTTCTCGACTTCGCCGCGCTTTCGTTCGGGGCTTCTTTACGGGCGTGTAACCGACGCGGCGACCGGACAACCCCTGCAGGGCGTCAATGTCTATACCCAGCATGGTTTTTCCGCCAACACCGATGCACAGGGCCGCTGGCGCATTCAGGACGCCTTGGCTGAAATAACCTTCACCATCACGGCGCGGCTGGCGGGTTATAACGATTCGACGCGCACGAATTTAATTTTGCGCGAGGATGATAGTCTGGAAATCAACTTTGCTCTGCTGCATCCCGAATTTACTTTGAATGTTCAACAGGTGCGTTCGGAACTCGAAATCGACGAGAGGCGCAATATGCGCTTCAACCTACGCAACAACGGCAATGGACCTTTGTCTTACCGCATAGAAAAACGGCTCATCGGCGATGCCAATGCGGCGCCTTGGGATTTGCGGCGGGCTTACAATGTCGGACAGGAACGCAACACAGACCGTTTGGAGGGCGTAGTCTTCATCGACAATTTATTTTATATATCTGGCGCTGCCGCCCAGCCGCCGCACCGTATCTATGTCTATGACCGCGACGGGCAATTCATCCGCTCGTTTGACCAGCCTGGCGCTTCTCAATACGGGCTGCGCGACCTCGAATGGGACGGCGAATTGATTTGGGGATCCGGCGATCGGCGGGTTTATGGCTTCACACCGGACGGCGATGTAGTGTCGAATTGGGATGGTCCGTATAATCCGAATATGGCGATAACTTACGACTCGGAGCGCAATGTTCTCTGGATTTCCAGCACGACGCAAAATCTGGTGGCTTACGACCGACAGGGCAACCGCTTGGGCGCCACGCTGAATCGGCTCGGCTTGCGCATTCAGGGTTTGGCTTATTATCCGGAAGATTCGGACGGATACAAGATTTATATCACAAACTGTCCGGGCAATAACACTATCAATGTTCACAAGATGCATCCTGTCAGCGGCGACACAATGATGGTAACGCATCTGAATCCGGCAAATTCGACCGATGTCAATGCGGCGTATATAACCAACCAATTCGATGTTTATTCCTGGGTGCTGCTTACGATTGCCAATGTTCCGCGGGTGAATAATCTCGACCGGGTCGAGGTCTATCAGGTCGATGCGCGCAAGGACTGGTTCGAACTTGACAGTTATAACGGGATTTTAAATGCGGGCGCGGTTCAAGATTTCACTTTGACTTTGAACGCACGTGAATTGCCGGCGGTCGAATTTCGCGGAGAGTTGCTTTTCAGCCATAATGCTGCCGGCGGCGAGCAAATCCTGCCGGTGAATCTGCGCGTGCTGCCCAGCGCCGGCGAGCGCGATACACGGCGCTTCGACCTGTTGACCGGCTGGAATTGGGTGTCGCTGAATGTTGCGCCGCGGGATACGAATATCGTGTTATTAATGCAGCCGTTAGTCGAGCAAGGCGCGTTAGGACTGTTGAAGGATGGGCACGGGAGGTTCTACCGGCCGGGCGTGAATTTCAATAATATCCCTTATTGGAATTGCGCCGACGGCTATGAAATGTTCATAACAAATCCTCTCCAGTGGGAAATTTCGGGTCTTATCATCGCCGGCGATAGGCCTATAACTTTGCAGGAAGGCTGGAATTTTGCCGCTTATTATCCGCGCCGCACTGTTATGCCCGAGCAAGCCTTAGCCGGTATTCAGGAACAACTGCTCATCGCTAAAGACATTCAGGGGCGGTTCTATCTGCCGGAATTCGGCTTCAGCAATATGGAGCCGATGCGCGAAAAGAACGCTTATCGTTATAAAGTATCCGCCGATGTTGACTTGGTTTATCATGTTGACGGCGACCAGAATGCTGCGGTCGGCAAGCCGGCGTGTAAACCTTTGCATTACACAGCTAAATTGAGCGGCGCTGGAAATGCCAGTTTGTTGCTGCTCGGCGAGAAAGATTTAACAGGCTGGGAAGCCGGGGTTTATACTGTCAATGGGGAGTTATTAGGCGCCGGAGTCTTCGACGCCGACGGACATTGCGGCATTGCTGTATGGAATGATGATGATGATGATGATGATGATGATGATGATAGAGAAAATAAAGATGAATTAGTTGTTAAACTTTGGAATGGGGCTGTTGAAATCACACCCAATATAAAAGTCGCCGCTGGTCGGATGATTTGGCAGAATGACGGCGTTATCGTGGCAGAGGTCAATATGGCAGCCGTTCCGTTCGAATTTGGAATTCATCAGGCATATCCAAATCCATTCAACAGCGCTGTTCGTCTGCAATTTGGCGTGATGGAAGCCGGCGGCGATGTGCGATTGACGATATACGACCTCAGCGGGCGGGAAGTCGTTCGTCTGGTGGACGGCGCTGTTAATACAGGATTGCACACAGCGCTCTGGCGGGCGGATGGCGCGGCGGCTGGAATGTTCATCGCCCGGCTGACGCAAGGCGGACGCAACACAGCGATTAAACTGATGTTAATGAAATAGACCTTTAAACAAGCGAATTAACAAACGGCAAGGCAAACAAGTTTGCCTTGCCGTTTGTTTTTCTCATTTTCCGACCGGATACTGCAAAATCGCATTCTATAAATATAATTGTTCTTATACTAATCCGGATTCAAACGAATATGAATGTTCTGTATTAATACCAATTTGCATTCAAATGAATAATAAAGGGATGCAAAATTAACAACGGATTAAACGGATAGAACGGATTAACATAGCGGCTCTACAGGATTATCCGTTTCATCCGTTTAATCTGTTGTGAATTTGTTTTGACATTTATCATCCGATTGATTGCAACTTGGTAAAAGCATTATTTCCACTAAATCTGCTTTATCCGCTGTTAATTATAGACGGGCAACCAACCGAGATTATTAGTATATAATCGAATGCAATAAGCGCCCCGAATATGTTAATGAATAAACAAATGTTTCATAGTAAAGAAAAATCGAATTTTTAGATTGACTAAAGAATATTTTATTGCTATAATTTTACTAGTGGAAGTTAACGATTCCAAATAGCATATAAATCTAGGTAATTGCAAAAGTGATGATTAATCCAGAAAACTCAGACTATGGTAAGGCGGACGCCCTTGTTCGCCGAAAACCAAGCATAGAATGCGGCGGACGAGGGCGTCCGCCTTGCCATCAGTAAAAAACCAACACTTTTGCAATTACCTCAATCGTTAATATATTAACATATCTAAATATAATCCGCAGCCTTTATGCCGGATGTTTTAAACACTAAGCAGGGTGTAGTGCGTCTTATTAAAGGCGACATTACATTACTGGACTGCGACGCGTTCGTATTCTACGCTCGGTCGGACTTGCAGTTAGGGTCGGGTTTTGGAAATATGATAGCCGTGCGCGGCGGTCCTTCGATTAAAGCCGAGCTCCAACAGTGCAGTAATCTACCCGAATGCGCCGCGTTGGCGACTGGCGCCGGCGACCTCAAAGCCCGCTTCATCATTCACGCCAATGGTCCGAAATTTCAAGAATCTGACATTGTAGGAAAATTGAAGACGACCATCCTGAATGCGCTCTATTGCGCATCTGAAAAGGATGTAAGGTCTATCGCCTTCCCGCCGATGGGAACGGGATTCTACGGCATTCCTCTGCCGGTCTGCGCCGAGGCGATGCTGAAGACATTCCGCGCGTATCTGGACAGCGATGGAAGCGTAAATGAGATTACTATCTGCGTA
>VGIO01000091.1 GCA_016867855.1 Calditrichota bacterium
GCAGTTGGTCAGTTACTACCCGCGGCGAGCGATGGATGCCATCCGCGCCGTCGAAGGACTCGGCGAAGATTTAATCATAATCAAGGACGGCGACGGCAATTTCTACTCCCCGGTTTATCGCTTCAGCACGCTTGGCAACTGCCGCGAAGGGCAAGGCTACGCGATGAAAATGGCGCGCCCAGCCGAACTCATCTGGGGCGGCGGCAGAATGCAGAATGCAGAATGCAGAATGCAGAATTATAATTCCAAATTCCAAATTCCAAATTCCAAATTCAATGTGTTTCGCATCGAGTCCAAACCTACCTATTTACAGTCTCCGCCTTCGACCGGCTTCGATATGAGCCTGTTGCTTTTGACCGATGAACCTTTGAATGGTGAAATCGGCGTCTATGCCGGCGAAAGATTAGTCGGCGCCGGCGTTATGCAGCAAGGCCGCTGCGGAATCGCCGTCCGCGGCGACGACCCGACGACAGCGGAGATCGAGGGTGCGTGTGAAGGTGAAGAATTGCAAATAGAGCAATCCAAAATCCAAAATCCAAAATCCAAAATTACTTACGAGACTAACGACTTCAAAGTAATGCATTTAGAAGCGTATCCAATTCCTGATGAACTCGCGCTATTGTCGGCTTATCCCAATCCGTTCAACTCAATGACCACTATAAACTACGCACTCCCACTGGATTGCGATGTCTCACTGCGAGTGTTCGACATTTCCGGCCGGGAAGTCATTTATATGAATAAAGGCGTGGTCAGAGCCGGCTGGCGGACGCTCCAGTGGGATGCGCGCGGAATTGAGTCCGGCTTATATTTTGCCCGTTTGGATTTGGGAAATGAACGTCGAATTATTAAATTAATTGTAATAAAATAAAGGCTTGAACCTGTCGGAATTAGAATTCCGTCATACGCGGTTGTATTTACGAGCATCATAATTTTGCCGGGAATCAAAATGTATCGTTGTTCCTTACGAGTGTTATTTTTCGCGGGCTTGTTTAGCCTGCAAAGCGCTTTGGCGCAGATAGGGCCATTGACGACGGCCGACGGCTTCCGCTGGAAGAACCCGCTGCCGTTCGGCGGCAGTTTCCATTCCGTGACCATATTGGATTCGCTGACGATAATCGCCGGCGGGGATTACGGCGTCATTATTTACAGTCTCGACGGCGGCGAATCGTGGCGGCAGTCGGCTGTGCCGCCGGGATTCATCGGCAGCGTCAGGCGCATTGAATTCTTCGCCGACCGGCGGTTGGGCTGGGCGGTCGGTTCCGGGCGGATTCTGCTGAGCCGCGACCGCGGCCGTTCCTGGCTTTACGGCGCCGCGCCGGATAATTGCACACCGCTGGACCTGTCCATCGACGAAGATGTGCTGTATCTCTTATCCGCCCTGATTTTCGATTCGACCCGCTACGCAGTGATGTCTATCGATGAGGACGGACAGGAATGGGGCTTGGCCTGGCCGGAAGCCGACCAGTATCGCAATGTCAAGCGCATTCGCTACCCTTATATCTGGGGCGACCGGCAGATTTACAGGTTATCGTCCTTATTGGTCGATGCTAACCGGACGATTCGCGATGTCGCGCCAGTGCCAAATTCAGCCGATTTTCTCTTTTTGTGGGATACTACCTTATGCCGCAACCAGAGCAACAACCGAATTGCCGAAATTGGCTATTCGCCGATAATGCTAAAAGCGCTGAGTCAACAGGTCTTTTACATAATCGGCAAACACATTCATCGTTCACGCGATGGCGGCGGCTCGATCGAGGATCTGGGCGATGTCGGCGTGCGGCTGTTAGCGCTGGATTTTCACAGTTTGAATATCGGCTTTGCCTGCGGCGAAGAGAGCCGGATTGTATTTACCGTGAATTCAGGCAATTTCTGGTCGAATTCGATTGTTCAGCAATCACAGTTGAGCGCGGTGCGCTGTATATATTATGAAACCGAAGACATTGCCTACGCCCAAGCCTCGGATGTCGAAAGCACGCCGACCTACTACACCGAAGACGGCGGCAATAACTGGCGCAGGCTGCTGACCGCCAACCGACGCTTCATCCGCGTGCATAAATTCCATATCGCGGTTAATCGACTGAACGCCTTCGTCCTCGATAGCGCCCGCGCGATGTATCGGATGAATGTCGTCGAGCAAGCCGCGGCTTATCGTGTGGCGACCGGAGTCCAAGACTTCTTCTTCCTCGACGACCGCTACGCCTGGTATGTAACCCGCCGCGAGATATTCTTCAGCAACGATGGCGGCGTATTCTGGATGCCGCTAAACACCTTTCAAGGCGATTCGGTGAACACTGTGTTCTTTCTATCAACACAGGTAGGTTATGTCGGCGGCGACCGCGGCACAATCTTGAAAACTACCAATGGCGGGGCAAACTGGACAGATGTCAGCGTTGCCGGCGTAGATGTCAACGGATTATGGTTCGTCGATGAGAATATCGGCTTCGTCGCCGGGGATGAAGGCGTCTTCTTTAAGACTGTCAACGGCGGCGCAACCTGGCGGCCGCGGAATACCTACACCTTAGAAAACCTGCACATCCTGCGCTTCTATACACCACAAATCGGCTATGTGGTAACTTCGCAGGGTTATATCGTCACCCGCGACGGCGGCGACCATTTCGCGCATTATTATGCGCCGTTGGGTCTGGAAGTCGGTTCGGAGCAGAAGACGCCCTCGCTCTATGTGATGAACAATATGTTCCTCGATTTTGCTTATGCGCGCGGGGCGAACATATTAAAGGGCTGCGATTACCGCGTGACTGTCCCCGATAAGCCAAACGACCTTCCAGAGCAGTATATACTATTGGTTAATTTTCCCAATCCGTTCAATTCGACGACGACGGCGCGTTGCAACCTGCCTTATCCAGCCGAAGCCGCGCTGATGCTGCGCGATCTGCAAGGTCGGACGGTAGCCCGGCTATACGAAGGCAGACTTTCGGCGGGTCTTTTCGAACTGCCGCTACATTCGGGAACGCTGCCGGCCGGGGTATATTTCTTACAATTGCAACTGCCTTATGAAGTTAAGACATCGAAGGTAATTATTATGCGGTGATATGGACAGTATGGACGCAGTGAACACTACAATTTAACCTTCAACTTTAAATTTTCAAACTTTTCAACTTATGAACCTCATTCCAATGGTCATCGAGCAGACCGGGCGGGGCGAGAGAGCCTACGATATTTACAGCCGGCTGCTCAAGGAGCGCATCGTATTCATCGCCGGCGGCATCGACGACAATGTCGCCAGCCTCATCATTGCACAACTCATATTCCTGGAAGCCGAAGATCCGGACAAGGATATATCGCTTTATATCAATTCGCCGGGCGGGCTGGTCTCATCGGGGATGGCAATCTATGACACGATGCGCTATATCAAGTGCGATGTCGCCACTATCGCCGTCGGGCATGCCGCGTCGATGGGCGCGTTGCTGCTGGCAGCCGGCGCTAAGAGCAAGCGCTCTGCGCTGCCCAACTCGCGCATCATCATCCACCAGCCAATGGGCGGTATCCAAGGCCAAGCCGCCGACATCGACATCCACGCCCGCGAACTGCTAAAAACGCGCGACAAACTGAACGCTATCCTCGCGGAATCCACCGGGCAGCCGCTGGAAAAAATCGCCAAAGACACCGACCGCGATTATATTATGTCCGCTGAAGAAGCCAAGGAATATGGCATCATCGATAAAGTCATCGCCAAACGCGCCGAAACTACCGGCAAAGAGAAGGCGAAAGAAAAGAAAAGCAAATGATAATATGATGCAGATAGTGATGATGATGATGATGATGATGATGATGATGATGATGATGCAAAAGGTAATGATAATTTTATCGTTAGTTTCCTCGGAAAATAGATGCATTTTCTCCCTCCGCTTGCGGCTATTGTTTGCTTCTCCCCCCGCTTGCGGCTATTGTTTGCTTCTCCCCCCGCTTGCGGCTATTGTTTGCTTCTCCCCCCGCTTGCGGCTATTGTTTGCTTCTCCCCCCGCTTGCGGGGGGATTAAGGGGGGTGTATTTTCATCTTACGTTGCACCGCGCAGCGGGATGATGATTCCTCACCTTTTCAGATATTCACTGCATTTTTGAATTGTCAATATGTTTAACAAATCGATATCAATACCATTTAAGTCAAATTTATGGCAATCTTTTCATTACATTAAACAACCTGGCTTGACTGATTATTAATTCGTTAGTATTTTAGATTAGTTATAAGTTAAGCTGTCACCTCTAGCGCTATTTCAAGTGTAAGATGTCGTCCTCCTGAACGAAGTGAAGGATGACATACGACATTGCACAATTGACATAACACTAGACGCGCTGCTCGCCTTTGTGCGTTGGTTGCGATAAATTTTGAACATCTGAACCCGTTTAAAGATTGTCGGCCGACTGCCATTCCGTATTTGTGCATTTCTTAACAAATTTAGAATTAGCAGTTTTATACCATCATTATATATTCCCTGCTCTCAGTCTATTAATCTAATCAATTCAGCCTATTCATATAATCGATGCCTGTTACACTGCCACGCATTGCCGGAGCGCCGGTCGAAGAGATTCTCAAGGGCATCCGCGAGAAATTTAACCGCTTCCAGACGCTCTTAGAAAACAACAGCCGGACGCTGAAACTAATCAGCGATTTAGAAGATAAACTGCACGGCCAGGCGCGCTTCGATGTTGATTACATTCGCAGGTCGGTTCAAGAACTTCGCCATAACATAGGGAATATCATCGACAATCTCGCCGCTATCGGCCGTGATGAATACCGGCGGCTCGAAGAACGTCTCGCGACTGTCTGTTCTTATATAGACAGCGATTTTGCGATTTACAACTCAGCCGTCGAGGACGATTTTATCATCCCGCTCGAACGGCTCGACCGTTCCCGCGCCGTGAGCGTCGGCAGCAAGAGCGCCCAATTAGGCGAACTGAAGTCCAAAATCGGCCTCCCCGTCCCGGAAGGCTTCGCCATATCCGGCTGGGCTTATCAGCATTTCATTGATTCCGGCGATTTGTCAGAGCGGATAAAAGCCTTGCTGAAGAAGGTAGATATCCAGCGCGGTGAAGATTTGAAGGCCATCAGCGCACAAATTCGCTCTTTGATAACATCGGCGCAAGTTCCAGCCGGCTTCGCGGGGATGCTGCGTAACGCTTACTCCGACCTTGTGCAGCGGATTGGACACCCGCGCATCGCGTTGCGCTCCAGCGCCGTCGGCGAAGATACCCGTTACAGTTTCGCCGGACAGTATGCGACATTTTTAAATGTTCCTTCCGCCGACATCATCGACCGCTACCGCGCTGTCTTGGCGGGGAAGTTCACGCCGCAGGCGATATATTACGCCCTCAGTCAGCAGCCGGTCGAAAGCGACTTCCCGATGGGCGTAACCTGCCTTGAGATGGTCGACGCCGCCGCCGCCGGGGTCGTTTATACCCAGCATCCAGTCGATTCCGGCAATCCGAATATGGTCATCAGCGCGGTTTTTGGATTGGGCAAGCATCTCGTTGAAGGCAGATTAACGCCCGATGTATTTTTACTCGCGCGTGAAGACGGCTGCATTTTATCGTCGAATATCGTCCGCAAGCCATCGATGCTTGTTATGCATCCTGAAGGAGGGACGCAGGAGGTCGCTGTCCCAGCGGGAAATCAATTGCTGCCGGCGGTTTCGGAAGACGAATTGATACAACTCTATCGCTATGCGCGCCGAATCGAGGCGCATTACAACACGCCGCGCGATATCGAGTTCGCCATCGACCGGCAGGGTCGTATCTTCCTGTTGCAATGTCGGCCATTGTTAGTTCTTTCCGCTGCTCCCACTGCTTCAGCGGCAGTGGATTTGCATTCCCAAGCGCTGGCGCGGGGGAGTCCAGTCTGTCCGGGCGTGGGTTCTGGGCCGATTCATCATTGGACGCCGGAGCAAGACATCGCTGCGCTGCCACAAGGCTGCGTCTTAGCCATCAGGCATCCTTTTCCAGGCATAATTACAGCTTTGGGTCGCATATCAGCGCTCGTTGCCGAAGTCGGCGGTATTGCCAGTCATATGGCGACGCTGACACGCGAGTATCATATCCCGACGCTGGTCGGCGTAAGCGGCTTAAGCGAACTGCGGTCAGGACGATGTGTAACCGTCGATGCCGATAATAGCATAATATATGACGGCGTCGTCGAAGCAATTTTAAAGCCGTCCAGACCTCCGCAGGCTTCCCCAGCCAGCGAGTTGAGTTTGACGATGCTGCAATCGATAATGCCGCACATTGCGCCGCTCAATCTGCTGCATCCAGCAGATCCAAATTTCAAGGCTGAAAACTGCCAGACGCTACATGACATCACCCGCTTCGCGCATCAGAAAGCGATGTCTGAGATGTTTGCCAGCGCATACAAGATGGGGAAAAAATGGAAAATCTGCTATCGCTTGAAAAGTGATATTCCCCTGTTAGTCGATGTAATATTCCTCGACCGGCAGCCACCGCGGCGGGGCAAAAGAGCGATTATAACCGAAACCCAGATTAACTCGCCGATGCTGACGGCGTTCTGGGCCGGTATGCGCGAGGAGGGCTTCCCAGCCAAACTGTCGACTGGCAGCCAAGTCGTGCCGCCGCTCGCCATTGGACACCCGGAATTGCATTATTCGGAATTGGAAGCCGAGTATTCCACTAAATGTCATACTATACTCAGCCGTGAATATATGTTTCTCAGCCTGCGAATGGGGTATCATTTCACGACTCTCGAAGCCCTCTGCACTGCCGAACGAGGTAAGAATTATATTCGCTTCCAGTATAAAGGCGGCGGCGCAGCCATCGACCGCCGCACGGCGCGCATTAAATTACTGGCTGGAATTTTGCTCGACCTGGGCTTCGAAAACCGCAGCCAGGGCGACTTTCTCGATGCGCTCTACGCTTATCACGATTGTCAAGAGAGCATCGGACTCCTGAAGACGCTCGGTCGTCTGATACTACTGACAAAACAACTCGATATGGCGCTTAGCGGCGAAGCCATTACTTTATGGTATCAGGATTATTTCAGGCGGCGGCTTGGAATAAGTTAGAAAGTTGGCAAATTGGCAAATTAGAGAATTGTATTACAACTTAATTATTTATAAATCAAATTATTACATACATACCCGCGGCCCGGCTTCCTTGCTGTCCGGCTTCTATAAATTAAAATTAATGTAAAGGAAAATAGAGTCAAAATATGGTCGCCAAACGCGCCGGGGATATAATGATCCCCATCGACAAATATCCACATATTCCTTACTGGTTCACACTGCGGCAGGCGATCGCGGCGTTGGAAAAGTCCGACATCGAAGTCGAAGGCCGGCACTCGCTACCCAGGGCGTTGTTAGTGTTCAACGAACAATACCAACTGCTCGGCACAGTGCGGCGGCGCGATATATTGCGCGGACTTGAGCCAAAATTCCTACGCACTATTCCGGCGCCGAGCCGCCGGCAGTTCTTCGAAGTCTCCACCGACATCGACTTGCTTGAAATCTCCGAAGGTAAGATTATGAAGGCAATTCAGGAGCAAGCCGACCAGTTGGTCAGCGAAGTTATGCAGCCGATTATGGTAACGCTCGATGCGAACGACCCTATATCTAAAATCGTCTATAAAATGGTCGGCGGCGACCATACCTTGCTGCCGGTCCTTAGCGATGGGAAAATCGTCGGCGTAATCCGCTCCGTTGACATCTTTCACGAAATCGCTAAAATTCTGCTATAATCACTATCACCTTCACAATCGTCACTGCCGGATCTTATTAACTGAGGCAACTTATAGTGTCCTTTGGGGGGCGGGTTTCAACCCGCCCGAAGCGGGACGGGATAAATCCCGCCCTCCAAGCCCAAGACACTCTATTCTGCACCTATTAATAAGCCGGCAGCCGCGGAGAGTAAATGCTGTTCTCTCGAAAACCAGCGCTGGCGCCCCAAACCCATCCGTCAACCTTGCCGCAGATGCCGGAGCAAATTCGGCTCGCCCGACCGGCTCGCAAAATCGACTGGAAGCGGATATTTTTCATTGGACTCGGTTTAGTCCTGTTCATAACCGCTTCTTACATACTGTCGTATTCTGACGCGGTTGACCCCAAAGGTCAGACCTATACTCTGACCCGTGAAGGCCGCGGCGCGCTGGGGATATTTTTATTGGCGGCATTTTGGTGGGTGTTTGAGGTTGTGCCTATCGGCATCACCGCCGTCGCCATCGGCGTTCTGCAGGCTCTGTTTTTAATTAGGTCGCCGAAAGCGGCGTTCACCGATTTTATGGACCCGTCGGTCTGGTCATCATCGGCTCGGTCGTCATCGGGCTGGCTTTTACCCGCACCGGACTCACCAAACGAATGGCTTACCGGATGTTAGTGTTAGTCGGTGAACGAACCAGTATGATTTATCTTGGCTGCTTTACAATGATAGGTTTGCTGACTTTAATTATGGCGCATACCGCCGTTGCTGCGACGATATTTCCGCTGATGATGGCGATTCATACGCTGTATGATGAGGATGGCAAGCCGACCAGGTTCGGCAAGGGTCTGTTCATCGGGATGGCTTTCGTCTGCGGCGCCGGCAGCATCGTTACCCTGCTCGGCTCGGCGCGCGCCGCCGTCGCCCTTGGTTTCTTTAGAGATATGACCGGCCGGGAGATTTCCTTCTTTGAACTCTCGCAGTATCTGCTGCCCATCGGCTGGGGGATGATAATCCTGCTCTGGGGATTCTTTTTAATTTTTTTCAAACCGGAGCATTCGACTATTCCCGGCTTGCGCGCGCGCGCTAAATCGCTCTATCAACATCTCGGTCCGATATCAAAAACTGAAGTCCTGACCTTAATAATTGTCCTTTCGGCAATTACGGTTTTAAGCCTGCGTTCCTTCATACCCGCCTTAGAGCCGCTCGATAAGAGCGCGATTATTCTCGTTACGATGGTCTTGTTTTTCATATTTAATATATTGACAGTTAAAGAGTTAGAGGAACTGCCGTGGAATATCGTGCTGTTGTTCGGCGGGGCGATGAGCATCGGATTATGTCTGTGGCAGACCGGCTGCGCTCAATGGATGGCTATCAAATGGCTCAGTATGCTGCAGAGCGCGCCGTGGTGGGCGTTTGTGTTGGGAGTGGCATTCTTTGTGATGATGATGACCAATTTTATAATGAATGTCGCCGCCATCGCCATATCGCTGCCGGTGGCGCTGGTCATCGCGCCCTATCTCGGCGTAGCGCCGGAGGTCGTGTTCTATTCATCGTTAGTTACGGCGGGAATGCCTTTCCTGCTGTTGGTCGGCGCGGCGCCGAACGCCATCGCTTACGAAAGCCGCCAGTTCTCCGCCGGGCAGTTCTTTCTCGTTGGCATCCCCGCCAGCCTGCTGCTGATGGCCGTCCTGGCGCTGTTCGTCTTGTTGATTTGGCCGCTTATGGGTATGCCGATGAATATATTGCGGTAAAGGTGATAAGGGAGAAAGGGAGAAAGCGAAGAAGTTGATGATTTGAAAAGTCAATTTCTAATTGATACCAAATGGCATTCGATTATATACTAATAATCTCGATTAGTTGCCCGTCTATAATTAACAGCAGATAAAGCAGATTTAGCAGAAATAATGCTTTAATCATCTGCTTCATCCGTTAAATCTGCTGTTGATACAGAACATTCATATTCGATTGAATGCGAATTAGTATGATTCTGTCCATATTGTCTATATTGTCCATTTATTCCACACACTCCAAAATCCTCTCCACATCTTCCCGGCGATGCGCCAGCGATAAAAACCACGCTTCATAACCGCTCGGCGGCAACAGGACGCCGCGTTCGAACATCCGGTTGAAAAATTGAGCAAAGACTTTATGGTCGGCGTTTTTTGCATCGTCGAAGTTCCGTATCGGCGTCGGACTGAAGAACAGTGTCAGCATCGACCCGACACGTTGCACGACGCCGGGCGTCCTCTGCCTCTCCAGAGCGGCGGTTAATCCGCTCTCAAGGCGCTGCCCTATCGACTCCAAGTAATTATAGGCGGTCGTATTAAGGAGTTTTAAAGTCGCCAGTCCCGCCGCCATCGCCAAAGGATTGCCGGACAGCGTCCCGGCTTGATACACCGGACCTTCCGGCGCGAGCAGACTCATAATATCTCTCCTTCCACCGAAGGCTCCGACCGGTAAACCGCCGCCGATTATCTTGCCGAATAAGGTCAAATCCGGGCGGACCCGGTAAAGTTCCTGCGCGCCACCAACGCCTGCTCTAAAACCGGTAATCACCTCGTCGAAAATCAATACCGCGCCGTATTCATCGCATATCGACCTAAGCCCCGGCAGGAAGCCTGTGACCGGCGGGACGACGCCCATATTACCCGCTATTGGCTCTACCATAACAGCAGCTATCCGGTCTTTCAATTCATCGAAAATCCGCTTGACTTCATCCAAATCATTATAATGTTTGGCAATTATGGTATCTTCAGCTGCGCCTTGCGTTACGCCTGGCGAGTCGGGTAGATTATGGGTTGCAATGCCTGACCCGGCGGCAACTAAAAACGCATCGCTGTGGCCATGATAACAGCCAGCGAATTTGACCACCTTTGAACGACCGGTAAAAGCTCTTGCCAGCCGAACCGCCGACATTGCGGCTTCAGTGCCGGAATTAACAAAACGAATCAGTTCGACGCCTGGCGCACGACGCTTGATTTCTTCCGCCAGTTCGCACTCGCGCGGATGCGACAGCCCATAACTGCAGCCCTCTTGCGCGGCTCGACAGATGGCAGCGACGACCTCTGGATGGCTATGCCCGGCTATCAGCGGACCCCAAGCGCCAATCAGGTCGATATATTCCCGACCTTCGACATCCCAAATCCGGCTGCCGGAAGCCCGCCAGGCGAAGACCGGCGGCCGGCCTACAGACTTGAACGCCCGCACCGGCGAATTTACTCCGCCCGGAATACTCTCGCAAGCCCGCTTATATATCACACTATTTTCTATCATTCATCCTTGTTAACTTGCAACTTGCCAACTTATCAACTTGAAACTTTCATCTGTCAACTTGCAAACTCACCCATCCACGGCAAGGCTTGTTCAGCCCAATAAGAAATGATGAAATCGGCGCCGGCGCGTCGGATGGCAATGAGGGTTTCGCAGACGGCGCGCTTCAAATCCAACAAGCCGTTGGCGGCAGCCGATTCGAGCATCGCATATTCACCGGAAACTTGAAAGGCTGCGGTAACCCGTCCAAAAGTCTGTTTAACCGCATAAATCACATCCAGACATGGCAACGCGGGTTTGACCATCACCATATCGGCGCCTTCTTCGAGGTCGAGCCGCACTTCGCGCAAGGCTTCGAGTCGGTTGGCGGGATTCATCTGGTAGCCGCGTCGGTCGTCGAATGCCGGTGTAGAGCCGGCTGCGCCGCGAAATGGCTCGTAAAAGGCTGAAGCATATTTGGCAGCGTAAGATAAAATTGGCGTCAATTCAAAACTGGCATCGTCCAAGCCCTGCCGGACGGCTGCCACTCTTCCGTCCATCATATCCGAGGGTGCAATTATATCCGCGCCGGCCGCGGCTTGACTCACGGCTGCTTGCGCCAATAGTTTTAAGGTCTCATCGTTATCGACGCAGCCATTTTTTATTATCCCGCAATGCCCGTGGTCGGTGTATTCGCATAGACAAAGGTCGGTCATAACTAACATCTGCGGGCATCCGGCTTTCACTGCCCGCACGGCTCGTTGAATAACGCCGTCATCAGCCCAAGCCTGACTGCCGACCGCATCCTTACGGTCCGAAATACCAAACAGAATAACCGCTGGAATTCCTTGCCGCGCCAAAGCCTCTACTTTTTCAACCAGCCGGTCGGGGGAGTAGTAGAATTGGTCGGCGAGCGAAGGTATCGGCTGCACAAAATTCGACTTCTCTATTACGAACAATGGTTGAACAAGGTGGTCGGCGCTTAAGTTAGTCTCGGCGACCAGCCGGCGCAACGCCGGACTTGAGCGCAGCCGGCGCGGCCTTTCGATGGGGAAACTCATTCGGATGGCCTCAATTGGGCATATAGATTTATAAGTCCGTCTTCCGGCTGTTCAGCAACGACTTCAGCCCGGCGAACGCTTGCTGAATCGACATAAAAGCCGTTCATAATATAATTGCCGCCGGACCTTCTCACCAGCGCGCCGACCGGCAGAGCGCAGCCGCCGCCGAACATCGCCAGCAGGCGCCGCTCGACCAGAACGCAGATTTCGGTCGCACTGTCGTTCACCGCGCTGCGAATTATAGCGAGACGAGGATCATCACAGCGCATTTCGAGCGCTAAGGCGCCTTGCCCGGGCGCTGGCGTAAAAAGGCGCGGATCCAACAATAGATAATTT
>VGIO01000092.1 GCA_016867855.1 Calditrichota bacterium
CCCCCGCTTACGAGAAAATCAAGCCTTCCCCCCCCGCTTACGAGAAAATCAAGCCTTCCCCCCCCGCTTGCGGGGGGGACAAGGGGGGGGTGCAATCGTCTTCACCCTTCTCATCCTGCTATGTGCTTATTCATCCTTCGCCGCGAATGTTTCTTTAGAACTAAGCCCTCGCAAGATCACCGTCGGCGACCCGGTCGAGATATTGCTTTCGGTGAATGTTCCCAAAGGTGTGAGTGTCGTTTGGCCTTCCGCTGAACAACTGAAACCGGCGGAAATACTCAAAGCCGACACCTTGGCGCGGCAGGGCGAGCGGCAGTCCATTCGTTATTCGATTTCATTGTTTGAGCCGGGACGGACGAAATTACCCGATTTGCCGGTCTTGATAGTCGAACCCGGACGGACTGATACGCTATTGGTTGACCCCGGCGTCGTAGAAGTCAAGAGCATCCTCGAACAGAGCGCCGACAGTTCGCTGCGCGATGTCAAGCCGCCGGTGAGGCTTGGATGGACACTTAAGGAATTGCTGCCCTACATTTTCATTGCGGTTAGCCTAATCGCTGCAGCAATTGTGGGTTATATATTCTGGCGGCGGTATAAACATCGTAAAGGCGAGTTGCCGGTTTATGTTCCTTCGCCTTTGCCACCGCACATCATCGCCTTGCGAAAGTTAGAAGAACTGCGCATCAAACGGCTCTGGCAGGACGGATATATCAAAGAATTCCACTCTGAATTAACGGATATCATCAAGGAATACATCGAGAAGCGCTGCGGCTTCCCAGCGCTGGAGATGACCAGCGAGGAAGTATTCGAACGACACGGTATCTGGGCGCCGACTGATGATTTGTTTATCCCTATCCGTCGTATGTTGACCTGCGCTGATTTAGTCAAGTTTGCCAAGTTTAAGCCTGATCCGCGTGAAAACGAGCGTGGTTTGAACGATGCGTTTGCTTATGTTGAGGCGACGAAGGATATTGCAGCCACCGGCTGTCAACCCTCTGCGGTTGACAGCCGAACTGAAACTCCCGACTCGCTTCAAACAACAGGAACCCCCCCTCTTTCGTCCCCCCGCAAGTGGGGGGAAAATAGGGAAGGCAGTCAACCACCGAGGGTTGACAACCGCGAAGGTTCTGCCGACCACGGCGGGTCGGCAACGGGCATTGCGCAGGCTACAGCCGAAGTGGAGGCAGGACAATGACCCGCAGCCTGGCAAATCCACTGTTTCTACTCCTGGCGCTCTCAACCGGGCTGGTAATATGGCTCTATTTCTGGCGCGCTAAGAAACAGGTCAACCGGGTTGTGTTTCCAGCGCTCGTCATCCTTAGGACTTTGAGAACCCGGCGAGGTCACAGTTGGCTGCGCTTTATTCCATTAGGTCTCAAAGCCGTTGCCATCATTCTCATAGCCATTGCAATGGCGCGTCCGCAGTCCATCAGCCGTGGACAAGATGTTTGGAGCGAAGGCATCGACATCGTGATAACGTTAGACATATCAGCCTCGATGCTGGCGCGCGATTTTCGCCCTGACCGCGCCCAAGCCGCTAAGGTCGTCGCCGCAGATTTCGTGCAGGCTCGTCCGAACGACCGCATCGGCGTCGTGTTGTTCGCTAAATATGCCTTTACCCAATGTCCATTAACCATCGACCGCGGCATTCTGCTCGAACTATTGCGCGATACACAAGTCGGATTAGTGGATGAAGACAATACCGCCATCGGCAGCGCGATTGCCGCCGCATTGAAGAGGCTGGAAACTTCGACAGGCAAATCGAAAGTGATTATATTGCTAACCGACGGCGAGAACAATTTTGGCTTGCCGCCATTGACCGCTACCGAAGCCGCGCAAGCCTTGGGGGCGCGTATTTACACCATCGGCGTCGGCACGCGCGGAATGGCGCCCTACCCGGCGCGGGATATATTCGGGCGAACGGTGATGCAGCAAGTTCAAGTGTCAATCGACGAAAATCTGTTGCGCGAGATTGCCAAGTTAACCGGCGGAAAATATTTTCGCGCTACCGACGAACAGAAACTGCGCGATATATTCGCTGAAATCGATAAAATGGAAAAGCAGCGCATCGAGATCCGCGCCTACCGCAAACACGCCGAACTGTTCTATCCGTGGACTTTGGCGGCAATTGCGTTGTTAAGCATTGGAATTCTATTTGAAACGATGATTATGCGGAGATTAGTTTGATTCGTTTTGCCAAACCGGAACTTTTGCATCTCCTCTGGCTGGTGATCCCATTACTTTTTTTAATTTGGTTAGAGAATCGCTGGCGGCAGAGAGCGATGGCGCAGTGGGCAAATGAGTCGCTGTGGAATACGGCGCTGCCGACGCGGGCGCCGTTTAATATACTCGTCAAGCGTTTATTTAGCTTAGCCGCGTTGGCGCTGATGATTTTAGCCGTCGCCGGACCGCAGGTCGGCACACGCTTGATTAATGTGACGCGTGAAGGCGCCGACATTGCTATTGCCCTTGACTGCTCCCAATCTATGCAGGCGGAGGATTTCACGCCTAACCGGATGCAAAAAGCGCGCTTCGAAATCGGACGGCTGCTGGGGAAACTGCGCGGCGACCGGGTGGCTTTCGTGCCGTTTGCCGGCGTAGCCTTCGTGCAAGTGCCGCTGACTTTGGATTATTCGGCGGTGATGTCGATGATGAACGCCTTCGAACCGGGCGTCATTCCGATGCCTGGCACCGCTATTGCTGAGGCTGTCAAGCAAGCCCGCCGCGCCTTCAAAGCCGAATCCAAAGCCCAGAAAATCCTTCTCTTAATTACCGATGGTGAAGATCACGAATCGGGCGTCATCGAACAAGCCAAAGAAGCCGCCCGGGAGGGCATTATCATTATTACGATTGGAATGGCTTCACCTGCCGGCGCTCCCATTCCGGAGAAGGACAGGCAGGGCCGCATCGTCGGTTATAAACAGGAGCGCGGCGGCGGGACAGTCATCTCCCGACTCAATGAAGACCTTCTAATCAAAATCGCGCAGGCGACCGGCGGTGAATACTACCGCGCCACCCCATCGGGCGACGAATTCCACCGCGTCTATGAGCGCATCACCGGAATGGATAAAGAAAAGTTCGAGCAAAAGCAATTCACCGATTATGAAGACCGCTTCCAATGGCCATTAATGGCAGCCTTTTTATTAATCATAATAGAGGAATGGATACCGATGCACAAACGAAGGAGAACGGTATGATGATGATGATGATGATAATGATGGTGGTGATTGTGATAGCGATTATTTTGGTGAATCGCGGCCGACTCGCTGCAGCCGGATGCACTGGAATGCCCGCGGTTGACTCGCCGCAGTCAACAGCGCTGGATTCGGTAGCCGCTCCTCTGCAGGTGGCTGCACGATTCGCTGTTAACCGCAGAGGGTTGACAGCCGACACATCCGTTTTCCCCCACCGCTTGCGGGGGGGATTAAGGGAGGGTGTTGCAGTATTCTCTTTTATTTTAACCTTATTATCCCTTTTACAGCCCATCCCTGCCTTCGGCGTCTCACCCCGCAAATCGGTCGCCGACGGCGTCAAACATTATAATAAAGAAGAGTTCGACCAAGCCTTGACCGAATTTCTCGCCGCGCTGGAGAAATCGTCCGAGCGACCGGAAATCCGCTATGACTTAGGCACTGCGCTCTATAAATTGCAGCAATATCCACAAGCCGCCGAAGCGCTGTCGAAAGCCGCAGTGGCTAAAAACCCGCGCATCGCCGGCGATGCTTGGTTCAACCTTGGTAATGCGATGTTCAACGCCCAAAAGTTAGATGAAGCGGTTGGGGCTTACAAACAAGCCTTGAAACTAAACCACAAAGATGAAGACGCCAAGCATAACCTCGAACTGGCGCTGCGAATGAAGCAGATCCAGCAGCAACAACCCCAGCCATCGCAGTCGGATTCAACGCAACAACAAAAACAACAACAGCAGCAACAACAAAAGCAACAGCAGGAACAGAAAGAACAAGAACAGCAGCAACAACAAGCCCAACAGGCGCAGACGGATTCGACCCGCCAAGATTCTTCGCAGAGTCAACCACAAATCCAGCGCGGTCCGATGAGCCGTGAAGAAGCCGAAAAGTTGCTGCAAGCTCTCGAACAAGATGAACAAGACGCCCAGAAGGAAAAAATCCGTCGGATGATGGGCGAACCGCGCCGCGCTGAAAAGGACTGGTGAAAGATATGAATCTTCGCTCTATGTTTTCATCGTCATTTCCATCAGCATCAGCATCAGCATTAATATTGTTAAGCGCTAACGCGCTCTGCGCGCAAATCAATTTGTCCGCCGATGTTGACAATCCCAATCCCAACCTTGGCGAACGCGTCACCTACACCATCACTTTGACCAGCGCTTCGACCTCGGCGCCGGACATCATCCCGCCGGATTTCGACGGCTTCGACATCGTGATGGGACCTTCCTCCTCAACTAGTATCCAGATGGTCAACGCCAATATTACAACTGCTAAAACCCTGACTTATATTCTGCGTCCCAATCGAAGCGGATCTTTGACTATTCCGCCGGCGCAGGTGAAGTATAAAGGTGTGAAACAGTCCAATTCGGTGACCGTGGTAGTAGGGCAGCCGACTTCTTCCCAAGAAGAACCTGACGACGCTCAATCGCCTAAGTCTTCGCGGCGGCAAACCAGCCGCCCAAATGAAGCGTTGCCGCGCAGCGACCGCGGCGAACTGCCGGATGTGTTTGTTTCCGTCAGCGCCGACAAGACCACGCTCTATAAGTTGGATATGGCTTTAGTTACCTATAAACTGTATTTACGCGTGAATGTATCGAATTATAACTTCGCCCGCTTGCCGCAAGCCACCGGCTTCTGGCAGGAGGTGTTTGAAGTTTCGCAGCGCCCAACTTTGCAGGATGTCTCGGTGCGCGGCGTGGCTTATAAGGTTGCGACGATTCGTAAAGTCGGTCTTTTTCCTACCCGTGCTGGAACTTTGACGCTCGACCCGTTGACCTGCGACATCACCGTCGAGCGTCCTATCAGCCGCCGCAGCCGCGATCCGTTCGATATGTTCTTCGACGACCCGTTCTTCGGCAGTCGAATGCAGCGGCAGGTAGTTTCCTCTACGACCGAACCTTTGACCTTCACCGTCCTCGAACTGCTGCCGGCCGACCGGCCGTCCGATTTCCGCGGCGATGTCGGCGATTATCAAATTAAAGTCACTTGCGACAAACGCGAACTTAATCAGAACGATGCTCTGACCCTCAAAATTAACATCAGCGGGACAGGCTATCTGAAGTCCATTGAAGCGCCCAAGTTGGAATTGCCGTCCGGCTTCGACCAGTTTCCGCCGACGGTGGAGGATAAAATCACTCTCGTCGGCGAATCTATGCGCGGCAGAAAGACATTCACCTATTTAGTTATCCCGCGCCGGACCGGGCGATTCGATTTGGCGCCGGTATCGTTCAGTTATTTCAATCCGGATTCCAAAACCTATAAGACTATGCATTCCGGCGCGATTGAGGTGTATGTCAATCCCAGTCAGGGCGGCGGCGAATCGGCGCGCCTGTTCACTTCGAGCGAAGTCAACATAATGGACAGCGACATCCGTTTCATCAAATCGCCGGCAGGCGCCTTGACGCGCATCAACCTGCCGCTGTATAAGACTAATGTCTATTATTTTCTTTTGGCTCTGCCTCCGTTCCTGTTTCTCTTAGGTTTGGGTTTCGAGAAGGTTCAAGAAATACGGCAGTCTGACCCGTTGGCCGTGCGTCGGCGCAAAGCCGCGCAAAATATGGCTAAAGCGCTTAAAGCAGCCGAAGCCTTAGCGCAGCAGGGCAAAGCCGTCGCGTCCGTCGAGACCGCCACGCGAGGACTTATCGAATTAGTAGGTGCAGTCATCGACGAACCTGCCGCAAGCCTAACTAGCGAAATCGCCCAACAACGCCTGCGCGAGCGGAACGCCGATGAAACATTTATCGTGGAGATTCTGCGATTGTGGACAGAGTCCGATCGTGTGCGGTTCGCCGGGGCGACGGTCGATACGAAAGTCATAAATAACATAATCGAATGCTATTCGACCGCAGCAGATAAATTGGCGAGGATGGTGTGATGATATCGTCGATGAAATTCAGACTAATACTAACCCTGACTATTGGCTTTGCATTGTTGTCTCTACCTACGCTCGTTTTCGCCGGCGACGCCGAACTTCTGTTCGAGGCCGGCAATCACGCTTATCTACAAGGCGATTACGCTGAAGCGCTGGAGAAGTGGAAGCAGGTCGAGTCGATGGGCATCGGCGATGGCGTGTTGTTTTATAATCTGGGCAATGTCTATTACAAGTTGGATCATTTAGGGGAGGCTATACTCTATTGGGAAAAAGCCGCGCGCCGGCGCGGCGAAGACGCCGATATCAGCGCTAATTTAGCCATTGCCCACGCCAGACTCGCCGATAAAACCGAGGAGCAGGTCCGGCTGCCGGTGTGGGATTGGTTCGACAGCCTGCGCGGCCGCTTCTCAGCCGCGGCTTTAGGCTGGATTAGCGTAATACTATCATTCGCCTTGTTTGCTGCGCTGGGAGTAAAACGCTGGCTGTTGAAATCCATATTCTGGCAGGCGCGACTTAAATGGCTGGCTGCATTTCTGACTATATTCATAGCATTGGATTTAGGTTTTTTAACGCTCAAAGCGCGCGATGAAACGAGCCGCCTGCAAGGTGTGATGCTTGTTCCGCAGAGCGAAGTTTTAAGCGCGCCGACGGAAGGCTCCGGCAAACTGCTTTTCACCCTGCACGAAGGCACAAAAGTCAATGTTCTACGACGCGTCGGCGGCTGGTTCGAAATTGCTATCAGTAAAGACAAGCAAGGCTGGGTGAAGGAAGCGGCGGTGGGGATAATTTGAATTTGGAATTCGGGATTCATTTTTTTAAAACGACATAAGTCGTCGTAATTTCTTACTTCCAGACCGAGTTCTTTGAAACATTCGACCGCGCCTGCGGCGCGCTACGAATGTTTCAAAGAACTCAAACATTCTTGCGACCTTTATTCGCTTACTCCGTTCAAACTGTTGTTGATCCTGGATAATTTACGTTTGAGCCTTAATCCAGCGGTAAGATGTGCATTGTTTTACTCTGAACCAAGTGAAGCGTCAGAGTCCCCGCTTAAACAGGCGGACAGATGCTTCACTTCGTTCAGCATAACGCCTACACCAATTAGGTCGATAAATAAAAACTTATACCAATTTGCATTCAAATGAATAATAAAGGGATGCAAAATTAACAACGGATTAAACGGATAGAACGGATAACCTAGCGGCTTTACAGGATTATCCGTTTCATCCGTTTAATCTGTGGTGAATTTGTTTTGACATTTATCATCCGATTGAATGCGACTTGGTATTACCAGTAGATTAGGATTTGAGATTGCAAAGAACTTAATACTGCCTTTGTCGCTTGATAGGGAATATTCTATCCGACATCTAATCCGCCGGTGTTTAACTTCTATTTTCCACTTTGCGCTTTGTATTTTTAGATGTATATTAAAAGTATAAAACATATTAACAAACATTTATTCATAAAATGCGTGTCGGTATAAACATAAGTCCCTTCGCCCGGTTACGCGGGGGCAGCCCATTAGGTGAGCCGGATCCGGTTCTGGCGGCTGCCGCCGCGCAAAATGCCGGCGCTCAAATCATCGTTGCTGGTTGGCTGCCTAACAACGGCTTTATCACCGACCGCGATATAAAATTGCTGCGCGAATTAGTGCGCATCGACCTACTGATTATCTCGCCTTTGTCAACTTCCTATGTCGACGCGATAGCCAAAGTCCACCCGCAGGGCGTCATATTAGTTGACGCCGGCTGGGATGGCGTGCGCGAAGTGCGCCCATTGCAGCCGGATGTCGAGACGGGCGAGATAGCCGAAGCCGCGGCAACCTTCCGCGCCGCCGGCGTCGAAGCCTCTATATTTGTCGAACCCACAGCCTCGCAGGTTAAAATAGTCGCCAAATGCGGCATATCCGGCGTCGTATTCGACTGCGCCGCCTATGCCGCCACTAAAACCGACGAAGAAGCCCAAGCCGCCATCGACCTTCTGACCGATGCTACGATGGCTTATTCTAAATTTGGCATCTTTATGGCTGCGGCGCATCTATTGGATTATCAAAATATCCGTCATATCGCCCTAATGCATAATATAGAGGAGATATATATCGGACAAGCCGTCGCAGCGCGCGCGATGTTCGTCGGTCTCGACCGCGCCGTGCGTGAAATTATCGATATCATCCATTACAGCCGCTCCGAACGATGATTAATGCAGGTTTAAAATATCGTCTGTTTTATCTGTCGTTGTTTATTCCTTTATTATTGAGTTGCGAAGGCGATCCGGGAAAACCCGGAATTAGTCGTTTGGGCGATGATTTATTTCCGCCAACCGCGGAAATCATACTCCCGCTGGGCGAGCGTCCGATATTCGAACAAGCGATGGTCGAAATCCGCGTCGCCGACGACGATAGCGTGAGTCGAGTGGTTTTCCTTTGCGATGGCAGGATCGATTCAATCAATTTCACGACTATTATTCCATATTATCAATACCTTTGGAATTGTTCGTCTTTAAACGAAGGACAGCACACACTCCAAATCGCGGCTTATGACCGGCAGGATAAAACGGGTTTATCATCAGCGGTCGTCTTGCGCAAAGTCGATATTGCCCAATTGCCGGTAATGGATACTTTACGCTATTTTACCTTCGGTGAGGAGCGGGATTTGTTGGATTGGAAATTGCCGCCGGATAGTTCATCGAACACCGACGGTTATGGCGTGCGCTTTACTCCCGACCGTCCCTGCAAACTGCGCCGGGTCTTTACCAAGATAAAACGCAAAGCCGCTTGGGAATCAGGACGGCTTTGGCTGGAAGTCTATAATTTTGAAAACGGTAAGCCCGATAGTATTCTCAACCGCAAGACTATTTCCTATCGTTCGATGGGGGACCCGACCGACTTTATCACCTGGGACTCTAAAGGTTATGGCGATGCCGGTATTGCTCTGAACGGTGAATTTTTCATCGCCGTCGTCCCGGCCGATAACTTGAACGGCGACACGCTCGCGGTTCAAACCGACGGAGGTTTGTGGAACAACGGACACGGCTATGCCCGCATCGACAGCAGTTGGCGGACGCTGCACGGCGCTCGCTTCCGAATATTAAATCCTATGATTTACGCGGTAGTGTCTTATGATTAATAAAAGGGATTTATCGTTATTCAGCCATTACGGATGCATAATTGTCGTTATTGGATTATTTGACTTAGGCTTGACCGGCTGTAGAGGTCCGGAGGGACCAGCCGGCATCAACGCCGAGGGCGTGGACATTCAACCGCCGACCATCGAACTGAAAGAGCCTTGGCCATTGTCCAAAGTCTGGGACCACCTGACAATTTCAGCCGCAGCCGTCGATAATGTTGCTATCAATCGCGTGGTCTTCTTTTTCGATGGCTCTTCTATAGCGGGTTTGACAGCGTTGACCGCCTTGAATCCGCCTTACCAGTTCGTCATCGATTCGACGAATTTGACGCGCGGCTGGCATTTTGTCGGCGCGCGGGCTTACGACATCGCCGGCAACTATGCCGACGCGCCACCACGCCCGGTTTGGGTCGGCTTCACACGCGACCTTTCCGATACGACCGTGTTCACATTCTATCACAACAACATCGCGGATATGATTTGGACTGTGCCTGATTCAGTGCGCACTGAAGCCCTCTGGCTGCGTCTGACGCCAGCTAAGACCTGCAGCCTGAGAGCAGTGACCGTTTGGCTGGGCGGCGTCTTTTCTGATACGGCTGAAGTTAGGGTTGGGATCTGGAGCGGAACGGCCGTGCCTACGACCGAGAAAATAACCTCAACAAAAAGCGGTTCTGAACTAACCGGGCTGGTTAGGCCGCAACGTTTTTCCTTCAGCGGCCGGGCGACGCATATCAGCAATGATATATATGTCGTTGTCAATATAGGGCGGCAATCAGCGAATGATACGCTAAAAGTCGCTGCCGACGACGGCGCGCCATACTGGGGACGCAGCGGTTCGCGCGATGAAGCCGGTTGGCATACTCTGCGCGAGCGCTTCGGCCGACGCAATAACCTGCTCATAATGGCGGAGTTATATTATGCCCGAGTGGATAGTGGTTAAGTATAATATAATCAAATATATATTATTGTTAATCAATAGTCTTGGCGCGCTTGCGGTCGGAATTCTGATGCTCTTAGGCTGTAAAGGACCGCAAGGTCCCGCTGGCAGCGATGCGGTTCTAACCGATACGCTCCCGCCGTGGATCGAATGGTTGACACCGTCTTCTGGCGATACGGTCGATACGCTGCTTTCGCTGTCGGTGCGCGCCGGTGATGACCAGGCGGTGGCGCGGTTGACCTTCTCTATTGCCGGCTTCGACTTTACCCCCGATTCATCAGTCGCCGATAGATACTTCCTGACCTGGTTTCCAGCGCGCTATCCTGAAGGACCATATCCTTTAGTCGCACGGGTTTGGGATGCCACGCGCAACACGGCTATTACGCCGATGCTGTTAATTTATGTCCGACACAATCCCTGAACAGCAAGGTCCAATTAGTCCAGAGTCTTCCATACAGTCGATTGATCTAACGTGAATCAAGATATATCTAATATAAAATCGCAATTCGACGCAGATTATGCGGCCGTTAACAGCCTTTCAGCCGTCGATAGACTAAAATACGCTTATTTAGGCCGCAAAGGCGCAATTTCGGCGCAGTTTGACCGGATGAAAGAGATACCCCCGGAGGAACGGCGGGCTTTCGGCGCGATGCTGAATACGCTGAAAACCGAAATAACGGCTCGCATCGAAGAATTGCAGCAGAAGTTTGCCGCCGAGCAGCAAACCGAGGCCGATATCGACCTGACGCTGCCGGGAATAACCGGCTTTCGCGGCGGATTACATCCGTTGACGCAGGTCTATGATGAGGTCGTCGATATTTTTCGCGGTTTAGGCTTTACGGTCGAGGATGGGCCTGAGTGCGAAACGGCATATTATAATTTCGACGCTCTCAACACACCGCCTAATCATCCTTCGCGTGAATGGACAGACACCTTCTACCTTGATGTGCCGGGCGACACCTGGCTCTTGCGCACGCACACATCGCCGGTGCAGATTCGGGTAATGCAGCGCAAGAAGCCGCCGATTCGCATCATCGCGCCGGGGCGGACCTACCGCAACGACAAACCCGATGCCACACATTCGCCGGCGTTTATGCAGGTCGAAGGTCTTTATGTTGACAAGGGCGTAACATTCGCCGACCTCAAAGGCACAGTCCTGGCGTTCTACCGCGCGCTCTACGGCGCGGATGTCAACATCCGTTTGCGTCCTTCGTTCTTCCCCTTCACTGAGCCGTCGGCAGAGGTGGATGTGTCGTGTTTTTTCTGTCGAGGTAAAGGCTGCCGGATTTGCAAGGGCAGCGGCTGGCTCGAAATGGCCGGCTCGGGAATGGTGCATCCGAATGTTCTAGCGGAGTGCGATATCGACCCGGAAGTCTATTCCGGCTGGGCGTTTGGGATGGGTTTAGAGCGGATTGCACTCTTCAAATTCGGCGTGGACGATATCAGACTTTTTTATGAAAACGACCTGCGGTTTTTACAGCAATTTTAATCACTTTAAGCCGGCGGGTGACCGTCTCCAACTTAACGGTATGATGCCGAATTAAACACTTATTATACATAGCGTCATAAATTTTTGCGTATGTTCATATAGATGTCATCCTGAACGAAGTGAAGGATCTCGTCCCTGCTCTCCAGACGAGATGCTTCACTGCGTTCAGCATGACACACGAAGTATGCGAACTTATCTCTGACGCTGTGTATAGCAGATTCAAGAGATATCGTATGTTTGTGCAAGATATTTCCGTTTGTTATATCGTTATTACTTGTCGATATGCAGGTCAAATTATCGTGAGAGTAAAAATCCAGACTGGATTGATCGAATTTGATGGAAGTAGTCGGACAATTCT
>VGIO01000093.1 GCA_016867855.1 Calditrichota bacterium
CTCTATCGCTATAAAGAGAAATTGGCGTTTAATCTCGAAATAAAGGAATTAGACGCCGTCGATGCTGTTTTAGCGCAAATCGACCATCAGGATATGGCTAATCGGGTGTTGATAACATCTTTTATACCGGAGGCTGTGCAGATGGTTCATCAAGCGACGCCGGATTTGGCGCGCGGATTATTATTGGACAGGTTGACGGGCCGCATAGTGCGCGGGCGCAGCGGCGTGCGAGCCGCGGGTCTATTAGGCTGTAAATATATCCTGCCGCATTACAACATCGTCAATCGCGCCTGGATTGACGCCGCACATCAGGAAGGTTTGAAGGTGTTAGTCTGGACGGTCAACCTCCCAACCGACGCCGAACGGCTGCTCGAATGGGGCGTCGATGGCATCATCTCCGACCGCCCGGACTTTCTCATCCCGATGGTCAACCGCTTTCATACCAATTTCATTTAATTATCAGCATAAATATCTTATTTATATGACTATACCAACTTTCTCCCTTTCTTCCTTTACCTCCTTCTCCCTTTAATTATGGAAGATAAACCCAGAATTCTTGTGGCTGACGATAGTCCGACGGTCACGGAGATATTGAACTATATATTCAGCGAGGAAGGCTGGCTGGTCGATACGGCGGCCGACGGGATGGAAGCCCTGCTACGTTTCTATGCCAATCCGCCGGATTTAGTCGTTCTTGATATCGAAATGCCGCGGATGAACGGCTATCAGGTCTGTCGGACGCTCAAAGACGACCCGGAAGCCCGCTCGACGCCGATTATCATCCTAACCTCACGCGACTTGCAGAGCCACCGCTATCGGGGAATGTCATCCGGCGCTGACGCATATATAGTAAAAGACCTCGAAGACGACCAGTTGTTAATCCAAGCGCGCGATCTATTGAAAGAACGGATGCTGAAAGGGATGCTGCCAATGCCGCCGCGCCAGGTCGGCGAAGGCGAAATCCTGCAAGTCGTCAACCGGATGCTCGACCAAAGACTCTTCGAAATGACCATCGCCGGTGAATTGGAAGCGCTGAACGCCAAAGTTGAAAATTTTGAATCGGCTGTAGATGAAGTTACCGCATTATTTGCGCGGGTGTTCGAATTTGTCGTCGGCGGCGTTTTATTAACGCGCGGCGATAAACCTTATGGCGTATTGTATTTGTTGGATGGCTTTGCGACACAGATAAGCGAAGATTTCATACAGTGGATGTGGAATAATGCAAGGAAAGACGATTCGACCGCCCCGCCGCAAATAATAGTTAAAACCCTAATCCGCGCCACGCCTATATTTCCATTAAACAATCAGTTGACGCAAACGTTGTATTGGCCCTTAACCGCGCATAATGAGCAAATCGGCATCATTGCGATGGGCGGAACCGGACCGCTGAAGTTCGATGCCGACAGCCGCCGGTTATTGGAAGCCTTTATTAATAGGGCAGCAATTGTGCTGGATAATGCACTGTTGTTGAAAACGCTCGGCGACCGCAACAAAGCGCTGGCTGAGACGCTGGAGAAACTCAAATCAGCACAGGCGCAATTGGTGCATTCGGAGAAATTGGCTTCGCTCGGGCAGATGTTGGCTGGATTAGTCCACGAAATTAACAACCCGCTGAATTTCATCGCCGGCAATTTGGAACATCTGGAAAGCAATTTTAGAGTGTTAATAACAGTTATCGACGCCTGTATCGCTTCGTTTGGAGAAGCCGCGCCTGATGAGTTCAAACGGATTTGCATCGACGCCGATATCGACTATCTGCGCGCGGATTTACCGACGCTGCTCAGCGATATACGGGAAGGCACAACCCGCACGCAGCAAATCATTCAGGATTTGCGCGCTTTCGCCGGTCAGGACCGCGGCGAATTAACACCCTGCGACTTGAGCCGGGCGATTCATTCCGCGGTGAATATACTGCGCCCGCAATGGCAGGGAGTTTGCGAGGTCGTCGAACATTGCGCCGACCTGCTGCCCTATGAATGTAGCAGCGGTCAAATCGGCCAGGCTATCTTGAATTTAATCTCGAATGCTGTGCAAGCCGTCAAAGAGAGCGGTCGCAAAGGCAAGGTCGATGTTTTCCTCAACCGCACAGCCGATTGGGTCGAAATCAAGGTCATCGATGAGGGCGTCGGCATCGCGCCTGAAAATATCGATAAAATATTTCAGCCTTTTTTCACCACCCGCGATGTCGGACAAGGGATGGGCTTGGGGTTGTCGATGACTTACAACATCATCAAACAGCATCGAGGGGAAATCATCGTCGCCAGCGAAATCGGCAAAGGCGCCGCTTTTACCATCAAACTGCCCAGCTGGCGATTGATAGCAAGTTAGCAAGTTAGCAGGTTGAAAGTGGAAGGTTGAGAGTTTGGAAAAACCTTTAGGATTTATGATGAAAATCAAGAGAAAAAAATACCGATTAAGAATACTTGCCGCGAACGCTTTGGCTTGGCTGCCATTACTATTGGCAGCGCAACCGGAGATTCTTTTTGAGCGGGCGGTGGGCAGTCCTTTGCTGGAATACGGCCAAGCGCACCGGGCTTTAGGGCGGGATGGTTATGTTATCGTCGGCCACATCGTCGATACTTCCGATTTCGACACCGATATCTTTTTGATGCGGCTTGACGGGCGCGGCGAAGTGATGTTCCAGCGCCGCTTTGGTGGGGAGCGCGGCGAGCGCGCTAACTGTGTAATGCGCACCCGAGACGGCGGCTTCGCCATCGCAGGAGCGTCGTTCTCATTCGGCGCCGGGGCGACCGACTTTTACTTCATAAAAACCGATGCTCAAGGCCGCCAACTCTGGATGCGCACCTTCGGCGGGAGGCACTACGACGAGTGCTTCTCGGTCTATGAACTGCCGAACGGCAGATTTAGTTTAGCCGGTTTCAATTGGTCGTGGGGCGCCGGCGCGAAGGATTTTTATCTGGTCGAGACTGACGCAGACGGCGAGTTAATCTGGCAGCGAACTTACGGCGGTGCGGAATACGACTACTGCCGGCGCCATATTCCCACTTCCGACGGCGGCTTCGCCCTGACCGGCTACACTACATCGCAAGGCGCCGGACTTAAGGATATGTATCTGGTCAAAGTCGATAGCCGGGGCGATGTCCAGTGGGATGCGTCTTATGGCGGCGAACACAACGATGACGCCAACGATATTATTCAGACATTGGACGGTGGTTTTGCGCTTGCCGGCTTAACGGTAAGCGATGATGCGAGCCTCTGGGATGCTTATTTAGTCAAGACAGACGGAAATGGCCGGCTTGAATGGCAGAAACTTTACGACTACGCTGACAGGGAAGGATTTTACAGCCTGCGCGAAGCAGCCTTGGGCGGCTTCTATTTATTAGGATATATTCAAGATGCCCGCAGTGGCAGTCTGGACTGCAAACTCGTCCGCGTCGACCAACACGGCAATGTTCTATGGACTGAAAATTTCGGCAGCGATTTGGCGGAAGAGTGTTTCACTATCGGCGAGAATGATGCCGGTGTTTCAATTGCCGGTTATACTTCTTTTGAAAATAATGTCGATGCCTACCTCATCCAATTAGGTGTGGATCCTGTTGAGAATTGTCGAATAAATATGCGCCGGGGTTGGAATTTAATATCGTCTCACATCCCCCCGGCAAGTTTATATATGCGCACGATTTGGGACGATATTTTGCGTCGCGAACATCTTTTTATCGTGAAAGACGCGATCGGTCGGTTTTTCTTACCCAATCGTTTCAGCACTCTCATTTTTTGGGATTTTCGATATGGTTATCAAGCCAAATTGACTGATTGGGAGTCGCTGGATATCATCAACCTGCCGGTCGATGTAGAGACTGAAATACCTTTAAACGTCGGCTGGAATATAGCCGCCTACTTCCCTGCCGCGAGACTGCCGGCTGAGGAGGCGTTTGACGGTATCGAAGAGAATTTGATTATCGCCAAAGACGAGATCGGGCGGTTCTATCGCCCTAATGCCGGATTCTCCAATATGGGTCTATTACAGCGCGGCAAAGGTTATCAACTCAAGGTCGCAGCAGCCGACACACTGATTTACCCGAATGAAGGACAGATGTTGAGAAATGCTGATGCTGGATCTGATGCTGATTTCCGCTTGGTCCACTTTCGTCCGCCCGAACCGACGGGGAGGAATATGAGCCTCCTGATTAATTTGGAATTTGGAATGCGGAATTTGGAATGTTTGGAAGTGGGTGTATTTACGAAAGACGGACTTTGCGCCGGCGCTGCGGAGATAGGAGGATGGGCGTCTCTGCCTGTCCATTACATTGACCGCCTTAACGGACGGGCAGGGACGCCCGTTCTTTTATACGGCATCTCGGTCTGGGGCGACGACCCGACAACGCCTGAAATCGATGGCGCTAAAGAGAATGACAGATTGACCTTTGAAATTTGGGATGGTATCGACGAACAAACTATCGAGCCGGTGTGGCTGGAAGGCGGAGGTGAGTATCACAGCGACGGTTTCGCTAGGTGTCATATAGATATGAGCCAATATCCTTGGCCTGATAAAACTTGCGGTCTTAAATTTTATCCCCCGACTCCCAATCCTTTCAACTACAACCTGGAATTAACCTTCGTTTTGGCACAGGACGCACACGTCCAATTAGTGATATATTCGCTGCAAGGCGTGGAAATTGCTCGTCTTATCGATGCCGACCTGCCGGCTGGAAAATATAGACCTGTTTGGACAGCCGGCAGCCAGCCAAATGGCCTCTATTTGGCGCGGATTAAAACGCAAAATGAAACTCAGACTATGAAAATAGCGCGGCTGAAATGAAGCGAGTTGGCGTTTGAAAGTTTAGAGTTCACCGCTTTAGCGTGATAATACGCAGGCTAAAGCGCTGAACTCTGATCATTCTCGGTCTATAGGTAATTCTGGGGCTGAACGCTTGCGAATAATAATCCACTGCGGCGGGTGTTTCAATTTCTGACATAATGAAATATTTCGCAAACCGCCTTAAACGCAGCGGCAAATCATTGACATTGGAGTTATAAATATTAATATATAAATATAAACCGATTAGTTCTTTTTACCCCATTACTTTAAATTCGCTTCATTGACCAACCCCTTTTCCAAGGTTCTCATCGCCAATCGCGGGGAAATCGCGGTTCGTATCATCCGCGCTTGTCGGGAGTTAGGCCTCAAGGCGGTTGCGGTCTATTCGGAAGTTGACCGCAACGCTCGGCATGTGCGCGAGGCTGACGAAGCCTACCTTATCGGTCCGGCGCCGGCGGCTGAAAGTTACCTTAAAATAGAGCGCCTTATCGAAACGGCGCATAAAAGCGGCTGTCAAGCCGTGCATCCCGGTTATGGCTTTTTAGCCGAGAATGCCGAGTTCGCCAGACTTGTTACCGAATCGGGCTTAGTTTTCATCGGCTCGTCGCCGGAATCTATTCGTTTGCTCGGCGACAAGGTCGAATCGCGGCGCACAATGGCACGCGCCGGCATTCCCATTATTCCCGGCACAGCCGATGAGACCGACTTTTCCGATGCGGCGCTGATTAAATTGGCGGCGAACATCGACTTTCCCGTGCTGGTTAAAGCCGCCGGCGGCGGCGGCGGCAAAGGTATGCGCGCTGTTTATGAACCCTCCGAACTGCCCTCCGCCATCCAAAGCGCCCGGCGCGAAGCGCAGAGCGCCTTCGGCAATCCGACAGTCTATATAGAAAAGTTGATAAAAAATCCCCGTCATATCGAATTCCAAATCTTCGGCGATACTAAAGGCAACCGCGTGCATCTATTCGAGCGCGAATGTTCCATCCAGCGCCGCCATCAGAAAATCATCGAAGAATCGCCTTCGCCGGCGTTAACACCCGAACTGCGTCGACAAATGGGCCAGACCGCGGTGATGGTCGCCGAAGCGGCCGGATACTATAACGCCGGCACTGTCGAATTCCTGCTGGATGAGAATAAGAACTATTATTTCCTTGAGGTCAACACCCGCATTCAGGTGGAGCATCCGGTCACGGAGATGGTCGTCGGCGTTGACTTGGTGATGGAGCAGATGCGCGTAGCGATGGGCGGGGAATTATCTTGGGATCAATCCGACCTGTATCAGCGCGGGCATTCGATTGAGGCGCGTATTTATGCTGAGGACGCGGCTGCCGGCTTCCTGCCTTCAGCTGGGCCGGTGCTGCATTGCGAAGAGCCTCGCGGTCCTGGCGTCCGCTTCGACAACGGCGTCGAAACCGGTGACGAAATAACCGTCTATTACGACCCGATTATTGCCAAGTTAATATGCTGGGCGCCGACCCGTGCAGGGGCGATTATCCGGGCTTTGCAAGCCCTTGATAGGACCATCCTGCTTGGCGTCGGCACAAATATCGAATTCCTCAAAGCCGTTCTCAAGCGCGCTACATTTGCATCCGGCGATTATCATACCGGCTTCATCGGCGAACACCTCGCCAACTGGACGCCGGAGCCGCTGACATGGGAACAGCATGATTTGGCGCTGGCCTTAGCCTGTTTAGCAGTTAGGAAAAATTATACTGAGGTCGAATCAACCTCCGCCGCCGGCATCGCTGAGCCGTGGGCGCAGATTGGACACTGGGAAATCTGCGGAGGCGCGCGGTGATAAAGAAGTTCAAAGACGCCTTTGGAATATATAATGTCGAACATCAACGTCAGGGCGACGCGCTAACTCTCAAAGTCGGCGGCAGGAATTTGGAAGTTAATTTCGACCTTAGCCAGCCGCCGCGCTGCATCTTGAGTGTTGCTAACCGACGCTGGGTAGGTTATGCCGTTCAACGCAATGGCCGATTGTTTTTACATATCGACGGGCGGGAGAAGGTTTTCGCTATTGTCAGCGAGGATGATGAATACCGACAGAAAGGCGCGGCTGGCGCCGGCGACCTCTCGGTCGTAGCGCCGATGCCGGGAACAGTCATTAAGATTTTAGTCGAACCCGGTCAGCGGGTGAAGCCGAACCAGCCTTTGGCAATAGTGGAAGCGATGAAGATGGAGAACGAGGTGCGCGCGTCGGGGGAGGCAGTTGTCAAGCAGATCTTAGCCGCGCCCGGCGAGCAGGTCGGCTTTGGGCAGGAACTGATCGAGCTGGCGCCGCCGACAGCAGATGAAGCCCAATCTGCTTCTAAATAATATCCGCCGGCGGGTTGACGAACTCAATAAATGCGTCAACTGCGGCTTGTGCCAGGCGGTCTGCCCCACCTATATTACGGAAGGCTATGAAGGCAAGACGGCGCGCGGTAAAATCGAATTACTTAAAGGACTGTTAAATAACACCATAGAACCTTCGGTTGCGCTGGCGGATGTTTTCGACGATTGTCTCACTTGCTATGCCTGCCAGAGTGTTTGCCCGGCGGGCGTCCGGACTGAGCGGCTCTGGACTTCAGCCCGGGAGGATTTGGCGGAATTTGCTTCGTCGATTATGAAAAAACGTCGCGCGCTGAATTGGACGATTGGAAAGCAGCGATTATTTAAATTTTATGTTCGAAATTATGGATTGTTCTTTGGTTTTAATCCAGCATATCCGGAACGAACAAAGATGGTACGTTACGGTTTGCCGGTTTTCCGCGGCGCGCCGTATCTTAGGCGTCTGCCGGAGGTTATAGAGCCGGCTAAAAAGACTGTCGGCGCAGTCGGCTTATTGATAGGTTGCAGTGGAAATTTGAGTGCGCCGTGGGCAGTCGATGCGGCTATAAAACTGCTGACTTCCGCCGGCCTGCGCGTTATTATCCCCAAGTCGCAAGGTTGTTGCGGAGCGCCGGCTATCAACAACGGGTATTGGTCGCTGGCGTGCCGGTTGGCGCTGAAGACGATAGACCTCTTCGAAAGTCTGGACATCGACTATATCACTTCGCCCGACGCGACCTGCACCGCCGCGATGCAGAACGATTACGGTGAAATATTCTATGATGATGATGATGTAATGAAACGCTGGCGGGTATTGCGTTTAAAAGTGCGCCAAATGAGCGGCATCATCGCCGAAGCGTTGAATGACGGACGACTGCGATTCAAAAGCGATGGCAGGCGAATCGCCTTGCACGATTCCTGCCACAACACACATCTTGGCGAGCCGGGACGCTGGCGGGAGATTCTATCTGCTCTCGATAACATTAGAATTGTCGAAATGCCCAATGCAGCGCTCTGTTGTGGCTTTGGCGGATCTTACGCAGTGTTCCATCCGGGGACATCGGAATTAATCGCCCAGAAAAAAATTGCAGATGCCTCACAGACCGACGCGGACACATTGTTAGTCGGCTCGCCGGGATGCCAAATTAGGCTTAATTCAGTTGCCGCACAGAAAATTCAAGTCAAACTGGCTCTTGAATTACTGACGGAACTATGCACGACATAAGCCATCGTCATTACCGCGCAGGGAAAAACTCTGCGTAGGAAAGTCGCTCTGACGCTATTTAACAATTCACTTTGCGTCAAGGCGGACGCCCTCGTCCGCAGTTTGTCAAATATGAATTGCCGGCGCACGGGGGCATGTGCCTTGCCAGTTTAAATTTGCACGCTAAAGCAGTGAACTCTAAACTATAGAATTGGGCGGATAAATTTCGCTCGCTAAGGACTATAAGAATTGCAACCAATATCACACTTTGAGGACTAATGTTTCTGACCGAAGAGCAGCAAATGCTGCGGGATATGGTGCGCGACTTCGCTCTCAACGAGGTCAAGCCGGTTGCGGCGGAAATCGACGAAACCTGCCGCTTCCCGATGGAGAATGTAAAGAAGATGGGCGAGTTGGGTTTATTGGGCATAGTATTTCCGGTTGAATACGGCGGCGCAGGGATGGATTATGTATGCTATGCCATCGCAGTCGAAGAGTTAAGTCGAGTCTGCGCTGCCACTGGTATCACCTTGGCGGCCCATGTTTCGCTCGGCGTCTATCCCATCGCTACCTTTGGCAATGAAGAGCAGAGACAGGAATGGCTGCCGCGGCTGTGCAGCGGTGAAATCCTCGGCGCTTTCGGTCTGACCGAACCAAATGCCGGATCCGACGCCGCCGGCACTGAGACCACCGCTGTGCGCGACGGCGATGAATGGGTCATCAATGGCGCTAAACGTTTCATCACTAATGCCTCAGTGTCGGATATCTACACTTTTACGGCGATGACCGATAAAGCCAAGAAGACCCGCGGCATCAGCGCTTTCCTCGTCTCTAAAGACATACCCGGCTTTTCAGTTGAGCGCAAGGAGCATAAACTCGGCATCCGCGGTTCGGATACCGCTGGCTTCGCCTTCGATGACTGCCGCATCCCGGCAGCGAATATCCTCGGCATAGAGGGCGAAGGCTTTAAATATTTTATGGACACGCTCAACGGTGGACGTATCTCCATCGCTGCAATGGCGCTCGGCATTGCGCAAGGCGCGCTTGACGAAGCATTGAAATACTCCAAAGAACGCGTCCAATTCGGCCGGCCTATCTGCGATTTTCAGATGACCCAATTCAAACTGTCCGATATGGCGACCTGGATTGAAGCCGCGCGGCATTTAGTTTATAATGCCGCCCGATTGAAAGACCGCAATCTGCCGTTCATCAAAGAATCCTCGATGGCAAAATTATTCGCTTCGGAGATTGCGACCAAGTGCTGCGAAATGGCGATTCAAATTCACGGCGGCTACGGTTATATGAAGGAATATCCGGTCGAGCGTATGTGGCGGGACGCAAAGTTGTGCGAAATTGGCGAAGGCACCAGCGAAATCCAGCGTCTGGTCATCGCCCGGGAACTTTTAAAAGTCTAATCGTCCATATTGTCTATAAAGTTCATACTGTCCATATTATTAGGTTCTCAGAAAACTGCACCGTCCTGCAAGATGGCTGGCTGAAAATCGACGCCGCAGACTTTAAAGTCGGTTTAAATCAGCAAAGCGGCGCCCGGCTGCTCATCGGTCTAAACCAAGCGCTCTTGCATATAGATGGAAAATATATTTTAATCGACGCTGGTCTGGGCGCGCGCTGGACCACCGATGAATTGGATTTATTAGATTTCGAGCGTCCGCGCCGAATGTTGAAAAACTTGAACGCCTTGGGACTTCGCGCTGAAGATATCGATATAGTCATTTTTTCGCATTTACATTACGACCATTCCGGCGGCGCTCTAGTGCAAGTAGGAAAAACGCTTGCACTATTATTCACAAATGCTGTATATTATGTTCAAAGACGCGAATTGGAATATGCTCTTAATCCAGACCCTGCTCATATCCACGATTACCAGCAGAAGGATGTCAATACGCTGCTATCATCCGGACAAATGAGGATCATCGACGGTGATTGTGAAATTGCGAATGATGTGAAGGTCTTTCTTACCGGCGGGCATTCGCCGGGGCATCAGGTCGTAATCGCTCAACTGCCCGGTGGAGAGGTGTTCTATCCGGGGGATATTATTTCAGTCAAGCAACATCTCGACTTGCAAACGACGATGGTCTATGATATGGACCGCGCGCGGGTGTTGTCTGAGCGTCGAAAGTGGTTATCGGCTGCAAGTTTGGCTGGTTGGCGAATGATTTTGTGTCACGCTTATCGAAATCCGGTTCTCAATTTTTCTAAGTATTCAATAAATTAAACCAAGTTTTAAGGGAGATTCAATGCACGAGGTTGTAATCGTCGCTGCCAAGCGGACGCCCATCGGTTCGTTCAACGGCGTGTTTGCATCGCTGCCGGCGGTGCGCTTGGGCGCGGCGGCTATCAAAGGCGTTTTAGAGCAGGCGCAGGCAGCGCCGGCGGATGTCTGCGAAGTGCTGATGGGGATGGTGCTGCAAGGCGGCGCCGGTCAAGCCCCGGCGCGGCAGGCGGCTATATACGCCGGTATTCCCCACAGCGTCGGCTGCACGACCGTCCATAAGGTCTGCGGCTCAGGGCTGAAATCTGTGATGCTCGCCGCGCAAGCCATCCGGCTTGGCGACAGCGATACTGTCATTGCCGGCGGTATGGAGTCGATGACCAATGCCCCATACTACCTGTTCCAAGCCCGCCAAGGCTACCGGATGGGAGATGGAAAGTTAGTCGATGGGATGGTTTTCGATGGATTGTGGGATCCGTATGGCGATATGCATATGGGTATGTGCGGCGAAATCTGCGCGGCGGAAATGAAAATCACCCGCGGGCAGCAAGATGAGTTCACGATGCTTTCATATCAACGCGCTTTGGAGGCGATGAAAGCCGGCAAATTCACGGCTGAGATCGCTCCCGTCGGTATCCCCCAGAAGGGCGGCGACCCGCTGCTGGTGAGCGAAGACGAAGAACCCAAGAAGGTCAAGTTCGATAAAATTCCGACCTTGAAACCGGCGTTCAAAAAGGACGGCACCATTACTGCAGCCAATGCCTCCAAAATTAACGACGGCGCGGCAGCGCTGATATTAATGTCGACCGAAGAAGCTAAGAAGCGCGGACTTAAACCGTTAGCCAAAGTTCACGGCTACGGCTGCTTTGCCCAAGCGCCGGAATGGTTCACCACCGCCCCGGCGGAAGCCATCCGCAAAGCCGTCGCCAAAACTATCAAAGCCGACGGCAAGCCCCTAACTATCGAAGATGTTGACCTGTTTGAAATTAACGAAGCCTTCGCGGTCGTCGCGCTCGCTAACATCCAACTTCTGAGCATCAGCGCCGACAAGGTTAATGTGAATGGCGGAGCCGTGGCGCTTGGACATCCCATCGGCGCTTCCGGCGCGCGCATCCTAACCACCTTGATTTACGCCCTTGCCGACCGTAATAAGAAGTGGGGCGTGGCGGGAATTTGCCTCGGCGGCGGCGAAGCCGTGGCAGTCGTAGTGGAAAGATTATAACAAATGCTGATGCTGATGCTGACGCTAATATAGATACAACATTATTATCACCATCACCAGCAGTTGGTAGTGTCCCCACATCATTGTGATTTTGCTTGCAAAAACCTCAATTCTTGATTATTATAGAGTATGCATATCTCAAAAGGAGAGAAACATGCTCGCTATCGATGAATACTTCTGCATCAATGA
>VGIO01000094.1 GCA_016867855.1 Calditrichota bacterium
TAATTCATTAATTACGCGTCTTAAAAAGAGTGTTTTTTTTCGATTGGAATCGAGGAGGGTTATATTTAGTTCAGGTTTGGCAATTTTAAGAGGGATGCCCGGCAATCCGCCGCCGCTGCCAATGTCCAGCAGGGGAGAGACTAATACATCTTCACCCAGACTTAGCGGTTGAAGCGATTCGCTAATCAAGCGTCCGGTCAAGTTATTCACATCCCGCCGCGAGACCAAGTTCTTACTTTTATTCGCATCAAGAAGTAACTGCCGGTAGCGTTCAAGCAAGTTATCAACATTTGCGTCGCCGGTGAACATAATATCTATGTATTTGTATTATAAAGATATTCAATTAGTTTTTAACGGTTGTCAACATTTTGTCAACATTTGTTTTCAAGATTTGTTGAGAAATTTACCACGCTGGAAAACTACGCCGCTCGCCGTTTCAGGTGTATCAGCAAGAGGGCAATATCCGCCGGCGTAACGCCGGGAATATTAGCCGCCTGCCCCAAGTCCGATGGCTTGACTTTGGTTAGTTTTTCGCGGCCTTCAGTAGATAAACCTTTGATATGTTTATAATTGAAATCGATAGGGATTGTTTTCAGCCGGTTGCGTCGGACTTCATCTACTCGATACTGCTGGCGTTTGATGTAGCCTTCATATTTAACTTCGGCTTCGACGCGCTGGACAAATTCGCCGTGGCTAAAAAGATTTTCAGCGTCAATTAGATTATCGCCGGACAAAATAGGCAATATAGAAGACAGATGAACTTCCGGGCGTTTAAGCCACTCGTAAAGGCTGATATTCTCTTCATCGTTCGTTTGAATGCGATTTTTTTGAAGCCGCTCGATTACCTGCGTCAGATTAGCGTTTTCAACTTGCAGCGCTTCAAACCGTTCCGAGTTGGATAACCCAAGACAGTAACCTATAGGCGTCAAGCGGGCAGCGGCGTTGTCGAGGCGCAAGCCCAAACGGAATTCAGCCCGCGAAGTGAACATCCGGTAGGGTTCGTCTGTCCCGCGGGTGATGAGGTCATCGATGAGAACGCCGATGTAAGCCTCTTCGCGGCCGAGGGTCAACCGCTCGGAGCTGCCTAATGCCGCCAGACCGGCATTAGCGCCGGCTATCAAACCCTGCGCAGCCGCTTCTTCATAGCCGGATGTGCCGTTAATCTGCCCAGCAAAATATAAACCCGCGTAAAGTTTTGTTTCCAGCGTGGGATGCAACTGATGCGGCGGGAAGAAATCGTATTCGACGGCATATCCGGCGCGGGTCATTTCAACGGCTTCCAAGCCGGGAATCAAGCGCAAGGCTTTAAGCTGCACATCTTCCGGCAGGCTGGTCGAAAAGCCATTAGGGTAGAGTTCAGTAGTGTTGAGTCCTTCCGGCTCAAGGAAGATAGTATGCCGCTCTTTATCGGCGAAACGCACGATTTTATCCTCAATCGAAGGGCAGTAGCGCGGTCCTCGCCCTTCAATCCAACCTTGAAACAGCGGTGAGCGGTCAAGCCCGCTGCGCAAAGCCGCGTGAACTGCAGTGTTAGTATGGCTTATCCAACAGGGGCGCTGCGGCAATATCGGTATAGTGGTCTTCCAATGGAAGAAAATCGGGACCTCATCGCCTTCCTGCCGTTCAACTTTGGAATAGTCGATAGTGCGTCCGTCCAGCCGCGGCGGCGTGCCGGTCTTGAGTCGGGCAATTTCAAAGCCGTGTTGGGCTAACGCCCGGCTCAAACCCTCCACCGGCGGTTCACCGATGCGTCCACCAGCTGTCTTCCAAGCGCCTCTATATAAAATCCCATTGAGAAATGTGCCGCAGGAGAGGATAACAGCCTTACTGGCGATAGTCTCGCCTGATCGCAGACGCACGCCATAGCAGTCGTTATTTTCGATTAGAACATCTACAATCTGGCCGGTGAGCAGTTCCAAATTCGGATAATGCTGAAGCGTTTTCAGCATTGTTTCAGAATACATCTGCCGGTCGCACTGGGCGCGCGGCGACCAGACGGCTGGACCTTTAGAGCGGTTCAGGACGCGGAATTGAATCGCCGTGCGGTCGGTGATAACCGGCATCACGCCGCCTAACGCGTCGATTTCGCGCACTAAATGCCCTTTGGCGATGCCGCCCATCGCCGGATTGCAGGACATTCTGGCCAGCGCGGTTATGTTGCTGGTGACGAGCGCAGTTCGTGCGCCGAGCCTGGCGGCTGCGGCTGCCGCTTCACAACCGGCGTGCCCGCCGCCGGCGACTATGACATCGAAGTCGTTCATCGATTTGAAATCAGACCCTTCCCCCAGTCGGCGGGAAAATCTTCCAGCCTGTCATTCTTCCATCGTCTGAATATATTCCTGCACGGTCATCTTGCGGCGTTCGATGTCAGCATATCGAACGAGGAAATCGATAACGCGGCGGTCGAGCAGCCGGTCAGCCAACCGCTCCCTGATATCGCTCTGTTCGATGCGGCGCTCGATGATTTCAAGCGGTTCGCCGGTCCGGTCGGCAATCCGCTGAACCTCTTGGTTAGTCTCCTCCTCGCTGACTTCTATATTCTCAACTGTGGCGATTTCATCGCGCAGGTAAATCCAGCGCATATTATGTTCAGTGTCGGCGAAGTTCTCTTCGAATAGCCGGCGGCGCTCGGAAATTGGAACTTTGTTTTCTTCCGCCCACAACATCATTGTCTCTTCGACGAGCGATTTCGCCAATGGGAACGGATTGTCTTCGACAAGCCGGTGAATGATACCGCGCTCCAACCGGCGCTGGACATCCGCGCCGATATAGCCCATCAGCGTGAATTTGACATAGTTGCGCAGGTCGGCGATATGCTGCAGTTTTTCGTTGACAGACTTGGCGAAATCGTCATCGACTTCGGGCAGTTGTGGCACTTCGACGCTCAAAACCTCAATGTGCAGATATTTTTCGTTAGGCTGATTAGTTTGATTATTTAATTCATTTAAGCCGATAATTTGGTGGTCGGTCGGTGCTGATACTAGCCCGCTTTGCGGCTGACGAATTTTAATAGTGCGTGTTTCGCCGGCACGGACGCCAAGCAACTGTTCGTCCGAGCCGATGCCCAGGCGGTCTTCGCCGAATTCGAGAATGATATTTTCTTCCGCACGTCCTATGAGCGGTAGTCCGGACGGGTCAATTTCACGCGCTTTTAAAGTTAAGATAGAATTCGCCGGCGCTGGGTCATCGATGGACTCAAGCAAAGCGTGTTTATGGCGCAGACCTTCGATTTGGTCGTCGATATCGCTCTCGGCAATGTCAGCGTCGTTGACCATAATGCGCAAGCCTCTGTAGTGCGTCAGATGCGGCTGCGGTTTCAGCGGGAAGGAAGCCGTAAAGGTCAAACCTTTATCTTCACCGTAGGTTTTGAGGTCGAGTTTGACTGTCCCGCCGATTTTCAATTTTTCCTGTTCGATGGCTTGCTTGGCGTAATCGCGCGCCAGGTCGTCGGCGACATCGACGTTAATAGCCTTGCCATAGCGTTGTTTGACGAAGCCGAGCGGCGCTTTGCCCGGCCTAAAGCCGGGGATGCTGGCTTCGGCGCGGAACTTATCGAACGCCTCTTTGAACTTCCCGCCGACGACTTCCGCCGGCAGGGATATAGTTAAGGTTGCCTCTCCATCCGGAGAGATTTCACGAGTTATATTCAAATTTGATCCGTTACAAGTTTGTTTTTAAGGAAGCATCATCCCGCATCGCGGTGCAATGTAAGTTGAAAATACACCCCCCTTTATCCCCTCGCAAGCGGGGGGATAAAGTGCGTCTATTTTCTGAGTAATGTAAAGGTGTAAGGTGCAAGCGGCATACGATCAGCATCAGCATCAGCGGACGAGGGCGTCCGCCTTGCCCCTTAATGGGCTTTGGGCTTTAGGTTAAAAGCCCGCCCTTGTTTCATCATCATCATCATCATCATCATCATCACCCAATTCCCCATCTATCCTTTAATTCTTCCGGTGTAACTAACACTTGCCGTGCTTTGGAGCCGTCGAAGGGGCCGACGATGCCGGCGCGTTCGAGTTCGTCGATGAGCCGCGCCGCACGGGCGTAGCCTACCCTCAAACGGCGTTGCAGCACCGAAATCGAACCTTGTTCCATATTGACGATGATTTTAGCCGCTTCGTCGAACAGTTCGTCAGTATCGGGAATATTAGCATCGCTGCCATTGACGCCGGGAAGTTTTATCTTAACCATATCTGGAGAAGGTAAGGCAAACGATGATTCTACCGGCGGCTGGGCGCGGATGAATTCTACCACCCGTTCGACCTCCTCCGTCGTAACTAACGCCCCGTGCAGCCGCTGCAATCGCGCGGTGCCGGAACTCTGAAACAGCATATCCCCTCGTCCGAGCAGCGCTTCGGCGCCCATTCCGTCGATAATAGTGCGCGAATCCGCCCGTGATGCTACTTGAAAAGCAATCCGGGTCGGGAAATTGGCTTTGATAAGGCCGGTGACGACATCCACCGACGGGCGCTGCGTGGCGACGACCAGATGGATGCCCACCGCGCGCGACATCTGCGCCAGCCGCACTATCAGGTCTTCAAACTCGCGCCGCACCGTCAGCATTAAATCGGCTAACTCGTCTATGACTACAATGATATACGGCAGCCGCTCGCGCTTGTCGGATTCGTCGACCGCTTCAGGGGCGGACTTTTCCAACCATCGATTATATTCATCCAGACTGCGCACGCCGGCTTCGGCTAAGATATCGTAGCGCCGCTCCATTTCAGCGTGAACGGAGGCCAGCGTCGCCACGGCGTTCTCCGGCTGGGTGATGACTGTTTCACCCAAGTCGCTCGGCGCGATAAGATGCTGCTGTTCGAGGCGGGCATAGAGCAATAGTTCGATTTTCTTAGGGTCGATGAGGACGACCCGCAGGTTCTTCGGGTCGCTGCGGTAGAGCAGACTCATCAGGATGGTGTTGATGCAGACCGACTTGCCGGAGCCAGTCGCGCCGGCTATGAGCAGGTGCGGCATCCGGGCGAGGTCGGCGAGAAAAATACCGCCGTTGGCATCCTTGCCGATGCCGATGGCGAGCGGTGTTTTGGCGGCGCGGAAGGCGTCGCTGCCGATGACCTCGCGGATATAGACTATTTCCGGCATGCGGTTGGGAATCTCGACGCCGACGGCGGCTTCGCCCGGTATCGGAGCAAGTATGCGCACGCCTCTGGCTCGCAGCGCCATTGCGATGTCGTCGGCAAGTCCGGCAATGCGGGCGATTTTCACTTCCGCCGAAGGTTCGAGGTCATAGCGGGTGATGACTGGACCAGGATTAGTTTTAATCACCCGCGCGTTCACCCCCAAACTGGCTAACTTCTGCTCTAAACGATAGGAATTCTCTTCCAATTCAGCGCGGTCAATAGCAGCACGGTTCGCAACCGGCGGCATATCCAGCAGCGACAGCGGCGGAAACTCGCGCTGCGCCCCTGGCAAGTTTTTTATTATAGCATCTGAAGCAACTACTTTTGGAGAAATAGCCGGAGTTTGAGATGCCACTTGAACTGTTTTGAGTTCTGGTTCATGCTCCCAATATTCTTTCTCATCACCATTACCATCATCATCATCATTATATCTTCTTCGCCCGTATGTTTCTTTGAAATATCCAATTATAGCAGCCGGAATTCGATAAAATAAAAGATGCAGCCAAGTCATCAAACGCAGGTCGAAATAGAGAACTAATATAGCCAGCAGAATTGTAATCCAGACAAGAAAGGCGCCAATTTTATCGAGAAAATAAATAGATATTTGTGCGACGGTCAGGGGCAACGATCCGGACAATAGTTCGTCGTCTAAATCTTTGATATGCCGGACAAGCCCGATACCCAAGCCCACAAAGAAACCTCCGATAAGCGTCAGGACAACCCAACGTTCAGGCTTAAATTTCCAGCCGGATATTCTGCCCATTAGAATTAAAAATAATCCTAGTGGGACTGCGAACATACCCCAACGACCGAAAGTATAGACACTTATGTAATAAGCAACTGCGGCGCCGGCTTGCCCAAGCCAACTGCCAGCGCGGCCGCCGACATCGCTGCCGGGCGCATCTTCGTCGCAAAAACTAATTAGCGCCAGCGTCAGAAAGACGAATACGAAGGCTAATCCGAGATAGAATAATTCCGCCCCCCGGCGATGGGATTTTGAGCGTCTTTCGTTGGGGGGCGGATTATTCGATTTGCGTTTTGAGGAGGATGCGTTCAGTGTAAATGCCTAAAATAATTCCTGCCGACCGCGGCGGGTCGGCAGCAGGATTATCATTATTCCGCTTTGACCAATTTGCCATCTTTCATCACTGGCGCGACCGGCAGGACGCCTTGGGCAGCGCAACGCGGCAGGTCGTCCTCCATACCAATTTGGATTAAATAACGCCCGTGGTCGCAGTTTTTAAGCAGGGTATAAATGTCATTGCCAAATTCCCGGGCTATCATCAAAGCCGACCGCGCGCCATCATTGAATTCATATTGACCGTCTGTTCTCTCTTGAATCTGTTTAGTTAGCATCCCGCCGCATACAGCGTCTTCGAGCGCGAAACGATTGAACTTGCCGGCGCAAAGCACAGCCAAGGGGAACTGATTATCTACATTAAGCATCATTCCCAAGACAGCTGGCAGATTGATGAAGCCGCACAGATAGACTTTCGGCGCGCCGGCGGCTTTGACCAGCGCCGGCGTGCCATTAGTCGTGGCAAATATGAGCGTTCGGCCGCGGACTCGCTCGCGAGTGTAATCCGAAGGCGAATTACCGATATGAAAGCCGTCGATGAGCCGGCCTTCCCTCTCACCACAGAGTAGGATATCGTCGCGCCCAAGTTGTGCTGCTAATGAAGTCGCGACTGCGATGGATGTTACCGGAAAAACCTCCCGCGCGCCGTTGGATAGCGCAATAGGAATAGTCGTTCCAACCCGCAGAACATCTACGACCACCACCGTCTTATAAGCCTTCAGACGCTCCTCGCTAACCTCGCAAGGCGTGAAGTAGAGGTCGATGACTTTAGTTTCACTTTTCAGACGGCCGGCTTCATCCGGCGTTATAGGCTTAGTTTCCCGTCCTGACATATAAATATCGATTTATTGAGATTGTTTGAATATGCATTATGCCGAACGTTTATAGAATGGCATTTCGACGATTTCAGCCGCGATGCGCCGCCCGCGCACATCGATAGCGATTTTAGTTCCCACCACATCTAGAGGCTTATCAATGTATGCCAGTCCGACTGCTTTGTCCAAAATCGGCGAATATCCGCCGGAAGTTACATAGCCAACCTTCCGGTCTTCAATGAAGACTTCCTGTCCGTGCCGGGCAATGCCCTTCTCTGTCAGCACAAAGCCCATCAACCGGCGTGTTTGATTGGCTTTAACCTTCAGCACCTCATCCAGACCGATAAATCCACCCGGCTTCTTGGTCTTAACTATCCAGCCCAGGTTGGCTTCGATAGGATTTGTGGACTGGTCAATGTCGTTGCCATACAGGCTTAAGCAGGCTTCCAGACGCAGGGAGTCTCTGGCGCCGAGGCCTATCGGCTTCAGTCCCAACGGTTTGCCGGCTTTCCACACGGCATTCCAGAGGATTTCAGAATCTTTGCGATATACATAAATCTCAAAACCATCCTCGCCGGTGTAGCCGGTGCGCGAGAATACCGCCCGCGCGCCTTTGATATGTCCGGCGTTGAAATTGTAATATGCAATTTCTTTCAAATCGCGGTCGGCAAATTTTTGAACCAGTTCCTCCGCTTTGGGACCCTGAATAGCCAGTAATGTCATATCGTCGGAGATGTTGGTCAGTTCGACTCCTGATTCGAGGTGGCTGTGCAGCCAGTCGAAATCCTTGTCGATGTTCGAGGCGTTGACGACGGTCATAAAGTGATTTTCGAGCCGATAGACCAGCAGGTCATCTACGACGCCGCCGTGGTCGTAGAGCATCGACGAATACTGCACCTGCCCAATTTCAAGCGCCGACACATTATTGGTGGTCATCTTGTTGAGCCAGGCTTCAGCCTTCGGACCTTTGACGATAAATTCGCCCATATGCGAGACATCGAACATTCCGACATTCTTCCGCACGGCGAGGTGTTCTTCGATGATGCTGGAATACTGCACCGGCATTATAAAGCCGGCAAATGGCACCATTTTGCCGCCCAACGCGGCGTGTTGTGATTCAAGCGCGACGTGGTTCATTTATGTGTGGTTATATGATTGTGATGATGGATGCTAATGCTAATATTAATGCTAATGATGATGATGTAAAAGGCGCTGGTTAAGCGCGTTAGTCCCGTGAAAAGGGGAATCCAGATGTAATTTGGGTAATCTGCTATTTATTTCTTACACTCTTGTGAAATGTCTTTATCGCCTCGCCATATAAAAGCACTCTGTCATTATACTTCTGAACTTGCCTTATCTTATCGAATAACAGCTTCATCACCTTTTTCTTAATCATATTGAACCTAATTTCACGGTAATGTACAATACTGTCGTTTCGCATTTCTAATTCGCCGAGATTAGTTCCTTCAAATCTGAACAGAACTTTTTGTTCAGGCGTTTGATTTGACGTAATTGCTTTAGAATTGCATACTTCCAAATTATCTGTAAGCACTCTTAAGACATCTGTTCTTGTAAAGATATGAAAACAACCGACTTCCTTGACAGTCAAGAAATTCACCTCACCGGCATTGAACATTGACTTATTCATAAATGCTTTCAATACAGATTTTCTCTGAAATCTTATTGCCAATTCTCGCATAGGGATCCTTAGTTCTTGCTTGTATATATTTTTATACCTTTCATAATCATCAAATTCTTCAGGAAATGCAAGAATGCATTTACAAAGCAAATCACCAATCCCATTCATTGCTTGGAATATTTCATCGGTCTGAAAACGGTTTAAGGAATACAAAAATATCTGCCATTTGATAAATCCACTTTTCAAAGAATGCGCATCACCCGACAGGTCTATAACATCTTTCTTCGCTTTGATATCATTTTGATAATCGTGCGGGAGTCCAATGGCTAAAGCAAATTCGAGGGCATCATCGTGACCTCGCTTTCTTATATCTCTTGCAGCATCGTGAGAAAGCGCCCGGCGGTTCATCGAGGATACCTCCATATCAACAACTCATGTGATTGTTTCACATATAGACCATTGTTATTCTTACGTCGGTTTTCGCCGATGCGGGTATCGCCTTGGCTCAGTGTATATTGCCAAGATGGTGTAATCAAATCGAACTCATCATACCATTTACGAATCGTCGAACAGTCGTTATACGATAGAATAAAACCGCCTTTGTGTTCCATTAACAGTTCATATAAAAGCCGGTGCTTGAAATTATTATGATAAATTGGAAAATTTCGATGCGGATAAAGCCCCACGAAAGTCTTACTGTCGCCGTCTAAGTAATATGGCGGGTCGCAATAAAGAAAATCATTAGGATATTTTTGTATGAAGTCCTCGAAACTTTCACAGAATACTTGCAGGTTTGGAGCGTCGAAACAACGGACTTTTTCTATCATCGTTCGATAGCGTTCGGTTTGCAAATAAACGCTCGATGGCCAGCCTAAAAAATGCGGTCCGTATGATGTATTATGATTAAAATAGAAATATGCGGCTAATTCAATCTCATCAGTTATTAGCTCGGTCTTATCCCAGTGTTTCTTAAGTCGGTCTTTAGCGGCTTTAAAACCATTTCTATCAGGTTCGAATTCCAACAATCTCTCGTAAAGAGCAGATGGATTATCAATCTGAACTTTCCAATAATTCATAAGTATATCGAAAATATCAGCACCAATCACCTGAATATTCAGATCCACCGCACAGGCGACTTCGACCGATGCGCCGCCAAAAAACGGCGATACTAACCGCTCGATATTATCCGGAAGCAATTGAACGACATAACCTACCGCCAGACTCTTCCCACCGGCATATCTCAACGGCGAACCGATATAGCGTTTGTATTTACCAGTTTTACTGGGGCTTGCGAGTCGGCGCAGCAAATTCTTCTTACGTTCGGAAAAGGTCTCTCTACTCTGGCTAAGAAATTCGAGTTCGCGCACCATTGGTCTTAATCCGCGACTGATTTTCACAGATATTGTGTTCATATTAACGCCTCTTGATTTTCGGTCACGCTGCAATCCCTTCTTCGCGAATAGCCAGCACTAACGGACTCTCCGATAACGGACCTGCGGTAATTTCAGCCGAATTGAATGTAACAGTGCAAATAAGCATATCCCGGTCAAATCCTACTTCCCATGCGATGTATCGAACCTTTTCGGAAATTCTATGGTCCATAACCGCATCGACCACGCATATATCCAGATCCGAATCTTCTTGCGCCGTCCCTCGCGCCCGTGAACCGAAGGCGCGGATGTCAGCCTCCGGCAGGAACTCCCGCACCCGGCGGGCGAACTCCGCCAGAACAACCCGGTCGCCGGCGCTCATTTTATCCCTAATCTCCATAACCTATAAATTTACACTCTAACATAACGATAAGTCAAGTCTTTTATAGACTTTCAGCCAATAAAATAAACAGCGCCGGAGTATTGAACACCCCGGCGCTGATTTTCAACTAAAACCTAAAGCCCAAAGCCTAAACCCTATTTAATATGCGCTATCTTCGCCAGCCCGACCTTGCCGCCGCATTCAATCCGCATTAAATAAACGCCGGCCGCCAGGCTGCCTCCAGCCACCGATACACGATGCACACCTGACGACAGCCTCTTTTCAGCCTTCAGCGCTTCGCGGCTCTGCAAATCGAATAATATGTATTTCACCAGCGCGGTTTCCGGCAGACGCAATTCGAAGTTGAAACGGTCGTTGAACGGATTGGGGAATATTGAACCGATGGCAAATTCGGTCGGCGCAGCTGGCGGCGCGCCGGGCATAGACAGCGGTTCATTGAAGGTTAGGTCGAACAAAATGCGCTCTTCCGGCGGGATTTCAAAGGAATTCGAGCGCGTTTCGCCGCCATTTTGAGCGCGCACTAACAAGTAAATACGGTCGGCAGGTTGTAAGGCGCCAGGATAGCCGCCTAAGGTCAGCGCCAACTTGAATCGACCTTGTTCCGCTTCGCCGGGTGAGATGAAGTATTCATCGATGGGTTCGGGATATGGCTCGAGTTCGCCGCCTAAGCCAATGCGCAGCATCTCCCGCACCACGCTGACGGTGAAGCCGCCATTACAAACGCTGCCACCGGCATAGCAGACCGGCAAACCCATCAGATTGCCGACCATCAAAGGCTGCGGCGGCTGAATATAGGCTGGAAGATCGTCGCCGGCTTCGTCACGCTCCAATCCGCCACGCGGGAGTTTGCTCTCCACCAGGTCCTCAAGCCGCGTCGGTGGACCTATGACCGAGCGCAGCCCGGAGCGGTTCAGATGGATGATGTAACCCTTGTCCGGCTCGAAGGCGTCGAAAGCAGCGCTGCGCCAGCGGGCGTCGGCATCGACGACTGCGAATTCGAACCGGCGGCGATCAGCGTTCCATTGCAGCGCGATATCGCGCGGGTCATCCGGCGGCAGGTCGGCAAGGCGCTGACGCTTGCCATAAGTCGAACCGTAAAACTTCCAGCCGGATCCGAGCGAAGACCAGCGGAAACGCGTATATATCTCCGGATGTCCGACCACTGTGAGTCGGCGCGGCTCGTTGCCGAGTATGTTCACCCAATAGGCTGTTCCGCGCGACAGCAGAAACAGGTCGCCTGACCAGGTATTTTGTTCGGCATCGTAGCGCGCGTAACGGAAACGCCCCAGACGACTGTCCCAACTCGTGATTTCGACTGCCCCGAGTGCTTCGCCTATGACCGCCGGCA
>VGIO01000095.1 GCA_016867855.1 Calditrichota bacterium
CCGCTGCCTTATACAATATGGTCCGACGCTTTGGATTTTTAGAGAAGACCGGCGTCGAACTGCAGGGCGAAATGAGCGGATTTATGCCGCCGCTAAAGAACTGGTCCGGCTTGACAAAGCCGAATCTAATCATAGGTCAAGGAATTGCAGTTACCGCATTACAGATGGCGATGGCTTACGCCGTCATCGCTAATGATGGCGTTCTGATGCAACCAAGGCTGATAAAAGGTCATTACACCCCGGACGGAACATTCCACGAACGCCAGCCGGTCAAAGTTAGGCAAGTCATTTCATCGAAAACTGCCCGCACCGTCAGCGGCTTTCTACAGCAGGTCGTCGAAAAAGGCACCGGCAAAAGAGCCAAAGTCGATAAAGTGCTAATCTGCGGAAAAACAGGAACTTCGCAGAAAGTAAATCCACAGGGAGGCTACTTTGACGACCGTTTTGTGGCTTCCTTTGCCGGCGTTTTCCCGGCTGACGCGCCTAAATATGTAATCTATGTCGTCGTCGATGACCCGCGCCGTGAAGAACATCAAGGCGCAGATGTCGCTGCGCCGATTTTCCAACGCATAGCCACCCGTATCATCGACCTTAATCCGGCTCTAAAACTTGAGAAGAAATCAAAGAACAACAAGAAATACGATAAATATGTGATTCTGCCGAATTTAAAATCGAAACTATACTCAGCCGTGCAGGATGATTTGACCCGTGCCGGATTAGTCCTGCAAACAAGCGGGACCGGCGAATTCGTCATCGACCATTTACCTAAAGCCGGAACTAAAATGAAATCCGGCAGTATCGTAGAACTCGTTTTAGGGCCCGGACAACGCAATATTCGCGGCGGCGTCGTTGTGCCGTTATTAGTTGGATTATCCTTGCGCGATGCGGTTCTGAAGGCAAGTCAAGCCGGTCTGACTGTGCAAGTGCGCGGCTCTGGCAAAATCGTCAGCCAGAACCCGCCTTCCGGCAGCCGCGCCGCCTGGGGCAACGTCTGCATCCTCACCGCGGAAGGATGATGATGATGACGACGATGACGATGACGATGACGATGACGAAATGGCAATTTTGCTCATTGGCATAAAATGTCCGGCTTAAATGCTACAACACTGCTATCCGTGGTCGATGTTATGCAAATTCAAGGCAAACTGCCGAACTTCGTCACCGGTATAACGCAGGCTTCGCAGTTAATCGAGCCGGGATTCGTATTTTTCGCGCGTTCAGGATCGAAATGCAACGGATTGGACTTCGCCGAAGATGCAGCCCGATCCGGCGCGGCACTCATCATTACGGCTCTGCCGCTGCCTCCCAAACTCCCACTGCCGGCAGTCCGTGTGATAGATGAACGTTTAAGTCTGGTCAAACTGGCGCATTTAATATATAATTATCCATCTAAGTCTTTAATTCTCATAGGCGTAACCGGAACTAATGGTAAGACCAGTTCCGTCCATCTCATTCGCAGCATCGTCGAAGCCTCCGGCGCCAAGTGCGGAATGCTCAGCACTATAGGCTACTGGACCGGCGCGCGATTCGTCGCTCCTCAGTTGACCACGCCTGACATCGACCGCATCTGCGCGCTTTTATCGGAAATGGTCGAAGCCGGTTGCCGATATGTTGTGATGGAAGTATCGTCTCACGCCCTCGCCCAGGGGCGCGTCGAAGGCTTGGAATATAAAGTGGCGGCTTTCTCGAACCTCTCATTAGACCATATCGATTACCATTCGACTTTCGAGGCTTACGGCAACGCTAAACTGAAATTAATCGATATGCAGCCTCAAGACAGCGTCACGGTCGTCAATCTCGGCGACGCTTGGGGCAAGCGCTTTGCCCAAACCGCTAAAGGACGATTGATAACTTTTAAGAAGATCGATGATGATGATGATGATGATGTAATAATGAAGTTGAGGACTGCGCGCTGCGATGGTTCAGGCGGGGAATATAGACTGAAAGGACTGGGAACCGAATTCACTGTGAAGACGCCTTTAGTCGGGGAATTTCAAGGCGAAAACATCGCCCTGGCTGCCGCGGTGGCTTTAGGCTTGGGTTTCGACAGTCAGACCATCATTCACGGTATCGAAGCGCTCAAATGCGTGCCGGGGCGAATGGAAGCCATATCCGCAGGGCAACCGTTCACGGTGGTCGTTGACTTTTGCCATACGCCCGATGCGCTACAACGCGCATTGACTTCACTCAGAAATCTGCGACCGCGAACGCTGGCGGTAATGTTTGGCTGCGGCGGCGACCGCGACAAGACTAAACGCCCAAAAATGGGCTTCATCGCCGCGCAAGTTGCCGATAAAGTCATCATTACCAGCGATAATCCGCGTTCTGAACCACCGCAGGCAATTTGCGATGAAATCTACGCCGGCGTGCCTGTCGAATTGCACTCTAAAGTGCGCATCATTCCCGACCGCCGCCAAGCCATCTTTCAAATCATCTCTGAGGCTAAGGCTGGCGATATCATCATCTTAGCCGGAAAAGGCGCCGAGACGACGCTCGAAGCTCAGAGTGTCAAAACACCGTTCGACGACCGCCTTACAGCACGCGAAACGTTAATCCAATATAATGCTAAGGCTAATGCTAATGTTCATAATAAATGATAATGTAATATGCAAATTATTTTGATGACCAACGCGTTTGAATTATAAGTAATTAATAAACTAAGACCATGGCAAGGCGGATGCCATCGTCCGCCTTGCCATCAGTTAAATTTTGCCAACCACAACTATTCACACATTAGCATTAGCATTAACATTGTCATTTATCATCATCATCATCATCATCATCATCATATTTGCTATATCATTTATTACTTCCGCTGCACCAATATATATCCGGGCTTAACCTCTTTAGGTACATCACATTCCGGGCTGGGGCGGCTGCGGTTACAGCCTTATTGGTCAGTTTCATCATCGGTCCACTCGTTGTGCGCTATATGAAGCGCTTAGGCGCGGTGGAAGCGATTCGCGCCGAAGGTCCGGCCAGCCATCAAGCCAAAACCGGCACGCCGACGATGGGCGGATTGATAATCCTGACGGCGCTGCTGTCCGGAACATTGCTCTTCGCCCGCTGGGATCACCCGCAAGTCTGGATTTTGGTTCTCGCTACTACCTGGATGGGCGCTGTAGGATTTCTCGATGACTATCTTAAACTCAAACAGAATAAACGCGGCTTAATCCCGCGCTATAAGTTGTTAGGACAATTGACTCTCGGCTTGATCATCGGCGGCTTCCTCTACTATTTCGCGGCTGATTTCTCGCCTCAATTTGCCGAGATACGCACTATGACGACGCTGCCGTTTTTAAAGAACAGCCATTTTAACTTCGCCATCCTCGGATTAGATGTCCTGTATATCATTGCTGTTATGTTCATCATCACCGGCTTTTCAAATGCAGTGAACCTGGCTGATGGTTTGGATGGACTGGCAATCGGCTTGGTCGGCATCATCGCAACTGGCTTTGCTGTGTTGGCTTATGTAACCGGGCATAGTATTTTCAGCCATTATCTAAACATCAGTTATCTGCCCGGTTCCGGCGAGATTGCGGTTTATTGCGCGGCGCTGGTCGGCGCGGCGCTCGGTTTTTTATGGTTCAATGCGCCGCCGGCGCAGATTTTCCAAGGCGATACCGGCGCCCTGGCGCTCGGCGCCGGCGTAGCAACCGTCTCGATTCTCATTAAGAAGGAAATATTCCTCCTAATGTTGGGCGGCGTGCTGGTCGCTGAAGTCCTATCGGTCATAGTTCAGCGATACTACTTCAAATACACCCGCAAACGCTATGGGACCGGCCGACGGATTCTACTTTGCGCGCCCGCACATCACCACTTCGAACTGAAAGGCTGGTCGGAATCTCAAGTAGTGGTCAGGTTTTGGATAATCGGCATCCTTTTGCTCTTTTTAACGATGACTTCCTTTAAAGTCCGGTGAGCCGCAAACCGGCGCATATCATAGGTCTGGGCCGGAGCGGGCAGGCAGCGGCTAACTGGCTGCTGTTGCATAATTGGGATGTCGTCGTCAGCGACGACGCCGGCGAAGATAAACTCGCAGCCGCCGCGCAGAAATTGCAGATTAGCGGCGCGGTAGTCTGCCTAGGCGGGCATTCGGAAGCCTTGAAAGTGCCTGTCGATTTGGTCGTGGTCAGCCCCGGTGTGCCGATGAACCATCCTGCCATTTTGACCCGATTGTCGCAAGGTGTTGAAGTTATCGGCGAATTGGAGCTAGGCTGGCGTAATTCACGCGGCGCCATAGCCGCCATAACAGCCTCGAATGGGAAAAGCACCGCGACGGCTTTGACCGGCGAAATATTCGCCGCTTCAGGCCGACCGGCCTTCACTGCCGGCAATATCGGTATTCCCTTGATATCCATCGCCGGACAGACTTCTCCCGACAGCCTCATCGCCGTCGAAGTATCGAGTTATCAACTTGAGTCGATAAAAACCTTTAAGCCCAAAGCCGCAGCCATCTTGAACATCACACCCGACCATCTGCAGCGGCACGGCACATTCGAAGCATACACCGGCGCTAAAAGCCGTTTGTGTATGAACCAGGATGTTGACGATTTTCTAATTTATAACGCTGATGATAAAATCGTCTGCGATATAACCCATGGTGTGCGCAGCCAAAAAATCCCTTTTTCAACCGAGCGGCAATTAGAATTCGGCGGATGGATTGCAGGCGGCGCGATGCATCTCTCGCCGACTAAGGAAAGTCAGCATTATACTCTGCCGCGTTCAGCGCTGGCGCTGCCCGGAGTTCACAACACCCAAAATGCTCTGGCGGCGATTCTTTCGGCGCTCGCCTGCGGCGTCAAGTGGCAGGCCATAGAGTGCGGCGTGCGCAATTTTAAGGGTTTGCCGCACCGCTTGGAATTTGTGCGGCGCTTAAATGGTGTGAATTGGATTAACGACAGCAAAGCCACTAATGTTGACAGCGGTTTAACTGCCTTGAAAGCGCTGAACGCGCCGATAATTCTCATCGCCGGAGGCCGGCCTAAAGGCGGCGGATTCAAAGACTTACGCCCGCTGATGAAGGCTAAGGTCAAATCCCTGATTGTGCTTGGCGAAGCCGCGGCTGAAATCGCCGCCGATTTAGGCGACCTCTGCTCTACGCATTTTGTCCACAATCTCGAAGAAGCCGTTCACTTTGCCCGGCAAACTACCGCCGCCGGCGATACCGTGCTCCTCTCGCCGCTCTGCGCCAGTTTCGATATGTTCGACAATTTCGAACAGCGCGGCGATGTTTTCAAGGAATTAGTTGGCAAGTTAGAAAGTTGAAAATTCCACTGCCAATGTCAATAATAATATTAATGGGTGCAGAATAGAGTGTCTCGGGCTTGGAAGGCGGGATTTATCCCGTCCCGCTTCGAGCGGGTTGAAACCGCCCTCCAAGGACACTATAAGTTGCCCTAGTTAACAATACAATCGATGAAATAATATCTTTAGAAAATATAAACACTTATAATAATCGGCATTAGCATTAGCATTCCAAATTTCATAAATGTCCGGTTCATATTTATCCAGCGTTGGCTATAAGCGCCGAATACCGGGGGGATATAGACCTAAAATCCCTTTCGGGACCTATTTAGCGCAGGGCGATAATGTGCTGATTTGGACGGCGGTTGTGATGCCGTTGTTCGGTCTGGTGATGGTCTATAGCGCCAGCATTTTCATCGCCATCGACTTGTATTCGCTCGATTGGTATTATCTCTACCGCCAGACCTTTTTAGTTCTGTTGAGTTTCGGCGCGCTGTTTTTAGGTATGCGGCTGCCGGTCGAACAATACCAACGCTATGCCAAACTCTTGATTTTGGCTTTTCTGCTTTTAATGTTGTGGCAGGTCTTCTTCGGCCCGGTGATTCGCCATACCCGACGTTTTATAAGAATATTCAGTTGGACAATACAGACTTCGGAGTTCGCGCGCTGCATTGTAATAATGTATCTGGCGCGGGTTTTCAGCGCCCGACCACAATTGATAGAGAAATTTGACTTAAAATTCATAGCCGTTCTGCTGCCAGTAGCGGTTATGGTCATTTTAATCTATGCTCAGAAGGATTTTTCGGCTGCAGCGATGATGGCGGCGCTGGCCGGCGCGCTGCTTTTACTAGCCGGCTTAAGTTGGAAACTGTTCTCTGCTGTTAGTTTAGCGGCGTTAAGCAGCGCGGCATTCTTTGTTTGGCGCTCAGATTATCAACTCGAACGAATTATCGCCTTCCTCCAGCGCATCTTCCTGCAAGCAGATTTGACTGCGACCAGCAATTATCACGGATTGCAGTCGATATTATGCTTTGGCTGCGGGGGGATATTCGGCGTCGGACTCGGCAGCGGAATACGTAAAATGCTGTTCCTGCCCGAGCCGCACACTGATTTCATATACGCGACCATCGGCGAGGAGTTAGGTCTGTGGGGCACAGTTGCCGTTCTTGTGGCTTTTACTATGCTAATGTTCCGCGCGGTGCGCGTCTTAAAAATGCAAACCGACCGCTTCGGCTTTTTACTCGGCAGTGGATTGTTGATATCGCTCCTGATGTTCGCCTTTGTGCATATGGGTGTAACAACCGAATTGCTGCCCGTAACCGGCTTGCCGCTGCCATTCATCAGTTCCGGCGGGTCGTCCCTTATAGTCTCGATGTGGAGCATCGGCGTGCTGTGGAATCTGTCGCGACGGGCAAACGGATATGTGTAAAACTAAGAAAGTTAGCAAGTTGGCAAGTTCGCAAGTTGTAAGTCGAAATTTCTCAAGTGGGATAATATCTTGATTTTATTCACTTTGTCCACTGATTATTAAGAAAATTGCAAAATCCACCAAACCGCTATAACCTTCCAATCGCGATAGCCGGGGGCGGAACCGGCGGGCATGCCATACCTTTGGCTGCAATCGTGCGAGAACTGAAATCGCTGCGACCAGGGCTGGACGCGCTCTATATCGGCGCGAAAGGACATATCGAAGAGGATATCGCCAGAGCGGAAGGCTATGTTTTTAAAGCGGTTTGGATCGGACAACTCAAGCGCAGAGCCATATTTGCCAATGCCGCCTTCCCAGCAATGATGGTTGTGTCTTTCATTCAAGCGATTCTTTTATTGAAAAGGCATCGCGCCCAGTTCGTCGTCGGCACGGGGGGTTATTCAGCCTGGCCGGCTTGCGCCGCCGCCCGCCGGCTGAAAAAACCATACTTCCTGCACGAATCTAATGCCCTGCCAGGTTTGGTTACCAGACTGTTAGCCAAAGACGCCCGGCGAGTTTATATCGGTTTTACCGAGGCTAATAACTATCTGAAATTAGCGCCGGAACAAGGCGTCCTAACCGGCAATCCAGCGCTGGACGATACTTATGAGATAGATGCTGCTGAAGCCAGACGAATATTCAATCTAGCGCCCGATAGACCAACGCTGTTAGTTACAGGCGGCAGCGGCGGCGCACAGTCTATCAACCGCGTAATGAACATCGTTAAAGAGGAACTAGTTGCTAGAGGCTGGAATATTATCTGGCAGGTCGGACGGAGCTGGGAAGGCTCGCTTACTCCTGCCGACAAACTTAATGGCTGCTTGCATATAGAGCGGTTTATCGCCCCGCAGCGGATGTTAGCGGCTTACCGCGCCGCCGACGCCGCCGTTGCGCGCTGCGGCGCGATGACACTGACGGAACTGGCGGCGGCGCGTCTGCCAGCCGTCCTCGTGCCTTATCCTTACGCCGCTGAAGGTCATCAGGAAGCCAATGCCCGTGCCATCGAACGCGCCGGCGGCGGCGTAGTTGTCCTAGATAATGAACTCAATCCAGAAACCCTGTTCAAAGCGTTATCGCAAATTACCGAATCGACGCAAGTTGTTAAAATGCGTCAAGCCCTTGCCGAATTAACCCATCGCGGCGTAGCGCGGTTCATTGCTGAAGACATTTTACGGATTATGCAATGTTGAACCGAATGCGGCACAGATTTAACCGGCTGCACTTCATAGGCATCGGCGGCTCAGGTATGTCGGGACTGGCGGAAGTGCTGCTGGTCAATAACTTCGTCGTAACCGGCAGCGATTTGACCGCGAATGAAGCCGCCCGCCGGCTCGAAGCCTTGGGCGCTGAAATTCACATCGGGCATAATCCAAACTGGCTGGAGAACGCTAACGCAGTAGTGTATTCATCGGCAGTCAGACCTGATAATATCGAACTTGCCGCGGCGCGCCAACGCAAGATTCCGGTCATCTCGCGAGCCGAGATGCTTGCCGAACTGATGCGGATGAAGACCGGCATAGCCGTCAGCGGCACGCACGGTAAGACTACGACCACCTCGCTCATCGGCGAAATATTCACCGCGGCTAGACTCGACCCGACAGTCATCGTCGGTGGCCGGCTGCGCCGCTATAAAGGCGGCGCGGTGCAAGGCGCCGGTGAAATTCTAATCGCCGAAGCCGACGAATTCGACCGCTCATTCCTGCGGCTTACACCGACCTATGTTGTCATAAATAACATCGACGCCGACCACATCGAATGTTACGGCGGCTTTGCCGAACTTGAAAATGCCTTCGTCCAGTTTGGTAACTCCATTCCGTTCTACGGGCGGGCGGCGGTCTGCATCGACGAGCCTTCGCTGCTGCCCATCCTGCCGCGGCTCAATCGGTCAGTCGTCGCTTACGGTATGATGCCTCAAGCCGATGTGCGCGGTGTAAGTATTGTCTATAAAGAATATAAAACCCGTTTTAAAGTCAGCGTTGAGAACAACATTTTAGGCGAAGTCGAATTGAATTTACCGGGACGGCACAATGTTCTGAACGCTTTAGCCTCAATTGCCATCAGTCTTGAGTTCAACGTTCCATTCGAAGCCATTAAGACGGCTTTACAACAGTTCGAAGGTGTGCACCGGCGTTTTGAAATTATCGGCGAGAAGAATGGCGTGACGGTAGTAGATGATTTTGCGCATCATCCGGCTGAAATTTCCGCGACCTTAGCCGCCGCCAAAACCGGCTGGAACCGCCCGGTCGTAGCGGTTTTCCAGCCGCACCTCTACAGCCGCACGCAAGCGCTGTATGCCGAATTTGCCCGAGCCTTGCTGAGCGCCGAAACAGTCATAGTTCTGCCCATCTACGCCAGCCGCGAAGACCCTGTCGAAGGCGTTTCGAGCCGTTTGATATGCGATGCCGCGCGTGATTTCGGACATAAACATATCATCGCGCTCGACGACCGCGAGCAAACGGTCGAAATAGTCCGCCAGGTCGCACAGCCCAACGATTTCGTCATTATTCTCGGCGCCGGCGATGTCTATCGCCTCGCGCCGATGATATTAGACGGATTATAACATCAATGCTAATGTTAATGCTAATGTTCACTTGTATTAATGGCTTCCAGTATGTCGGACAGGAGGACAGGCGTCACTGCCAGTCCCGTGAGATATGGCTGCAAAGTGGACAGGCAGGGACGCTTGTCCTCCTGTTTACACTATAATGCCAGTTTCTTTTGCAACAAGGCGCTAATCTAATTTCAACGAATAATCATCATAATTTTTCACTTTTAACTTATTGCGTTTAATCGACATAGAAGAATTATCGGACGCGGCTTTCGTTCGTTCTTTAGCCGGACGAATTAGCGCTGAGACCGGCGGTCGCATCATAATCGACGCGCCGCTGGGACTGCGGACATCGCTGCAAATAGGCGGGGCAGCAAAATTATTAGTCTATCCACCGACGGTTGAGGCTTTAGGCAGGTTAGTGCATTTTTGTTGGGAAACGGGGCTGACGCTGTTCATAATTGGCTACGGCACTAATCTACTTGTGAGTGACGCCGGCTTTGACGGCTGCATCGTGGATATCTCTCAATGCAGCCAGGGACTGAAGGTGAAAAAGAACATATTGACTGCCGAAGGCGGCGCCTGGCTCGGCGATGCAGTGCAAACAGCAGCCAACAAAGGCTTGCGAGGGCTGGAGAAATTAGCCGGCATTCCCGGTGGAGTGGGCGGCGCACTCTCGATGAACGCCGGCGCCTTCGGAATGTTCATCTCAGATAAATTAGTCGAAGTTCAAGTCGTCGAACCGGATGGCGCGTTGAAAACACTCACTAAGTCCGACATCGGTTTCGGTTATCGAACCGCGCCGGGATTGGCTGCCAAAATAGTAGTATCAGCGAAGTTTAAACTGTCGCCCTTCAGCCGCGCTGAAGTCCAGCGCGAAATCGATGAGACCATTAAAGAACGTTATCGCCGGAATGCGATGATTTTGCCATCCTGCGGCAGCGTCTTTAAAAATCCACCCGGACAATATGCCGCTAAACTCATCGAAGCAGTCGGCGGTAAAGGGCTGCGTCAAGGCGGTGTTGAAGTATCGCCGCTGCACGCCAATTTCATCGTCAATATCGCCGCCGGCTCGGCCGGCGATGTCGTCAAACTTATTCAGCGACTGCGTCAAAGGGTTCTCGAACAATTCGGCGTCCAACTTGAACTCGAAGTCCGCACCCTCGGAATGAATATTTAAATCCTGATGATGATGATGATGATGATGATGATTAGGATCAGGAAAGCAAGGGAGTTGATGGAGAGCGGGTTAATTCCTTGCTCCCTTGCATCCTGGTTACTTCACCATAACCGTTATTTTTAGGTTGAGACTTTAGATTATCATCATCATCATCATCATCATCATACTTTCTTACTTTAATGCAACGCAATGGCGCAGAACCGCGCCTAAAACTATTAAAAATCTTTACGCTAACGCTCATCCTTGGAATAGGCGGCTTTGGAATTTGGCTGACCGAACGCGGAGTGAGCCGTTGGATGCTGCGCGCCGATTGGAATAAACTGAAGCGCGTCGAGGTCATCGGCGCTAAGCGGTTGCCGGAACGAGATATATTGCGCGCAGCGAATGTCCCGCCGGGCGCGCAACTATCGGAAATTCCGCTCGATACTGTCGCCAAACGCATCGAGCGCCTCGCGGCTGTATATAAGGCGCGCGTATTTCGCCGGACGCCGGGCAAATTGGTCATCAAGGTCAAAGAGCGCGAACCGATTGCCTCAGTCGTGCGCCGAGGCGTGGAGTTAGTCGATGAGAACGGCGTGCTGTTCCCGATTGTCGGCATCGGTGAGTCGGTGGACCTGCCGGTCATAACTGTTCAAACTACCGGGCTAAGTCAGGAAGTCGTCGATGCAGGATTTTTAAGAGCCGTGAATTTGGTTTCCAGTCTCAAGCGGAATTATTCGACTGTCTATGAACATATAGGCGAAGTTTCCTGCCATGGAACGCGGCTCGAAATGCGTCTGCGCGAAGGCGGCGCTTTAGTCAAAGCGATGAATCTGGAAGACGGAATAACGCTAACAAAACTGGAGCATTTTTTAATCCAGCGCAGCGCCGACCTGGGGCAGAAACCCAGTTATATCGACCTGCGCTATCCCAGTCTGGTCATACTTAAAACAGATGGATGATGATGATGATGATGATGATGATGATGATGATTGGGATAAGGAAGCAAGGATTTGCCAATTGTTCTAACCGTTGGCAATCTAATATAGAATGATCTCATCGAAATTCGTATATTCAGGATTAACA
>VGIO01000096.1 GCA_016867855.1 Calditrichota bacterium
TGTGCCTTTGCCTTTAAATGGAGACGACCGGTCGCGTGTTGTTGCAATTAGCAATTTTCGCCGAAGTCGGCGATGAACGCATCGACCAATTTCTTTTCCCAGCCGTCGAGCGCTTCCATCCTACCGAAGAAGAAGCGCAGCACCGGCGGTTCGTGGACGAACTTGAGTTTGCCGACTAATTCGCGGTGCGTATAGAGCCATTTCAAGCGGTCCACCATATATTCGATGTGCGACATAGTATAGACACGGCGCGGCAACGCCATACGTGCCAGTTCGAGGTCAGCATACATTTCGGTGCCGTCCGGGGCGCGTTCCATCGAGACGGTGCCGCGCTCCATCGAACGAGCGCCGGAAGCCAGATAGATCGCCGCGGTCAAGGCGCCGGCTTGATAGCCCTCCTGCGGAATATGCGGCAGGAAACGCTTGGCGTCGAGGTGGGCTGCCAGACCGCCCGGAGGCGTAACCGCCGGCAGTCCCTCTTCAACCATCCGCTCGACGAAGTATTTAATGAAATCCGGTCCAGCGCCAGCGACTTCGAGCTGCGTCATCTCACGCAAACCCACCGTCATCGCTTCGATTTCCTTCGTGGACATACCTCCGTAAGTCGAAAAGCCTTCATAAACCGGCAGCCAATCTAGCAATAGGTCGTAATACTTCTTGTGATTGGTGCATATCATACCGCCGCGCACCGAAGTGCTTTTACGCGCCGACATATAGAAGATATCCGCCAGACTCATCATCTCCCAGATGATTTCCTGAATGGATTTATTCTCATAACCCTTTTCGCGCTGTTTGACGAAGTAAGCATTTTCGGACAGCAGACTGCCATCGAAGACCAATTTGATGTTATGCTTGGTGGCGATTTCGCGCACAGCGCGTAAATTTTCCATCGAGAAGGGCTGCCCGCCAACTAGATTGGTCGTGGCTTCCATCCGCACAAAGGAAATCTTATCCGCACTATATTTCTTTATGCAATTCTCGAATTTCTGCAAGTCGAGATTGCCTTTAAAGGGATGATTGCTTTCGGTTTTCAGCATCTCGTCGGTGTAGATTTCCAGCACTGTCGCACCGGCGAGCTCGAAATGCACTTTGGTCGTCGTGAAATGATAGTTCATCAAAACTACATCGCCCGGCTTGATGAAGACCTTAGCCAAGAGATGTTCGGCAGCGCGGCCCTGATGCACCGGCATCGTCCAGTCCATACGCAGGACATCCTTCACTGCAGCCGCTAATTTGTAATAACTCTCGCTGCCGGCGTAGGCGTCGTCCGACACCATCATAGCCGCCAACTGGTTGTCGCTCATCGCATTCGTGCCGCTGTCGGTCAACATATCGAGAAATAATTCACGCGTCGGCAGGAGAAAGGTGTTATAACCCGCTGCGCCAATGGCTTGCAGCCGTCTTTTTATAGGCGTTAATTCGGTCTTTTGCACAATGCGAACCTTGTGCATTTCAATAGGAATAAGTTTCCCGTTTGATAGTTTGACGCTCATAGAAGGATTGCCTCCGTGGTATTGTAGGATATTTGTGGTATTAAATTACTGCCAGCGTTGGATAAATGATTTAATTTGAACGCTGCAAATCGACTTTCAAATATAATCATTTGAATAGATAACTGCAAGCGTTATAGCGCAGGTTGATTAGATTGGAATTATTAAATGGATTTTATTTGTTATTTGGTGGAAAAATCGATGACGCCCTAATGTTAATTCAAGTTATTTCCGCTAGTAATTTAAGATAACTGCGGTATCTTTCGCCCGGCAGGTCGGGGGAGCCGGCGGCGGCTTGAACCGCACAGTTGATTTCATAGCGGTGGAGGCAATTGCGAAAACCGCAGAATTGACGCAGGCGGGCGATTTCCGGAAAGGCTTGCTGAAGATTCTCTCTGTTCAAATCCCAAGGCGCGCATCCGCGCAAGCCGGGTGTGTCGGCCAGCCAGCCGCCGCCGCGCAACGGATGCAGTTCGACCGCGCTGGTCGTATGCCGTCCCTTGCCGGTAGCGGAGGATATTTCAGCCGTGCGCAAATGCAGATTGGGGTCGAGGGCGTTGGCGAGTGTGGATTTACCAACGCCCGAAGCGCCGGCGAAAAGCACAATTTTGCCGGCTATCAGATTATACAACCGCTCAAGACCTTCGCCGCTTAGGGCTGAAGCGAATAGGATTTCCGACGCGGCGCAGCGATAATTATCGAACCACATCTCCAACTGATGCTTAAAAACCAAATCAATTTTGTTTATTAGCAGCGCCGCCGGTGCATTACCCAGCGCCGCGGTTACCAGTAAGCGGTCGATTAAACCGAAAGGCGTCGCTGGCGCGAGCGCCGCCGCGACAACTACCACCAAGTCGAGGTTGGCGGCAATAATCTGCGGCGCTGGCTTAGGGCCAGCCGTCCGGCGGGTGAAATTATTCCGGCGCGCCTTAGCATCAACTATTTTGAAACTATCCCCGGCATTCTCAAGCCCCACTATATCGCCAACCGCCACAGGGTTGGATCCGGACGAAGTCAAGCGCCAGCGTCCCGGCAGAGCCAGCCATTCGACCTGCGCGTCGACTAGCGCCCGCACATAATTACCTTTGACGCGCAAGACTAAGCCCATTTTGTCGTGGTTAGGAATAGTTTTTAGTCCTGTAATAAGGCTTTAGGCTGAAGTTGTATTGGCAAGTAGGTTAACACTCTCAATGGATTTATTGAACGCAGTGAAGCATTTCGCTGGAATTATGCTGATGAGATTTTTAACTTCGTTCAGAATAACTCGCTTCCGTGTGCTGACTTACATCATCAATACAATTAGAATAAAAACACACAATTGAGCTAATTGCTAAAGTGATGATTAATCCAGAAAACTCAGACCATAGCAAGGCGGACGCCCTCGTCCGCCGAAAACCAAACATAGAATGCGGCGGACGAGGGTGTCCGCCTTGCCATCAGTTAGTAAATCCAACACTTTTGCAATTACCTCAATTAACTTCAATCAAATTGAAAATTATTTTGAATCTAAATACCTAAAACCCAAAGCCTAAAGCCCAAAGCCAAAAAAAAGCGGAACCCCTGTCGTCAAGGATCCCGCTGGATTTTACGATTTCTCGTAGCGAACGATGGAAATTACCCGTTGATTACTTTTTAGACGACATAATCTTATACATACCGGTGCCGCAGACCGAGCAGACGCCCTTCATCGCCGGGCGGCCATTCTTCATCGTAACCTTTTGGGCTTTGACCATTTTGCGCTGCGCTTTGCACTTGACGCAGTAGCCTTGTTCTTCCATTGGAATCTCCTTTGAGATTGTGAATTAGGTTTAGATTATCGTGTTAGATTTAAGATAAGCACGGCTCGGCAAATGTCAAGAGTTTAAGCGAGTTTTATCACACTTTTTTTGTTTATATCAAAATAAACGATTTTCCTGCACTACGACGGACGAGTATCAGGCAGGTGGAATTCAATATTGATGGATTTTTCACTAAAGATTAGTTAGCCTACACCGGTTACCTCCGTTTGAGGGCTTGTTGACCAAAACTATTTTGCGGATACTTGCAGTCTATGGTTGCCTATCCTCCCGCTTGACGGCGAAAAATTAGATCTTCTCAAACAGGTCGCATCGTTGCGTATCGGAGAAGTCAAAGAGTTTGATATTATATTAATGGGTGCAGAATAGAGTGTCTCGGGCTTGGAGGGCAGGTTTCAATCCGCCCGAAGCGGGACGGGATAAATCCCGTCCTCCAAGAGAAAATAACCCGATATTTATTTATCGGTATCGACTCTAATCTGTGTCCACATTTATTGTCAATCTGTTTTAAATTATAGTCGCCTGCTCATCTATGGAATTCTGATACCTGTGTTAATATACCCTCTCCTTTGGTTCATACTTCGTAATCACCACCGGCCGCCAGTCGAACTCGACGCCGCCTTCCGGCTTGCGCCAGGCTAAAGTGTGCTTAAGCCAGTTGGCGTCGTCGCGCTTGGGGAAGTCTTTGCGGTAGTGCGCGCCGCGGGATTCTTCCCGTCCAAGCGCCCCGGCGACAATCAACTCAGCGAATTTCAACAGATGCCCAAGTTCAATGGCTTCCATCAGGTCGGTGTTGAAAATCATCCCCTTGTCGTCTATTTTGATATTCTTGAACCGGGCTTGCAATTCGCGCACGAATGTCAGTTGGTCGGTCAGGTCTTTGGCGGTGCGGAAGACGCCGCAGCGCTTGGTCATCGATTCCTGCAGGTCATGCTTGATGTAAGCGACACGCTGGTCGCCGCGGTTGTTCAGTATCCAATCGACTTCGGCTTGGGCGAACCGCCTAGGATCGTCCGGCAGGTCGTTCCATTCGATAGAAGATAAGTCGGCAAGCGCTGAGCGTCCGGCGCGCCGCCCAAACAACACTGCGTCCAGCAGACTATTCGTGCCAAGCCGGTTGGCGCCGTGCACCGACACGCAGGAACATTCGCCGGCGGCGTAGAGACCCTGAATTGTAACCTTCTTAGCGTTCTTCACAACATGGCAATCGTTATCGACGGGAATTCCGCCCATCGAATAGTGCGCCGTCGGCTGGATGGGAATGGGCTGAGTGAAGCAGTCCACGCCAGCGAAATTGAATGCCAGATCATGTATCTGCGGCAGACGCTCAATGATAGTCGCCTTTGGAATGTGCGTCAGGTCGAGATGCACATAGTCAAGTCCGTCAATGCCATTACCTTCGTCGATTTCCTGCTGGATGGAACGGGAGACCATATCGCGCGGCGCGAGTTCCATCAATTTGGGCGTATATTTAGACATAAAACGTTCACCATGGCGATTCTTGATGTATGCGCCTTCGCCGCGTGCGCCTTCGGTAACTAAAATCCCTTGTTTCCAGAGTCCGGTCGGATGGAACTGGACGAATTCCATATCTTGCAGCGGCAAGCCCTGCTGCATTACAAGCCCCAGTCCATCGCCGGTGTTGGCATGGGCGTTGGATGTGATTTTATACGCCCGTCCATAACCGCCGGTGCCCATCACTAAAACCCGCGAATGGAAGATGTGCAGCCCTCCGCTATGGATATCCCACGCCACGCAGCCCTTGCAAATATCATCTTCGATTATGAGGGCTAAGGCTTGAAACTCGCTGAAAAAACGAGTATGATGCTTTATACACTGCTCATAGAGCGTATGCAGAAGCACATGCCCGGTATAGTCCATCGAGTAGCAGGCGCGCAGGGCTGGTTTTTCGCCGTGATTGAGGGTGTGCCCGCCGAACATCCGCTGGGCGATGCGTCCATTCGACGTGCGCGAAAACGGCACACCGAGATGTTCGAGGTCATAGACCACATCCGGCGCTTCCCGCACCAAGATCTCGATGGCGTCCTGGTCGCCTAAATAGTCCGAACCTTTGACGGTATCGAACATATGATATTCCCAATGGTCATCATCGAGGTTGCCGAGCGAAGCAGCGATGCCGCCCTGTGCCGCGCCGGAGTGTGAACGCGTCGGGAAGACCTTACTTATACAGGCGGTATTGTAACGTCGTGACAACTCCAGTGCCGCGCGCAAACCCGCCAAACCGGATCCGATGACCACGGCATCGAACTTGTGAAGCATTACATCAGCCATTAGATATTTCCTCCCGGCAAGCCTAAAATAGTCAGCGAACCGACGATGAGGTAGAATATCGCGGCTACCCACAGCGAGCCGATGATCGCGATGCGCCAGCCTTTAGCGCGAACATAGTCATTGGCTAACAAGGTCAAGCCATTCATTGCATGGAAAAGCGCTGCGACCAGGAACAGCATATCGATGCCGCGCCAAAGCGGATGCTGCAAACGTTGCATTACCGACTCATAAGTTATTTCGCCGGTCGGCGTTCCAAAAAAGTGCAGCGCCCAGAAGTGAATGAGCAACGTAATCAACAGCACGGCGCCGGTGACGCGCTGGAAGAACCAATTGAAAGCGCCGCCGGAGCGCAAACCTATTTCGCGTTTAAACATTGTGCGCCTCCAAAGTAAAAGGACTATCGGCCGGAGCGCCGACAAGCGTAGTATGGCGCGCAATGCCCTTGCTCGACTGCATCCAGTGCAAGGTGTGTTTGAACATCGGATAAGCGCCGGCGATGAAGAGAATGAAACCGATAACGGCTAAGATCCAGAATATCCGCGCCTGATGAACCGCGCCGCCCCAAAAATCGACAATCATTATACGGACGCCGTTTAGGGCGTGATAAATTACGGCGATGAACAAGCCGATTTCTAATAATCTAAACTGCCACGAGCCGAGGAAGTTCATCACTAGGTCAAACTTCTCGCGGTCGTGCAGATTGCTGATAACCCAGATATGCATAGACAGGTACAAAATTAGAGCCAGTCCGGTGAGGCGAAACAATACCCATGCTAACATTCCGGTTTTCCAACGATAATGCATTGACATTCCTTGTTAATAAGATTTGTTTTATATTAGAATATCGCTAATAGACGCTGTCAAGTCAAGCAATACAAGGTTGGCACGCTCTGCAATGATAATTACACGAGTTTTTTTACATTTATGTCTGCAGTCCGATATTTGCCAAAAAAAGTATGTGTATCTGCCAACATGGCAATCCAACTAGTGCGTTGGAGAATCCTATTGTTCTGTCCCTGAATTAACTAGTGTTCACTTGCATTAATGGCTTCCAGTATATCGGACAGGAGGACAGGCGTCCCTGCCTGTCCCGGGAGATCTGGCTGCAAAGCGGACAGGCAGGGACGCCTGTCCTCCTGTCTATACTATAATGCCAGTTTCTTTTGCAACGAGACACTAGTGCTTTGTCCCTTAATTATCTATTATGAGCCTTTGTGCTTGGAGCCTTTGTGTTTGGAGAGCGGGTTTAAATCCGCCCTCCAAGAGAAAATAACCCGATATTTATTTAAGGGACAGAGCGCTAGTTCAGAGTTCACATTTCAGCGTGCGATAGGCTGCTTTTATAAATACGTTATAGCGGTGAACTCTGAATGTTCTCGGCACATAGGTAATTCGAACCTGAACACTAAACAGCCTGCTGTTGACTCGCCGTAATTGACGACGGGCATTCTCGCATTCACGGATAGTCTGGAAAACGATAATGAAGCGCTTTTCGATTATCGCTCTATTTATTACGATGATTATATGCGCTACCAATTCAAATACAACTTTACATTTAATTGCGCGGATTCCGATAGCTATTTGACTTATAAAGAAAATTCTATTATATATTATATCTTGTGGAGTGTTTGTTGTTGTGGCTGATATGCACAAATACTAATCAGCATCATATCTAATGAAAGGACTATTTATGTGCAGATTTCGCTTAATCGCCGCCGCGCTGGGGCTGGTTCTTATCTCCTGTGGCAAAGAAGATAAATCGCCGACGCCGGTCGTGCCTGAGCCGCCTTTTCCGCCGACTAATTTACAAGCTGAAGCCCGTTCTTTCAACCTCATAAGCCTATCGTGGAGCGATAACTCCAGCGACGAGGACGGCTTCATTATTGAACGCGCCGCCGGAGATGGGCCTTACAGTATGTCCACGCCGGTTGCAGCCAATACGACGACTTTTCTCGACAGCGTTCTTTTAATCGAGCGAACGCGCTATCGCTACCGTGCCTTTGCCGTGCGCGGCGACGAACGTTCTTTTCCATCTAACGAAGCCGTTGTTTTAACGCCCATCCGTCCGCCCAGCGCGCCGACCCTGACTGGACTGGAAGCGCTCTCGGCTACATCGGCGCGTTTAAACTGGCAGGATAACAGCAACGATGAAACCGGCTTTCAGGCGCTGCGCGCATCCGGCGGACAGGATATCTTTCACATCATTGCACGGACGCCGGCTAACGCGCGCGAATTCGTCGATTCAAATTTAACCGAATACTCCCGCTGGCGCTATAAAGTTGCCGCGGTCAAGGATACCATTCTCAGCGCTTTCAGCCAGTCGCTGGATATAACTACGCCGCCGCATCCACCGAGTGAACTCTTGGCGCAAACCTGGTCCGATTCGAGCCTGCGATTAGGCTGGCGGGATAACAGTTTGGTCGAGACCGGCTACCGCATAGAGCGGTTGAACAGCGCCGGCGATACCTGGAATGAAATCGCGCAAAACCAAGCCAACAACACTTTTTACACCGACATCGGACTGGCGGAATGGACGCGTTATCATTACCGTGTTTCGACGCTGACGGCGACAGTCAGCAGCCCTCCCTGCGCTCCGGCGTCGGCTCAGACCGGTCTGAAATCCCCGGCCGGCTTGCGCGCCGTCCGCACCTCGGAGACTTCGATTCAGTTGAACTGGCAGGACAGGTCGTCGGTCGAAGACGGCTTCGAGATTGAACGTAAAGACAACTTAAACCGCGAGTTCCAGCGGATAGCCCGTCCACTGCCGAATGCAACCGCCTTCACCGATATCGGCTTGACGGCGAACACAACTTACTCCTATCACATTCGCACAGCAAAGGAAGGGCAGTATTCGATTTGGTCGAATGAAGCCTCAGCCACAACTTCGATTCTACGTCCGCCGGCGCCGACCGGACTTCAAGCCCACACAACTAACAGCCTCGAAATAACGCTTAATTGGGCTGATAATTCCGCAAATGAATTAGGTTTTATTGTCGAATGGAAGCGCTGGGAAAGTATCGACTGGACATTCTCCGATACTGTCGCGGCTGAAATTACGCTTTGCCGCGTCTATGCGCAAGACTGGCGCACAAGATATCAATTTAGAGTCTGCGCTTATAACGAAAACGGCCGGTCGGATTATTCCAATATCGTCGAAGCCACAACGCCTGACGGACCTCCCCAGCCGCCATCGGAGATGCGCGGAACGGCACAGGGTTACAGTTCAGTTGTGCTTACATGGCGCGATAATTCGACTAATGAGACCGAGTTCCGCCTTGAGCGGATGACCGGCGATGACGGCAATTGGGCGGTCATCGCCATCCTGCCGGCGAATAATGTCCAATATATCGACCGCGATGTAATGCCGCTCAGCATCTATGCCTATCGCGCGCTGGCGGCAAATCAATACGGCGCGTCGAACTACTCCAATACTTTTTATGTTGTGTTACCCGATGCGGCGCCGAACCCACCGTCTGAATTGCGCGGCATTGCTTTGAACCAGACGACAGCCTTTTTAGCCTGGCGCGACAATTCTAACGACGAATCGGGCTTCACACTCGAGCGCAAGATACTGCCGGACGGCCAGTGGGCGGCAGTGAGGGATATCACGGCCAACGATACGACCTTTATCGACACGGGGCTGACTCATACGACAACGTTCGCATACCGGCTGCAATCGTTTGTCTGGGTCCGGGATTCGGTTTATCGCTCGATTTGGTCGAACGAAGCGGTGGTGATAACGTCGCGTGATACTATCCGGGCGCCGTCGAATTTGACAGCCGCGGTTTCAGGACGCACGGTGCGGCTCAACTGGCGGGATAATTCAGACGATGAATTGGAATTTGTGATTGAGCGCAGCCCCTGGGAACAAGGTCAAGCGCCTGACTTTGAAATAATCGGAACAACACCGCGAAATCACACATCCTTTATTGACTCCGAAATCGAAATTGAGCGAATGTATGGCTACCGGGTGAAAGCCATCGATGTCAACCGCCAATCAGGCTATAGCAATCTGGTTTGGGCGTTCATTGAAAATACCTATGTCTTTTACGACGGCTTTGAGGATTATGAGGTCGGACAGCCTCCCGGCGGTGAATGGCAGGACACCACCGGAGGAACATCATGGGTGCGGGTTTCCGATGAAATGTCTAATCCCGCCGGCGGTCAAAGCGTCCAATTTCACGACCCGGATGACGGCGCTAATTTTTGCGTCTTGGATTTACAGCATACGCCAATGGCGCAGGGGACTTTGCAGTTCTTTATAAGATTGGACGAGGGAGGAACTTTTGGCGTCTTAGGCGGGGACGGAAGGCTTTGGACCACTTTCAATATAATATTTAGGGCGGATAGATATGTTTATGCACGCGATGCCAATAATTTTCAGAGTTGCGGACAATACAATTCCAATGAGTGGCTGGATATAGAAGTCGTTTTTTCGATGGAAACCCAAACCTATAGTCTTTATATTAATAATGCGCTTAGGGTCGAAAATCTTCAATTGCAAAGAAACGACCATCCGGATAATCGTTTCATACTATTTATTGCTTATATCGACGCGGAAATCTCTAATTGCTGGGTGGATGAAGTGATTTTGGATACGCTGCAGCATCATCAGGCTTTGCCGCGCGCGCCCGTCGAGCGGAATTGGTTTAACGGCGTAAGGCGGGTGGACGATTTCGATTTAGGCCAATAACACTCGATGGCAACCGACTTCTCGACACATCAAAGCGATACCCGCACCCGCGCCGACATCGAGCCTATCCTGCGCGAAGTAGTCGATATCCTGGTGCGCGAATACCAGCCGGAATTGATAATTCTATACGGTTCCTATGCCTACGGCAATCCAACCCGGCATAGTGATATAGATCTGCTCATCGTGAAGGAGACTAAAGAGGACGATTTGATGCGGTTTGTAACGGTCAAAACGCTAATCTACAAACCGGGACGGGATATTTCCATCCAGCCGGAGGTATTTGCTCCGTCTGAATTAGAGGAGCGTTTGTCCTTGAAAGACCCTTTTATCCGGCTTGTCCTTAATAAAGGCGAGAAACTATACGAAAGAGTGAGGCATTATGAGCCCGTTGCAGTCCGCCTGGTTTGAAGAAGCCAACCTCGATATGCTGAATGCGAAATTGCTATTCAATGCTAATGGGACAGCTTCGCGGATTGGATTACTACTACAACAAGCAATTGAGAAGAGCCTCAAAGGCTGGCTTATCGCCCGCGGTTGGGAACTGGTTAAAACTCACGACCTCGAACTGCTGCTTGATCAAGCCGCGCAGAGAGACAGTCGATTTAGGGAGTTTATTCCTTATGGTCGGATAGTCTCACGATTCTATGTTACAGACCGCTATCCGCCTATAAGAAGGTTGGATATATCGGTCGAGGAAATGAAGGCGCTGATTGAAAAGGGTGACCGGTTGATGAATATGCTGAAGAGTGATACAAATGACTGAAACCGACACCCGCACCCGCGCCGATATCGAGCCTATCCTGCGCGAAGTGGTCGATATCCTGGTGCGCGAATACCAGCCGGAGTTGATTATCCTCTACGGCTCGTATGCTTACGGCAATCCGACCCGGCACAGCGATATAGACCTGTTCATAGTGAAGGAGACGACAAAGAACAGATTCGAGCGCAATGTTGAGGCGGCTCGGATTGTCTTTTCGCCGCATCGTAATCTGCCGGTCCAGCCATTGGTATTTACGCCTAAAGAATTATTTGAACGGAAAAGGATTGGAGATTATTTTATT
>VGIO01000097.1 GCA_016867855.1 Calditrichota bacterium
CGGGCGCCCTCGTCCGCTGAAAACCAAGCATAGAATGCGGCGGACGAGGGCGCCCTCCTTGCCATCAGTTAATAAATCCAACACTTTTGCAATTACCTAAAGTGTTTCATTTAATCAAAGCCATTTTCGAAACATATATTTTATCATTTGCCTGCATTCTGATACAATATATGCCAGCGCTCAATTCAGTCGCTTCAAATTCAATAGTATGTTCACCGGATTGAATTTCACCGGTCAATAATTTTTTGATAGTCCGTCCATTCAAGTCGATTAAACTAATATCTATGTATTCCTTCTGATGAAGACTAAAAGTAATACGCGCTGAGTTATTCGAAGGATTGGGATAAACTGATCGTAATACGAGTCGAGTCGGCAAATTGCTGTTTATCCTTTTCACTTCCGCCGGCTCGCTCACACGCATCACAACCGGCACAATGAGACTTTCGCCGCGTCCGTTGTGTTCGATGACAATCTGTCCGCGCAGTTCCATACCGTCGGAAAGGCCTTGGCTGTCGAACCTAACCGGAACTTCGACTGCCGATTGCGCGGCGATTGTCCCTACAGGCTCCGGGATAGCCAGCCATTCGTTCCTTTGCGCCATATAATAAACGTTCATTATATCCGGGCCGCTGTTGACGCCTTCCAATATCACAGCCGCCATCCAAGCCGTCGGGTCGTAGTCTGTCATTATCGAAAGTCCGCCGGCGCGCAGCAGTTCCGGCGTCTGTAAATCGGCAGCCAAGCGGTATTCGCCGGTTTCCGGGTTGACTTTATAGATTTGCGCGCCCTGAATGCCGGCGGCGGCTGAAATATATAGAGTGCAGCCGCTTGTGTCGCCTGCGAAGTCGGATAAACCATAGATGTTCAGTTCCTGATTCTGGGGAATGCGTCTTAGGATTTGGCTTTGGCGGTCGATGCCGAGGATGTCGGTCCAGACATTGCAGACCCAGAATAGTTGGCGCTGTTCATCCCAGGCGATGGCGCGGCCGGGATTGAGTGGCGAGGCTAAAGTTGCGCGTTGTTCGCCTTGCGGTGTGAAGCCGAAAATTCGGCCGCCGTCGATGCCCCACAGCAATTCGCCGTCCCAGGTCAAGTCGCGAATTCCCCACGGCGACTGGATGAATTGGTCGAGAAAACGTTGCAGATTGCCGTTGCGGTCGAGGACATATATTCGCCCGCGTCCGCGCTCATTAGCCGCGCCGGAGAGGTAGAAATTTCCTTCAGCGAAGGCAGCGCCGTAGATGAATCGGTCTCCGGTCATCTCGGACGCTGAAATCGTCTGGCACAGCGACCAAGGCTCGTCGGCGTTCTCCCGAAAATGCGGCGTGAGGCTATAATCGATCGGTCCGGTGCCGATATTCCGAATGCTTAAAGTCTTTTCGCCGGTGCGGTTGGCGCGGAGCGTGTCGATTAGGGAGTCCTGTCCGGCGGCGCAGCGCGCGAACAACAGATTAACATCGCGGAAGACTTCTTGACCAGGTTCAATTTCGAATTCAGCGGACTCGTAGGGAAGAAAATCCGGCTGCGCCACCGAGATGCGGTAGCGCCAGGCGGGAATAGGGTCAATAGTGTAGAAGCCGGTGGAATCGGTTAATGTTTCCTGCAGTAAATCGCTGAAGCGGACTGCAACATTGGGAATACCGTTCATCGATTCTGTATCGATAGCATAACCCCGGATGCTGCCGAAGCCTTGGACAGCGAAGCAACAAACGGGGATTATGAGGCGAGGCTGCCATTCGTCATTAACGAAGACATTGATGGTCGAGCGGTGTTCACCGATATCTAAATTTGGGGGCAGGTGAAGAGTAGCAGTAAATTGCAGAGTGTCATTAGGTTCTATTCTAACCTCATCCGGCACAACTGTCAACCAATCGACGTCATTCGGGATATTTATTCTAAGATCTACAGGCGGGATATTTCCTTCGAAAGTGAGGAGCGCGATTCGAAAGGCGATCTGATAGCGAAGGTTTAGGGCGGCAATTCCGAAATTCAGGCTGTCAGTATCGGCTTGAATACGATCCCTAACAGGATAAATATAGCCCATATCAGCGCGGCTGCCGTCCGGGTCAGGCGGTGAATTAGGATTGCCGGTATTGAGGCAGGGAGAGTTAGGTCTTAAATGATAATCGCCATCTCTGGAATTGACGAAGAGAGGATCCGCAGAAATGCAAGTCTGGTCAACTTGACTACCGCCGGCATTTTGAACATTTGTAAATGTCAATTGAACGCGTTCGTTGCCGTTTGCCCGCCAAAAATCAGTATTTTCATTATTCCAAAATATCGAATTTGTGGCAGTAATACTCGCATTTTCAACAACCAAGACTCCACAGCGTCCGATGTTATCGACCAATGTCATATGGTCTATCGTAATGCGGGCGCCGTAACCGACATATAGGGCGCCGCCATTGTTTTGATAGAGTAAATTATTAACAACATTCGAATTCGACTGATAGACGAAATATAGACCGGCGCCCCAGCGTTGTAGATTGGAACGATTAAACCGTAGTATATTATCGGCGACTAACGGCGAAGCGCTCCATACTAAAATTCCCGAACCGTGGTCGCCTACATTGTTTTCCACAATATTACGCAAAATTGGCATCTCGGATCTTACAAACCATAATATTTCAGTGAATCCTAAATTATTGGCTATATGATTATCCGTGAATTCACCGGTGCAATCTTCAAACTTCGCCGCGCCGCCCTGACCAGTGGCTTGATTGCGCTCGAACTCACAATGCTGGACAATTACACGGCTAGTAACAGCGTAAATTGCCCCGCCATGGGAATTTACATCGGGATATGCGACAGTTTGACGACTGTCGGTAAATCGGCAATAGACGAATCTATTTTCGCCTTGGGCTTGAATGAGTCGAACGCCGTTCCAGCGTTGATTGCCGCGTTCAACCGTGAAGAGAACTCGATTAACGGCTGTGCCTTCGGCGTTTATTCGACCGTTGACGAAGAGCCGGAAAAAGCCCCTAAATAGGACTTCGACACCCGGCTGGATGGTCAACTGGTTGTTAGCTTGAACAGTGATGTGATCGATTACAATGTAAGGCGAATTTTCTCTATCCCATACACCTGCGACAGCGCCTGAAACTTCAGTTTGGGCGAAGGTCTTTAGGGATAAAAGAAAAGAATAAAGAATGATAAAATAGACCTTAAACCGCATATCAAATCCAATATAAATAGTTATTATTCTATTTCACTACCTTCAGATTGAAATCGATTTCGTAAAATCCACCTACCCAGCGACACCAAATCCGTTCACAAAAAAAAGGATACGCGTTCGCCAGTCGATTGATTATGGCATTTAGAATTTTCAGCAAAGTTCGACGAATAGGTTTTTTCCGTTCTATAACTTGCGGCGGCCACCAGCGTAACTCAGCGCTAAGCGTCTTTAAATTAATTTGAGGCAGATAATTGGGATAGCCGGTTAAAGTGTGCAAAGCTTGGTCAAAATGTTCAAAACTCCGAGCGCTGTAAAGTTTATGATGCGTTAAATCGTCGTAATAGGATGGGTTTGAAAAATGGGGTAATATCAATCTAACATTAGCATCCGGTTGACAGACTCTGTGGATTTCTTGAATGACGGCTAATTGGTCAAAAATGTGTTCCAAACAGTATGATGAGTATATTTCAGCGACACAAGATGTCTTTATTGGCAAATTACAAGCGTCGGCAACTATATCCACGCCTTTAGAAGGCAGAACATCAATCCCGATATAACCGGTGAGTTTGCTGAACGACGAACCGATATCAAGTCGTATTGGCGGCATATTCTTATTTAATGGGTTCTAATTCGAAAGTTACTTCATAAAATCCCCCCACCCAGAAGCACCAGGTTCTCTCGCATAGACGCGGATTTAAATTTGCCAATCCTGAAAAAATCTTATCTAACATCAATAAACAAGCCCGCTTTAATCGTCCGTGGAATTGAATACGACCAGGCCAATAAGTCAATTCAGTTTTATGCGTTTTAAAATTAATGTTCGATTTATAAATCGGATACCCGGCTCGTCTGGCGTATTCCAAATCGAAATATTCGAATGTTCTGACACCGAAGGGGCGTTTATGGGTTATGTCTGCCCAGTAGGCTGGGTTGGAGTAGTGTGGGACGATGACGATGATTCGCCCGCTGGGCTTGACGACGCGATACATCTCGGCGATGCACTGCAGCGGGTCGGCGATATGTTCGAGCGTGTGGCGGGTGTGCAGGATGTCCACCGTCGAGTCGCCGAACGGCAGCGAATGGAGGTCGGCGACGATGTCCACGCCCGGTCCAGGCAGGATGTCAACTCCAGTCCAGCCGGGGAGTTTGTGCTGCGCACAGCCGATGTCGAGCCGTATCGAGCCACCGGGATTTATTTTGGGATTATTTTTCGGCAGCGCTGCTTTAAATGATTAATGGCTAATGTTAATGCCGATGCTGATGCTGATGCTAATTATATTGACAATATAGTTTAGCGCATACTTTGTCATTATGAACGCAGTGAAGAATCCCTTTTGGGGAAGCGGGAACGAGATCCTTCACTTCGTTCAGGATGACATATTAACTATGCCAACATTACTTGTCGATACAGCAATGACTAATATGTTTTAATATAATTGATTTTGAATTAAAATCAAACTCAAAATTGTTTTAACCAGGCATTCGGACATCGCACCAGCAGCCGGCGATGGTTCGACGCTTGGCTTGGGTGATGTTAGTTAGCGTGATTGGCACGCGGTCTTGACATAGCGCGCCCAGGACCGCCATTGCTGCGGCTTCACGATAAGCCGCCGGGATGCCGAAGTCGTCGCTTAAGGCGACCGGCGCCGGCGAGCGGGAGGTTATTTCCGCCCACAGAGCGCGGTTTTTAGCGCCGCCGCCGGCGATTATCAGACGGTCGGCAGAGGCGCCGGCGTTGACTATAGTTTGTGCCACAGCCGCGCAAGCCGTGCGTAAGAAATCACTTGCCGATAGTTTTGAAGCCCATTTTTTTAAGCGTCGTTGTAGTTCATCGCCGGTTCCGAGCGACCGCCTGACGCGGGTTTGCCAGTTTAGAATTTTCATCAATTTCTGATATAAATCGGCGTCGATTCGACCTTGTAAGGCGTTGGCGCCGTCCAGGTCGCAGACGCGCTTCAAAACTAATCTTGCCGCTTCGTCTAAAAGCCGGTTGCAGACACAGACATCTTCTCCCCGCGCCAGACTCAGCCATTTATACAAATCGCTCTTTTCATCTTTGAATTTTGGCAGATGGGTGATGTTGCAGAAGCCACCGAGGTTGACGACAATGCGGTTTTCCGAAGGCTCGCGGAAAAGAATAAAATCGGCGATAGGCGTAATTGGCGCGCCCTGTCCGCCGGCGGCGATGTCGGCGCCGCGCAAGTCGTATAAAACCGGCGTTTGGAACACCACCGCGACCGGCCAGGGATTGACTAGTTGCCAGGACAGGGGCGGTTTGTGATAGACTGTTTGTCCGTGGATGACGATGAGGTCGGGAACTATGCCTTGCAGCAATTCGCGCAAACCCCGGCAATGCTCTTCGGCGGCGACATCCGCCAGTTGGGCGACTTCTCTTGAGACGAGGGGGAGTTGCGACGCATAGAATTGCATAACCTCCGCCCATTCGCCGAAGGCTCGGCTGATGCCGCGCACAAATTCGGCTTTGATTTTCAGTCCGGCGCCTTCGACGCGCACTAACGCGGCATCGATGCCGTCGATGGATGTGCCGGTCATACAACCGGCTATCAGGCGACTTTTTTTCGTTTTTAACATTGCAATTCCTGTAAAATCTTTTCGTAATGAGCGGCGCTGTCCGCCAAACCTCCCGGACGCGAACGGTTCAACCAGAGTCTTTTATGTTCGGCGATAATATTTTGCAGAGCGTCGCAAAATTTGCGTTTTAGGGCTGGACTTAACGGCTTCTGTTTTCGTCTTTCGACGGCGCGTTCAGCCGCAAAAAGCGCTACCGCGAGCGTATGTTCGAGTTCCGCGGAGATAATCGGCGCGATATTTGTTGGAATAGTTTTGGAAAGGTCTTTGAGGCGGTCGAAGACATTTTGCCATTGTTTGGTCGAACCGATGAATTGTTGACTTTGCAAAGGCGTGCGCAGGTCTATGAACAAAGCGGAGGCATTGCGCAATAGCGCTGAATTTGGAGAACCGCCGGCGCGGCGGATTTCCAAGTCGGCATCGCCTAAATCATTAAGCCACATCGCGGTTTTGCCGGAAGCGTCGCCGAAGGCGAACAAAGATATGGCTTGCGGATTCGGATCCACCGAGCAATTCCATGTGCGGGCGGCGCCTTCGGTCAGCCCGATAAGCGAGACAGGCCATTGCTGGCGATGTCCGTCATCGCCCCAGTCGGTTATGAGACAGCCTTTGGCGTCGGACTTTAGACCTTGCTGCACAGCGGCTTGAATGTTAGCCATCCGTTCGTAAGTCCGTCCGGTGATGGAGCGCCAGGCGCTCGTCCCCGGACAAACCCAATACTGGAAGCCTTTAGCCTGCAATGTTTCGCACCATTTTTCAAAAGGCGCATCCGGCTCATAGCCCCAGACCAGCGCGGTCAAGTCTTTGGATAGATAATCCAGAGCCTCCGGGTGCGACAAGGCAATATCGGACCAAAATTGGGATGCAAAGTCATTTTCAGATGCTATATGCTGAATTCTATCGATGAAATCGGCATAGATTTTGGCGAAACCATATTCTTCGACGGCAGCCTTTGAGCGGCCCTGTCCGACATCGAAGGTTTCATCGCAGCCGATATTGACGATATGAGAAGCGAAGTTCGGCAATAATTGCTGAAGGAGGTTTTCGATGAAATCGACCGACCGCGGGTCGATGGGACAGAGGCTGAACGGACCGTGGCGGGCGCGTCCGAGGCATTGCCATTGGCCGGTCGTCTCTGCTAAATGGATATATTCGGGATGCTTCAACCAGCGCTCAAGATGGCCGAAACAATTTTGATTAGCCATTAGGGTAATGCCTTTCGACAGGCAATAAGCGTCAAGTTGCTGGATTTCAGTTGGCGTAATCGGCGAAGCGTAGCGCCAGACTATTTGGTGAGTCTTGTAAGCGAATGTATGCTCGGTGTAAAGTTGCAGGCAGTTGATTTTCAATGCGGCTAAGTCGTCAACGGTATGCAGCAGATCCGGCATTAGCGGGACGCGGTCGCGCGAGATGTCCAGCATAACGCCGCGCTGTTCGAACGCAGGATAGTCGTCGATCACTACCGTAGGGAGGTGGTCTTCGCTTTGGAGGAGAATCTGACGCAGGGTCGCGCAGCCGTTGCGCAAGCCGTCTTTGGTCTGGCTTCGAATACAGATTTCCGGTTTATTTTGACTGGTTTTTATCTCCAGCCAATAACCTTGCGGATGCTTAGGCTTGGTATCGATAAATATAGACAAATCCAGCGTCGGCGACCTATGTATAACTTCTTGCGGCCGGGTGAAGTCCAATTTATTTAGTAAATCGAGGAGAATGCCGCGCCAGTCGGGCAGAAATGGCATCCGCTGCGCAAACAAATTGACATCGACCGGCGCCGGCAGCAAAATTGGCGTCATAGATTATTGATAAGTTTGGGAGTTTTCTATTGAATAGTCGATATGTATATTATATTATAATATCGCAAGTGCGAAACATCAGATTCTTGAGAAATTCGCTGAAAAATCAAACAAATTCAATTTTTTTCTTAATTTTCTCTTTTTCGGCTTTTCTTTATACGGTTTTGGCGGAGGAACTGTCCGATATCGCCGCGATTGCCCGTCTGAAGCACGATTTGGCATTTCTCTGCTCGCCTGAACTGGCTGGCCGGAACGCGCCAGGGCTGGAAGCCGACCGGACAGCCGATTGGATTGCGGCGCGAATGCGCTCGCTGAATTTAAAACCAGCGTTCGATGGAAGTTATCATCAAGAAGCGCCGGTTTCCAGCGGTCTTATCGACACGGTCGAAGGCGTTAAATTCATTGTTTATACTGGCGAACGGACAGATACTTTGGAGTGGGGCGATGAATTTCTCTTTGTCCCGACCCGGCTGTGCGATATTGCGACAGCCGGTGAAATTATATGCTGCGGATATGGGCTGTCGATACCGGATAAAAATCGCAATGATTATGCAAACTTAAAGTCTGGGGCAGTGGCAGCGGTTTTAGCCGGCAGCGATGCGCAGAGAAATGAAATAGGACCTCGCTCAGCGGCAGCCTTCAAAGCCGCCGCGTCTCAGCGCGCCGGCGCGGTTATGCTGATTGTCGTATATGCTGACACAATAAGTTCTTTAAGGGATGTCAAGGAATTAGACGATAAGTTCAAACAATCATCGGAACCGATCTATGATTTGGCGCACAGCGAAGCGGAGTTCCCGGTCGTCTATTGCCGCAGTTCCGAATTAGCCAATATTGTAAAGAAACATTCGCTAGGAAGCGATAGTTTAAATAACAGATACACATTGGATATACGGGCGGCGTTATCGATTACTTTTAAGTCCAAATCGCCGTTGCGAACATATAATATTGCAGGTTATTTTCCGGGCGCTAACGGTCGGATTGTAATAATCGGCGCGCATTACGACCATTTGGGACGTGCCAAATTCGGCGGCTATTATCCGGGCGCTGACGACAATGCCAGCGGGATAACCGGGATGTTGGAACTGGCGCGCCGCTGGCAGGATATCCGCATGGCTTGGCCTGGCGCGTCGATATACTTTGTCGCTTTTTCCTGCGAGGAAGATGGACTTTTGGGGTCGAAGTATTTCTGTCAGCATCTACCGTTTTTAGAAGACAGCCTGGTGGCGATGGTGAATGTCGATATGATTGGACGGGACGGGTATTCTAATATGCGTGATGTCGGGGCGGGCAAAACACCGCCGGAAGGTTATCTGGCAGGATACTACTCAGCCGGCGCGCCGAAATTGGGTGAAATACTTAAGAAAATCGCCGGCGAAATGCATCCATTATTGGCGTTGAATGTCCAACCGGTGAATTCTTTTCGGCATTTTGGCGACGCCGCGCCCTTTCATAATTTAAAGATACCGACGGCGCATATTTTCAGCGGTTTTCACAGTGATTATCATCAAATCAGCGACAGGCCGGAGAAAATAAATTTCACGAAAATGAATTCGGTAATTTTAGCGCTATATTTATTGACTATCGATTTGACTTCGCAGCCGGCGCCGATTGGTTTCGACGCGGCTATTCAAGCGCCGGGGACAGCCGCGCCGTATTAAATTTAAATACGGCTCGAGAACTAGATTTAAAACAGGAGCAAGGGATGAAGAGGAAATGGTTCATAAACTTATTAGCAGTTGGATTGTGCTTATATGTCGGCTCGCTATCAGCCGAACAGCGCGTATCTGGGGAAGTGCGCGGGCGTTGGTCGCGGGCGCTCAGCCCGTGGTTAGTCGTCGGTAATATCACCTTGCGCGCGCAGGACAGCCTCATTATCGAACCGGGTGTGACAGTGCGTTTCACCGGCAATTTTCGTTTCGATGTCGCAGGTGTGATTTGGGCTGTTGGCGCCGAGCGGGATTCGATTTACATCATATCCGACAATGCGCAGCCTGGTTCGTGGCGTTCTATAGCCCTGTCGGGTTTGGGCGCGCGCGGCAGCCGGTTCGACTTTTGCGTTATACAATCAGCCTATCGAGCCATCGAGGCGACTGACAGCGAAATACGCATCGAGAACTCGCGTCTGTCCAACTGCGACAACGCAGCCTTAAGATTCGTCCGTTCGACGGGACAGGCGGCCAAATGTATTGTGGGATTAATCAACGGCACAGGCATTGCTGTCACCGGGCAGAGCCGTCCGACAATTGCGAATTGTTCGATTGTCCAGTGCGGTGAATACGGCATCGGCGTGGTCGAGAACTCGATTCCAATTTTAACCAATAACAAGATTATCGGCGCCCGCGATTGCGGTATTTATTTGAACGCCGCCGGCGCTGTGAGCATTCGCGAGAACATCATCGATTTAGCCAATACACGGGGCATTTCGATATGGGAGAGCAACAATGTTCAATTATATCGCAATATCGTCGCCTCGACTAATGGTCCGGGGATTTGGATTTATCGCTGCACGGGCGCCAATTTGACCAACAACAATGTCATCCAGAGCAATCAATATGGTATTTATTTCTCGAATAGTTCCGCCGTGGTGGTGAATAATATAGTAATGCAGAGTCGGTCGTCGGGGATATTTTCCGACCGCATCGTGTTGACGATGAGTTATAACGATGTTTGGGCAAATTTGCGCGGTTATGAAGGCGTCGAAGCGGGTTTCAACGATATATCCGCCGATCCGCAATTCACCAATCCGGCGGAATATGATTTTCATCCGCTGGAGAATTCGCCGGTCATAAACGCCGGCGATCCGGGCACGCCGCGCGACCCGGACGGCACGCGCGCTGATATCGGCGCGATGTTCCGCAACTTGAACCATCGGCCGCTCATTACCGGTTGGTCGCCGGACACGCTCGTTAATGTCGCGGGCGATTCGGAAGTTTTATTCAGCGTAACAGCCGAAGACGCGGACGGACACGGATTGCGTTATACCTGGTTTGTCAATGCTGTTCAATCCGGCGAAGGACGCGAATTCCGCCGCCGCTTCAACCGCGACGGCGATTACATAGTGCGGGCGCTGGTCGATGACGGATTCTATGAGGGAACGGCGGAACATCAGTGGCAGTTTACAGTGCTTGGCTCGGTAATCGAAACCGAATTGCAACCGACAGACTTCGCTATCAGCCGGGCATATCCCAATCCCTTCAATCGAACGACCCGACTGAACATAAGCCTGCCAAGACCGGCTGAGTTGTCGCTAAATATATACGATATGAGAGGTCGGTTAGTTATGAACATCTTTGAGGGCAGGATATTCTCCGGCTTTCATCGCTTCGCTATATCGAGCGCGGATTTGTCCAGCGGAGAATACATTTTGGAAGCGAATTTGGATAATTCGCCAAATTATCGCAGGATAATCGTTTTAAAATAACAGGGTTTTCAGTCAACACAAGCGCGAGTTATTCAGAACTTAGTGTTATGTCAATTGTGCAATGTCGCGTATCATCCTGACGAAGCGAAGGATCTCGTATGGATAAGTAAGTCTTTAGGACGAGATCCTTCACTTCGTTTAGGATGACGACGTCTTACGTTTGACATAGCAGCAGCGCTGTGTCAAAGCTTGAACTTGTCATTCGAGGTAATTGCAAAAATGTTGGATTAACTGATGGCAAGGCGGACGCCCTCGTCCGCCTTGCCATGGTCTGAGTTTTCTGGATTAATCATCACTTTTGTAATTAGCTCATTCTTTAGCCGGGTGAAGAAGA
>VGIO01000098.1 GCA_016867855.1 Calditrichota bacterium
AATCCAGAGCGAATTCAGCGCCGGCTGGCTACCCGCTACCTCGACAAATCGACTGAAAACATCGACCAAGCCATCGATCAGGCGCTTGCTGCTAAAGCCAAAGGACAAGCGATTTCCATTGGTGTCCTGGCTAATGCCTGCGACCTTCTGCAAAGACTCGTTCAGCGCGGCATCACCCCCGACGCCCTCACCGACCAGACTTCCGCTCACGATGAACTCAACGGTTATGTGCCTGCCGGACTAAACTACGCCCAAGCCAACGAATTGCGCTCTATTGACCCCGGTGAATATATAAAACGCGCCTATGCCACAATGGTGCGCCATTTAAATGCGATGGTTACATTGATGGATAGAGGCAGCGCGACTTTCGACTACGGCAACAACTTACGGGCGCAAGCGCAAAAGGGCGGCGCCGAGCGGGCTTTTGCCTTCCCCGGCTTTGTCCCGGCATTTATTAGACCGTTGTTTTGCTTGGGCAAGGGACCTTTCCGCTGGGCAGCGCTGTCCGGTCGTCCAGAAGACATCTATAAGACCGACGCCAAAGTCCTTGAATTATTCCCGAATGACGAACCGCTGCGCCGCTGGATAAAAATGGCTGAAGAACGAGTAGCATTCCAAGGCTTGCCGGCGAGAATATGCTGGTTAGGTTTGGGCGAGCGGCACAAGTTCGGTCTCGCTATCAATGAAATGGTCGCCAAGGGGGAGTTAGCCGCGCCGATTGTCATCGGACGCGACCACCTCGACACCGGATCGGTGGCTTCGCCTTTTAGAGAAACTGAAGGGATGCTGGATGGCTCGGATGCAGTCGCCGACTGGCCTATTTTGAACGCGTTAGTGAATGCGGTATCCGGGGCGAGTTGGGTGTCATACCATCACGGCGGCGGCGTCGGCATAGGTTATTCGCTGCATGCCGGAATGGTAATCGTCGCCGATGGAACGCCGGAAGCCGCCAAACGACTTGCTCGCGTCCTCTGGAACGACCCGGCGACCGGCGTCATACGCCATTCCGATGCCGGATACGAAACCGCTAAACAAACAGCGGCAAAGTGCGGCGTGAAACTGCCGTCGGTGTAGCAAATAACGGTAGAGCAGGCGTTCCTGCCAATCAGTTAAGGAGGACGGGCGTCCCTGCCCGTCTGCAAGATTGGACAGAGATACCTGTCCTCCTATAGAAAAATAGTCGAAAACAACCTGCTCTAAAATAAATATATTATGACTTCCGAACCGTTTCAACCCAATATCGACCGTCTGACTTCGGCCGAGCGACGGCTTTTACGCTGGGGTAAGCGCGAGGAACGCCGCTTTGGCTCGCTCGGTATGCTGTTGGAAGGCGCTAAACTCGTCGAAGAAGGCTTAAAAGAACATCTTGGGCTGAATTGCGGCTGGTTCACCGGTGAATTTGCTGAAGACAACAGGGAATTATTGAATCGACTGCGCTCTGTCGGGTGTCGAATTAGACCGGTTAGTTCGCGTGTGATGCGGCAAATATCGGATATGGAAACGCCGCCGGGCATCGCAGTAGTCAGCGAACAAGTCGATGTCCGGCTGCGAAATCCATTCGACCCATTCAAATTGATTGTGGCTTTGATAGCCGCGCAGGATCCAGGCAATTTGGGCGGCGTCATACGCACAGCGGATTATTTTGGCGTGGACGAAGTCTGGCTCAGTGTAGGCTCCGCCGACCCCTTCGGCCCGAAGGCTCTGCGCGGCGCAATGGGCGCGACATTCCGCGTTCCAGTAGCGCGCTTCGACGACTTACGTTCGCAAATTCTTCGCTTCAAAAAATACGGCGCAGTCATCTGGGCGGCCGTCGCCCACGGCAAAGTCGAAACAAATATAATACATTCAGAACGGATGATTTTGCTCTTCGGCAATGAGAGCCGGGGATTATCCCCTGATGAATTGAAATTAGCAGATAAGCGCGCCAAGATTGCCGGCGCCGGACGGGGAGAGTCGCTTAATTTGGGCGTTGCGGTGGGGATTATGGTTCATCAAGCGCTCGTGTTGTGTCAATAAAGTCCTGTCGTATGTCATCCTTCACTTCGTTCAGGATGACGACATCTTACGCTTGATATAGCGCTAGAAAACAGAGGAATCGTCATCCCGCTGCGCGGTGCAACCGAAGATGGAAATAGTCTTGAGCGCTAACAGCCTTAATGTTGTCCATATAGTCAATAATGTATATATAGTCCATTTCTTGATCTAAAATCGTCTATTTTCTAAGTAATATAGATTGTTATGGTAGAAAGTGGTTACCACAAAAACAAACAACCCCTTTCGGGGTCGTTTGCAAAGACGCTAAACCTTCCACCTCCAGATAAACTGGATTAATTATAAATTAATGAAGAGAGCATATTAAAGTCGAGAGTTTTGCAGATTAAAAATCAAAAAAGTTGAATTTTACTACTTTAACATCATTCGTAATAAACTGTATTTTAATAACATAATTCCAATACACTAAGAAATTTCCCGAAAGGAGTTTTCGATGTTCAATTACACTTTTCACAATCTCTCCAGATTTGTCTTACTATTCACGGTTTTTGTATTTACCGTCATTGGCTGCGGCAGCGGCGAGCGGCCGGGGATAAAAGTGCATTACGAGAAAGTTGACACACCGCCAGGCGCGCTGCCGGATGTGCCGGCCGAGTTAGGCGGCGAAGGCTTCACCGGCGAAGGCTGGCTAACTAACGCCGATTACGAAGGCATCGGCGACCCGCGCGCTGTGCCAGGCGGGACCTTCACTATGGCAATCTTTGAATTCCCCGCCACTCTGCGCACCATCGGCAAGGACTCGAACAGCGAATTTATCTACCTCATCGACAACCTAGTCTATGAGAGCCTGATGGGCATCCATTCGATGACGATGCAGTATGTCCCCGGGCTGGCGACCCACTGGAAAATATCCGAGGACAAGCAGACTTTCTGGTTCCGCCTCGACCCGCGCGCCCGCTTCGCCGATGGCAGCCGCGTAACCACCGAGGATGTCATCGCCTCGTGGAAACTACGCGTCGATGAAAAAATCCTCGCGCCTTATTCAAATATCTTATGGAGTAAATTCGATGAGCCGGTCGCCGAATCACCCTACATCATCCGTGTGAGCTGCAAAGAACTCAACTGGCGCTTTTTCATATACTTCGGCGGAATGAATATTCTGCCGGCGAAATATATCGCTTCCGGCGGCGAAAACTATATGAAAGAATTTCAATTCAAAATGCCGCCCGGCAGCGGTCTTTATGAAATCGAACACGATAAAATCATCAAGCAGAAAGTCCTCTCGCTGCGCAAACGGCAAGACTACTGGGACAAAGACAATCCCAAAGGCAAAGGCGTCGGCAACTTCGACCGCCTGAAATTCGTCGTAGTGAACGACGAACGACTGATGTTCGAGAAGTTCAAGAAGGGCGAGACCGATTTTTATCAGGTCGGACGCGCCCAGTGGTGGCGCGAAGAGTGCGACTTCGATAATGTCAAACGCGGGTTAGTCCAAAAACGCAAAATTTACAACGACGACCCGCAAGGCATCAGCGGCGTCGTCTTCAATATGCGCGTCGAACCGTTCAACGACATCCGTATGCGCAAAGCCATCGTGCACCTTTTAAACCGCGAAAAATTAAACAACGAACTATTCTTCAAAGAATACACCTTCCTCGATAGTTACTTCCCCGGCGGGATTTACGAGAACCCCGACAATCCCAAATACCGCTACGACCCCGATTTAGCCGTGAAACTACTGGCTGAATGCGGCTGGAATAAGCGCAACGCCGAAGGCTGGTTGACCAACGCTAAAGGGCAGACCATCGAACTGGAACTGGCTTATGCGTCGGTCGGCTCCGAGCGCATATTCACAGTCTTCCAAGAAGATCTAAAAAAGGTCGGCATCAAGTTGAACTTGAAACAAACCCAAGGTTCGACGCTGTTTAAGATGGTCAACGAGCGCAAGTTCATCATCCACTGGCAGTCGTGGGGCGGACTGTTCTTCCCCAATCCAGAGAACGATGTGTCGTCCTGGACCGCCGATGTCGAGAACACCAACAACCTCGCCGGCGTCAAGAACCCCGAAATTGACTCGCTCTGCAAAGTCTATAATATAACCTTCGACCAGGAAGAGCGCGTAAAAATCATCCGCCGCATCGACCGCATCCTGATGGACATCCAGCCCTTCGCTTTAGCATGGTATGCGCCCTTCCACCGCATCCTTTACTGGAGCAAGCTCGACGCTCCGGAATACTATTTCACCCGCACCGGCGACTGGCGGTCAGCGCTTTCGCTATGGTGGCTCGACCCGGAAAAGGAAAAGGCTCTCGAAAAAGCCCGCAAAGACAAGTCCATCAATTTTCCTGTCGGAGAAACCGATGTAATGTATTGGCCTGAATACAACAAAACTCACGGGCAGCAATATACTATAAAAGAGTAAAAGTCCGGCAAAATTTGATTATATTATAGGTCGTGCTTTGCCCGCTTTCGACTCGCTATAGTCGATAGCGAAAGAAGTAGTGTTGCGTCAGGTGTTTATGCACCTGACGCAATAGGGTTGCCGTCGAACGTGCCGAAGGCGCGTCTTTCCCGCGCAGGCGGGAAACCAGACTAAAGTTCTAAATCGATAATAAAACTTCAGTAGTTTCAACCTTATCCGTGAGGTTTATTATGCCGGACGAAACACTAAAGGAAGCCCTATCAGACATTCGAGCCAAACTTCTTGCAGGCGACTTCTATCAGAACGAGGAACATATCCGTTTTTCGCTAGTAGCGCGCGTTCTTAAGGCGCTGGGCTGGGATATCTGGAATCCCAAAGAGGTGAGCACCGAGTATGTCGCCGTGCCGAATGAAGATAAAGGCAAGGTAGATATTGGATTGCTCATTAATAATAGGCATCAAGTATTCATCGAGATAAAACCTATTGGATATTGGTCGACTTATCATAAACTTCTAACTGAAACTGAAACACAACTTGAGAATTATCTGCGCAAGTTTTCAGCGCCGTTTGGTTTAATAACCGACGGCAGAATATGGAGATTTTACCTGACTTATACTCCTGCAAGTAGTCTTGGTGAGAAACTGTTTCAAGAATTTGATTTTATTGCAGTGATAGATGAGTCTGATTTGTTCTTTATATTATCAAAAGAAGCCATAGAAGACGGATCAACAAGGAAATTGGCAGAAGAGCGTCTAAAGGCTACTGAGAGAAGCAGGCAAATACGGCAATTGATTCCTGATGCTGAAAACTTTGTAAAAAAATATCCTACAAACAGTCCTGTTCAAGCATTACAAAAACTTGTCAGAGAGAAGTTTGGATATGATGTGACGATCGAAGAAGCAGTAGAAGCAATCAATGCAGGAATTCCTAAAGATCAACCACCAATATCTCCACCGATTCAGACTAGAACCATTTCGTCTAATCAGGAAAATAAAGATGAGCAAACTAAAGAGAAGCCACTTAAAAAGGATGGAGGTTATATTGGAAAGAATTTTACAGAATTTACTTTGTTTGGAGAGTCTTACATAATAAATAGACAATATGAACTTTTAGTCAAAGTAGCCGAAATTATATTCAATAAACATCCTAACGATTTTGAGAAAGTCTTTAGAATAAGAGGTCATCGCGATAATATCACTTATTTTAGTTATAATGGGCGAGATTTAGAGGCACCCAAAAGGATTGGAAATTCAAGATTTTGGATTCGGACCAAATTTACAGGTGATGGCACAGTTGGACTTGCGAAAAGGATTTTAAGTGAATTCGGTTATCGACAAGAAGATTTAATCGTTCAAACTAAATGACAACAATAAACATCCAATTATTATTCTATTATTTGTAATGAGTAACATTTGTTCTCAGACTCAAGCATAATACCTGTCGAACGAATCGAGTCGCGTATCCTGCTGATTCGTGGCAAGAAGGTCCTGATAGACCGCGACCTGGCGGAATTATACGGAATCGAGACTAAAAGACTAAACGCACAGGTCCATAGAAATCAATCCCGCTTCCCGGAAGATTTTCTGTTTCGTCTGACCTCTACTGAGCGTGATGAGGTGGTCGCAAAATGCGTCCACCTCAGTAAGCTAAAATTCTCGCCCAGTCTTCCTTATGTTTTTACTGAACATGGGGCTATAATGGCTGCGACTGTGTTGAACTCAGAACGGGCAGTTGCAGTCAGTGTGTTCGTGGTGCGTGCTTTCGTTAAACTGCGCGAAATCGCAACTACGACTCGCGAATTAGAAGTAAAGTTGATAGAATTGGAGCAGCGTATAGGCGGTCACGATGAGCAAATTAAAAAGTTGGTTATGGCTATTCACCAATTAATGCTGCCTCCACAGCCTGTTAAGAAACAGAAAATGGGATTTTAGGAGGTCATCACAATTTGTGATAACCCTTCTTGTGTCGGATTCAAGAATCCGACCTACTTGATTGGATTCCCGCCTGCGCGGGAATGACGCGCGCTAAACGGCGCGCAATTAGGAAATATCATCACCCTAACACAATGCTTATAAACAACCTAACTAATACACAACAATTATGGGCGGTTTAGCCAGTTACTTTATCCGCCGCTTTCTGCTGATAATCCCGACCTTCCTCGGCATTACCATTCTTGTCTTCTGCATCCTGCAAATCGTCCCCGGCGGACCTCTCGAACAGGAGATAATGAAACTAAAGGCGGGAATGGCGCAGATGGGCGGGTCGGCCGAGGTCGGCGGCGGCGCTTCCGGCAGCGAACTCGGGCAAATCACCATCCCCGCCGAAGCGATGGAAGAGATGAAGAAATTCTACAATATGGACAAACCCATCCCCATACGGTATGCGATTTGGCTGTGGAATGTCCTGCATCTCGACCTCGGACATTCCTATGTCTATGCCGAGCCGGTTTGGGATGTCATCAAAGCCCGTTTCCCGATTTCTATCTACTTCGGACTCATCGGGATGATAGCGACCTATTCCATCTGCATTCCACTGGGCGTGTTCAAAGCCGTTAAACACGGCTCAAAGTTCGACCTGCTGTCGAGCGTAACGGTCTTCATAGGTTATTCGACGCCCGGCTGGCTGGCGGGACTAGTGCTGCTCGTGCTGCTGGGCGGCGGTTCATTCTGGGATGTCTTCCCCTTAGGCGAATTCCGCAGCGAAAACTGGTATGACCTGTCGTGGTGGGGCAAAATTGTGGACCAGGTGCATCACACTATCTTGCCGGTCTTCGCTTATCTGGTCGGCTCGTTTGCTGTGCTGACGATAATGATGAAAAACTCGCTGATCGAGAACATCGGGCAGGACTATGTCCGCACGGCTTTCGCCAAAGGCCTGCCTGAAAAGCGGGTTATCTTCGTCCACGCCCTGCGCAATTCGCTTATACCACTTTCGACCGGCATCGGACATATCATCAATGTAATTTTCGCCGGCTCAATGCTCATCGAACGCACTTTCAACATCCACGGAATGGGGCTGTTGGCATACAACTCGATTCTCAACCGGGATTATCCCATTACGCTGGGCTTTTTAGCCATCGGGGCGGTCTTAGGGCTGCTTGGCAACATTCTATCCGACATCGCTTATGCGCTCATTGACCCGCGCATCAGGTTTAAATAGGGAGACGCAATGAGCGAAAATACTACCCCAACCGGCTATAAATCGGTATCGCTGTTCCGCAAGAGACTCAAGCGCTTCCGTTCGATAAAACGCGGTTATTACTCGTTTATCATAATAGTCATAGCCTATATAATTTCCTTTTTAGCCCCGCTGCTGATGAATAACAAGGCGCTGCTGGTGTCTTACAACGGCCGGTTGCATTTTCCAGTTTTTAAATACTATCCCGGCAGTTATTTCGGGCAGGATATTTACGGCGAAGCGAATTATCGCACACTGAAGCAGCAGTTTAAGGTTGCCGAACAGAGCAATTGGGTCTTAATGCCGCCTTATCCTTACAGCCCTTACGAAAGCCTGACCGACCCGCGCGGCAGCCCGCCCAATCCACCATCGTGGCAGCACTGGTTCGGCACCGACGACCGCGGGCGGGATGTGTTCGTGAGGCTGGTCTATGGCTTCAACATTTCACTGTCATTCTCTTTGATTTTAATAACTTGCGGCTATGTCATCGGTATATCCGTCGGCGCGGCGCTGGGTTATTTCGGCGGCAAGTTCGATATCATCGCCCAACGCTTCATCGAAATCTGGTCGTCGATGCCACACCTATATACCATCATCATCGTCAGTTCCATCATCCGCCCGAATTTTACGCTGTTAGTCATCCTGTTGACGCTTTGGGGTTGGATTAGTATGACTTATTTCATCCGCGGCGAGTTCTACCGCGAAAAAGCCAAGGATTATGTCCACGCCGCTATATCGATGGGCGCTTCGGACCGGAAGATTGTATTTAAGCATATATTACCTAACTCTTTAACGCCGGTCATCACCTTTGCGCCGTTTGCGATTGTCGGTGGAATTAGTGCGTTGGTAGGGCTGGACTACCTCGGCTTCGGCTTGCCGCCGCCTACGCCGTCCTGGGGCGAATTAATCAATCAGGGCGTTAATAATATATTTTCGTGGTGGTTAGTTTTGTCGCCGTTCTCGGCAATGTTCTGCACATTGTTGCTGGTAGTGTTCGTCGGCGAGGCAGTGCGGCAAGCCTTCGACCCGCGGGAATTCTCGAGGCTGAGGTAGTTATGCCGCTGTCAACCCTCTGCGGTTGACAGCTATTAGGAGTCGGCGGTGGAGAATTAAATTAAAATCCTGGTTTCAAGAAACCAGATTGCACAGAGGCAAAAATGGGCAGTAATTACTACCTCATTTTCGAGCAAGGCGAGAAGTTCGTCATCGGCTTCTGCCCGGATGTCCCCGGCGCCAACGGGCAGGGCCGCACGCAGGAAGAATGCACGCGCAACATTATGGAAGCCATCGATCTGATCAAAAAGACGCGTGCAGAGGATAAACAGAGCAACATACCGCTGCCGTTCCTGCGGCACTTGTGCAAGCATGGCTGCCTGCTTAAGCGCGAGAGCGCCAACCATCTGATCTACTCCAACGCAGTGAACAGCCGGCTGGAAACTGTGCCTAAGCAGGTCGAAATCGACGATATACTCAAAGAGAGCGTCTGCCGCAAGTTGGGCATCCCAACGCCGTGGGAGAAGGAGTATTGATAAAAACCGCTGTTGACTCGCCGTAGTCGACAGCAATAGGGATTCACAAAGTTTTTATAAAGAAAAATATCAGAGTATTAAATGACCTTACAGAAAACTATAAAAGCTGTCATTCGTCCTGGCGACCTATCCGGATATGTAGCGGAATGTATGGAGATTGCGGTGGTTACACAGGGGGAGACGCTCGACGATACTATAGCCAATCTTCAGGAGGCGGTAGGCTTGCATCTTGAAGGTTAGGATCTGGCTGAATTTGGACTTGCGCCTAATCCATCGATTTTAATCACTTGCGAATTGGAACCCGCCTTTGCCGCGGCTTAGAGTCCTTTCCGGCGGGGAGATAGTCGTTATACTCCAGCAATTTGGATCGAAAGGATATCGACACGCGGAAGTCATACGAAAATGCGGCGCATAAATCCGGCTGGCCGCCGCGAGACTATTACCGTGCCGCTGCATACGAATTAGACACCGGAACTTGCCGCGCGCTGTTTCATCAAGCGTCGCGGTCAATTCCATCTGAGGAACTGAAACCGTATTTTTATGCGAATAATTGAAGCATATCATAACTCAGAAAATAGCGTTTCTGTTGCGTCAGGTCTTAGCTCGCCGCAGGCGAGCGTGACCTGACGCATACTTCCGGCAGATCACACGCTACGCGCAAGACCTGCCGGAACGCGGTTTTCATCTTATGTTGTTCGGTGAAACCGGATGAGATTTCCAGCGCCAACTTGAATCCAGATAAAGAACTTCAACATTATATAAGAGTATCTTATGAAATACCCTATTACAATCTATCAAGATGAAGACGGCGTCTTTATTGCGGAGTGTCCAGCAATTCCGGGCTGCATTTCGCAAGGCGCGACCGAAAACGAAGCCCTGACCAACATCCGAGACGCAATTAGATTATGCCTTGAGGTGCGCATTATGGCGACGAGCTTTTAGACGCGTTATTGCGAACTAAGTGAAGCAATCTCACTGAAAAAGAATCAAACTATGCTGACCGACTACATCAAAGCCGCGCTGAAGCGGGCGAAATAACTAACAACAAGAGTCTTGATCGATGAAAGTTCCCGATGCTGACCTTGCTGAAGTATCAGATAGAAAATTAATTGATTATCTTTTGTCTGAATCGCATCCTGATGGATGGTCCAAAGCGCGTTTCTTTAACAAATTCGGTTTTAAGAAATCTGCTCCGGTTACACTTAAAGAAGCGCTTTTAGCGCATATCCGTGAGAACGACTTCACGAGTGTCAATCGGACTCGATTCGGTGTCAGTTATATAGTCGATGGTCAGATAATGACGCCCATCAGACGGAATGTTCAAATCCGCTCAATCTGGTTTATCGAAACAGAAACTAAAATTCCCAAACTAACGACAGCATATCCTTTAAAAGGAAAACGAAAATGATCGAAGAACTTGATAGAATTGTCCTTAATAACGACCTTCCGGTCTATGGACTCGCCAAGGGCGATGTCGGAACTGTAGTGATGGTGCATCGCGGTGGAGAAGGCTACGAGGTGGAGTTTGTTACGCTTGAAGGCGAGACGGTGGCGGTGGTTACGCTCGAAGCGAACCAGATTCGCCAGATTCGCCGCCGCGAAATCGCCCAGGCGCGGATGGTGGCGAGGGTGTAAGGAGCGTCATTGCGAACGAAGTGAAGCAATCTCATTAAAAAAAGATTCAAACAATGCTGACCGACTACATCAAAGCCGCGCTGAAGCGGGCGAAATATGAAATCATCGAAGACGATAAGAGCGTCTATGCCGAAATCCCGGAATTGCCGGGAGTTTGGGCTAACGCGGCGACGCTGGAAGCCTGCCGGGAGGAACTTGCAGAAGTCCTTGAAGGGTGGTTGATACTTTCGCTTCAACGGGGACACGAAATCCCCGTTCTCGACCGGATAAATTTAAATCCGCGCAAGCGTGCCCGCCGCAAGTCCATATTTGCTCTTATAATATTCATATTGATGCCTTTTCCATGTGCAGGGAAAAACCCGAACCTTAATGAATTCTCATTTTATTTTGGATTTGACTACTGGTATTCACAGCATATTGATCTTTGGAATAATGGTGGCGCATTTCGTATTATGGGTCTCCGAAATGATGA
>VGIO01000099.1 GCA_016867855.1 Calditrichota bacterium
TTCTGACATTATTTTTGAGCATAATTGGTCTTCATCCAATATGTATGCGCCTATAATATAGGAAACAAGGGAGCAAGGATTCCTTTCTTATACAAGTTGCGTTCTTAAGGACGCTAAAACTATACATAGCGACATTATTCTTTGCGTTTCTTATATATTTCATCCTGAACGAAGTGAAGGATCTCGTCCCCGTTTATCCAGACGAGATGCTTCACTATGTTCAGCATGACACCCGCGAAATATGCGAACTGAATTATGTCGCTATGTATAATATAATTCACAACGGATGAAATTGATGGAACGGATAAGAGGTTAGATGTAATAAGTTATCCGTTTGATCCGTTAAATCCGTTGTGAATGTGTTCGATTAATTGTGACCTAATGAACGCAAATCAGTATTACTTTCTTACTTGCTAACTTTCTAACTTTCATCTAACCATCGGAGGTCGGATTTGGAGGGAGAATATATTCCGCGCGAGCATTGGGGTTCGCGTACAGCCTTCATTATGGCGGCTGGTGGGTCCGCTATCGGACTGGGGAATATCTGGAAGTTCCCCTATATCACCGGCGTTTATGGCGGCGCGGCGTTCGTTATGTGGTATCTGTTTTCGATTTTAATGATTGGGCTGCCGGTGATGCTCATCGAATACGCTATCGGGCGTCGGACGCAGCGCAGTCCGGTTGGCGCATTTAAGGCGCTGGCGCCAGGAACGTTTTATTGGCTCATCGGCGCGATGGGCGTGCTGGCGGGTTTCATCATTTTGTCATATTACAGCGTCATCGCCGGTTGGACGCTGGCTTATATTTTCAAAGCCTTGTTTGGTGGATTTGCGGGCTTTCACTCACCGGAAGTCGCCAGGCAAGCCTTCGAAGCCTATGCCACCCATCCGATTCGACCACTCCTGACCCATGCTGTTTTTATGTTTTTAGTGATTCTCATCGTCTATCAAGGCGTTAAGAAAGGGATTGAACGTTGGAACAGCATCTTGATGCCGCTGTTGGCGGTCATCGTCATAGTCCTGGCGGTGCGCGGCATCACCCTCAAAGGCGTCGAAGCCCATCTCAGCGCGTTGAACGGCTTAAAATTTCTCTTTGCGCCCGATTTCACCAAACTGACCGGCAATGGAATGTTAGTTGCGATGGGGCACGCCTTTTTTACGCTCTCGCTTGGAATGGGCGCGATGCTGACCTATGGCTCGTATCTATCAGAGCGTGAAAATCTCATTAAAAGCGCTTTATGGGTGATAGTTATGGATACGGCTTTCGCCTTGTTGGCGGGAGTGGCGATATTCACGACCGTTTTCGCTTTGGGTTTCCAGCCCGGCAGTGGACCCGGCTTGATATTCAATGTTCTGCCGGCGATATTTGCGGTAATGCCTGGCGGCGGGATTATGGGCGTTCTATTCTTTTTACTGTTGTCCATCGCCGCGTTGACATCAGCCATCTCGCTGCTTGAGGTCGTTACCGCTTATTTCGTCGAGCAGCGTGGCTGGGTGAGACACCGGGCGGCTGTCGTCTGGGGTATAGCCATATTTCTATTGGGCGTCCCTCCAGCCTTATCCTTCGGTGTTTTGGGTAATATCAAATTGCTCGGTATGACCTTGTTCGACCTGTTCGATTATCTATCGTTTAAATATATGCTGCCGTTGGGCGGTTTGTTTATGGTGTTGTTCACCATCATCCGCTGGAAGCCGGTCAGCCTATTGCAGGAATTGCGGAAGGGAGGCTCTGCCTTGCGCATATCGAACGGCGCGGCTTTGGCGCTATTAATCGTCTCGGCGCTGTTCGTCGCGATAACCTTTATTGCGGGGTTGTTTGGGAAGAATTAGACGAGTGTTATCTTATAATCTAGCGCTATGTCAAGCGTAAGACGTCGTCATCCTGAACGAAGTGAAGGAGCTCGTTCCCGCTTCAACCAGACGAGATGCTTCCCCTACCTGCGCAGGGGTCGGCATAACACCCGCGAAATATACGAACTGAATTATGACGCTGTGTATAGTGTAAGAAAAAGGAAAAATCGACATTCAGGACATCACTATCTAATCGCTTTCTGCATAACTGCAAATCCGATTCCGCTGGTTGCGGCTAACAGCGCCAGCATCTCCCAGGCCAGCATCGGCTGCGGCATTATATCTAGGAGAAAACCGCCAAGTAACGGTCCGACTGTCCAGCCGAGGTGCAGCGCTAAATTAAACGCCCCCATATATGCGCCTTGCATACCTTCCTTAGCCAGGCTCGAAGCGTAGGCTGCGGCAGTCGGCGATTCGACCATCTCCCCAAAAGTGATGACTATTATTGCGCCGGCCATCTGGCGCCAATCGCTGGCGACGCCGACTAAAGCATACCCGGCGGCATACAACAATGCCGCGCCGACTAAGGCTCGTAAGGGATGAAACCGGTCGGTAACTTTTGTAATGGCGACCTGCAGAAAGGCGACCATTCCACCATTAATAGCAAACAGCCAGCCGATTTGCGGCTTTGACAGCCCGACATTTCCCGAAGCGTGCACCGAGAGGGTGGCTACTAACTGCCCGCGCACCAGTCCAAGCACAATGAAAATGATTAAGAACGCCAGTAATTTCTTATCGTTAAACATTGTAATGAAGGGATTAGCTGACGCAGTCCTATTTAGTGGCTGGATTTGAACGGTTTCCGGAACACGGAAGCGGACGATGGCGAAAGAAATCAGCACCGCCAGGCCGGTTGCCCAAAACAGGCTGTGATAACCCAATAAAAGCATAAATCCGCCTAAAGCGGGACCGAATGCCCAGCCCAGATTTGCCGCGACCCGCAGGATGCTGTAAGCCCCGGCGCGTCGGCGGACATCCGTAACATCGGCAATCATCGCATCCATCAAGGGGAAGATGGATGTTCCCAGCAGCGAAGAGATGATATAAAAGGCGGAGAACCAGTGGAATGGTTTGTGCGTCCAGACCAGCCAGCCTAGGAAGCCGAAGGTCAGCGCCCGGCCGATTAACGCCGCTTGCAGCAAATTGCGTCTGCCAAACCGGTCTGAAAGGCTCCCGCCGACAGGCGCGGCGACAGACCCCACAATCCCCGCTAGAGTCAGCATTCCCCCAATCAAGGTCAAACGAACGCCTAGTTCCTCGTGCAGGTAGATAGTCAGGTAGGGCATCGACAACGCAAAGCCAAGCGCGCCGACTAAACGCACAACTGCCAGCCGGCTTACAACCGGATTATATTCACCCCAGAAGAAATGAGGCAGGTGTTTTAGAGGCGCAGAATTAAAAATAGCGAATTCTCAACAACGGTCATTTACCAGGCTTTATTGGCATATTACTGCCATCGGCAGCAATTGTAACCCCTAATAATTCATCGAGTCTAATTTTATTCAGATACAATTCAGTCTTAATCTCGATATCTTTGAGCATAACATCTCTGTATTCGGTCCATTCATTGAGGAATTCTATGAAATTAGCGCCACCCAATTGAACATTGCGGCGGACGAATTGCATTTTTTCGCCGGCGGCAGGCACGACCTCGGTCTGATATAACATCATTTGCTCAAATCCAGACACAATTTCCTGTATAAGAAGTTGACGCTCGGCTTTAAACCGCATTTGAGCCGCCGATAGTTCGGCACGGGCGCGAACCGTCTGCGCTTCACAGGTCCGAATATCTCCAATTCCTTCTTGCCAGAACCATAGCGGGATTGTCATTTCGATTTCGAGCGCCCAACTGTCGTTGTCGCGGCGGTCGAATTCAAAACGCTTGAAATAGTTCAACTGGAATTCCGGCAGCCAGCCGTTTTTAGCTAAAGTTCGCTCATATTCGCGGATGCGCAGCGCGGTCGCAGCGGAAAATAATTGCGGCGCGTCTGACTCTGGCGTGAAAGCCGTTAGTTGCATCGTGTCGATGGGATTAGATTTCAGCGGGGAGATTAGTTCGAATTCGTCCGGCGCAACTTTAAGCAGCGCGGTAAGTTTTTCGAATGCTGCGGTCATCCTGCGTCGAACCGAGTTGTCCTCGGCTTCAGCCAACCGTGCTTTCAAGGCGTAATCCCTTGCCAATAGGGGAGAATACTCGCCGCGCGCGCCCATCGCTTGAATGCGTTGACCGTAATAACCGAAGGTATCGGCGAATTCTTTGTATATTATCGCCTGTTCGCTATGCGACCAAGCCTCCAGATAGGCTTTTTTGACATCGGATTCCAAATCGGCTAAAAGAATTAGACTCTCATATTGAGCCTGCCGGAAGGATAAGGCAGCCTTTTTGGCTTGCCAGACATATCGCAAGGGAAAATCGAATTCCTGTGAAATACCTATACGGCGTTCGGCGAAATCGGAGATGCCTTGGCCGGAGGGGATATCATCCCAGCGGACAAACAGGTTCGGCGGGTTGAGCGCGATGGCGCTGCGCTGCAAGCCGCGCGCCTCAGCGACCAAGGACTTGGCGACAGCCGTCTGCGGATGATGCCCGACCGCCTGACGGACGGCTTCATCTATCGGCAGAGGCTCGGCAGCGCAAGACGCCCCGGCAGGTAGAAATGCAGCGATAATTAGAAGAATGAACAAAAAAACCACACCGCTTGCAGGGTAAAGAAAGAGATGATATTTTTCTTTGCATTGCCAAAACCGGGTCAGGGTGTTTCGAATCCTTATTGCTGTTAATGGGTGCGGAATATAGTTTGCTGTGTGATTGTCTTTCCCCCCCCGCTTGCGGGGGGGAGTAAGGGGGGGTGTTATCAAACAGTCATTACACCCACCTTTCATCCCCCCGCTTGCGGGGGGAGAGGGGACGCTATATTCTTTCCCCCCCCGCTTGCGGGGGGGAGTAAGGGGGGGTGTTATCAAATAGTCATTACACCCCCCTTTCATCCCCCCGCTTGCGGGGGGAGAGGGGACGCTATATTCTGACCCCATTAATAACTTTTTTCTCATAACTCTGCTTCGCTCTCATCAGCCGAAAGAGTGATTTTTTCTATGCCCTGAACGGTGCCGAGCGCGTTTAAGAAAGCCTGTTCGTTGAACTTGCGCTTCCCGCGCACAATATAGGAATACTCCACGAATTGCCCCATTCTTGCCGATTTGGCGGATAGTTGACTATAGGAAGACAAATGCCGGTCAAAAATCGGCAGGAAAATCGGCATATCGGTCGAGGCGGTAAGTAGAAACCTCAATAGATAGACGCGGCTGATAGGTGCGCCGAAGCGGATAAAATCCAGAATCAACAGGAAAATCAAGATGGTCGCCGAACCGTATAACGCCAGCGGATAGTTGCCGATGCCGGATGCCATCCCCGCGCCCAGCGCGAAGAATATGAAGGCTATATCACGATTCTCTTTGACCACAGTCCGAAAGCGGATGATAGACAGAGCGCCGATGAGACTGAAGGCTCGGATGAGGCTGTTCCCGACGACCATCATCACCAGCGCCGCCACCATCGAAAGCATCACGATGGTCACTAAAAACGACTGACTGATGGCGGTGTTGCGGGTCGTCATTCGATAAACCACCGCGATTAAGATGCCAATAATCAGCGCCATTCCCAAGTTCAATGGAATTTCGATGAGCGTGAACTGCTGGAATGGAGTATTATCCCAAGTGAGGTTCAAAGGCTGATTCATTCAGATGTCCTTAGAATCTTCCCGTAGTCCAATTTAGTGGATGGAAAGTCTGCAAGTTGGTAAGTTATCAAGTTGCCATACTTTCTCATCATTCTCATTATTATTATCATCATCATCATCATCATCATCACACCATACCTCTAACTCTGACCTTTAGCGCTTCCAAGACGGTCATTCGCCCGAGCAGAATTTTCGCTGTGCCGTTCATTCCGGATTTCAGGCGTCCGTCGGTATTGTCCAGCAGGATAATTATGCCGGCGCTGAAGCCGAGGACATCTCTAAATTCGAGCCGCTTGACCGAGCCGCGCCGGATGGTCATCGATTCGGAGTATAATTTTATTTCGATTGGCTGCGCAACATCTAGTTTAGCAGCGACTGTTTCGGGAATGGGAATTACCGCCGCCATCGAATCGGTTTGGTCGAGGCGCAGGATGTATCCGTCCTCGTCGCCTAAATGCGCCAGTCCGCTCACCGGCGCGACTACTATTCGCATCCTCTGCAACGAATTGCGCAGGTTGTCGAGCGTTTGCTGCAGCCGTCGGACTTCGAACTTGGCAACGGCGACATCTTCCGGTCGCGCCGGCGCCTGCGCGGCAGTCAATTTGGCTTTAGCGATCTCAAGTTTGATAGTTAGTAATTGATGTTGGGCTTGGGCGGCTTGCCATTCGGCTAACGAAGCCGTGCCGGACTCAAATAGATCGCGCACGCGCTCGTAAGCCGGGGTGTTTTCTATTAGGGCGGTTTCAGTCAGCCGCGCTTCCTGCTCAAGAACGGCTTGCTCTTCACGTCGCTCGCCAGCTGACAAAGCATTCAACTCCGCCAGCGCCTTGTCGCGCTCGGCTTCCAAAACAAGCAGCGTTTCCTCGCCGATGCCGGAATGGATATAGGCGATGGTGTCGCCCTTGGCGACCGCTGTGCCTTCAGCGAGCCGGTCGGACAATATAATTTCGACGATATCCGGCCGCTCAAATTGAATCAAGGTGCGGGCGCCGCCTGTGCCGAGCAGGTTCTGCTGCCAGCCGGTTACAACCTGGCTGTTGCCATCCCGCATAATAAACCAGATTGCCGTCGGCTCTATCAGGCAAGGTGTCGTAAATGACTGCGGCAAAGGCAATAAGGTCGCCGCGCCAATCAGGATGATGAGAACAGCCAGCAGCGCCAGCCGACGGTTCTTGATGGATAATTTCGATGTCGCCAATATATTCCTTAAGAGAAAGTCGCTATCCCTGCTGTTTGGTGTAAGAATTAGATTGATAAATCAATTTTATCCAACCGCTCCACGGCGGGAATGATCTAGGAAACTTCAAATTAATTCACTATCCACTACTGCTGAACACAAAAATCAGAATTCATACAAGCAAGCCTTATGCCAGCCGGGCGAAAATATAATTATATACAAATATACAAAATTAAAATCAAAATATATAAGTGTAGTCTAAATCTAAATGCTGTTTAGCAAATCGATAAGAAATAGACAATAAAATCATATAGAACTTGCAGAATTGAATTTAATATTTTATTATGAAAATATGGATGTGTCATTGTCACCTACCGCGCTGACGCGCCAAGCCGATGGCGAGGTTCTGGCGCGCGCCAGGAACCTGACTGCCCGCTACGGCAAACACACGGTCTTAAGCGACATCTCGCTCGACATTAGGCGCGGTGAAGTCCTGACCATTCTCGGCGGCAGCGGCTGCGGTAAGACGACGTTGCTCAAACACTTTATAGGCTTGATGACGCCGGCAGAGGGCAGCATCGAAATATTCGGTCGGGATTGGGGAACGCTGGACGAAGCCGAACGGGAGGTTATCCGTGCGCGCATCGGCGTGTTGTTTCAGAATGGCGCCCTGCTTGGCTCGAAGACTTTGGCGGTCAATGTCGCCGTGCCGTTGGAGATGCACACCAATCTGTCGGACGATGTCATCGCGCGGGTAGTGCGGTTGAAACTGCATCAGGTGGGTCTTGAACAGGCTGCGGGCAATCTGCCGTCGGAGTTATCGGGGGGAATGCGCAAACGCGCCGGGCTGGCGCGGGCGCTGGCGCTCGACCCGCAACTGCTCTTCTGCGACGAGCCTTCCGCTGGCCTCGACCCGCCGACATCGCACGCTCTCGACGACCTCCTGCTGCGTCTGCGCGGCCAACTTGGACTGACCATCGTCGTCATCACCCACGAAATTGCGTCCATCAAGCGCATCGCCGATAAAATTGCCTTTCTGGATAAAGGCCGACTAGCCTTCCACGGCGCACTGCAACAAGCCTTCGATGAGAATATCCAGCCGGTCGTGAGATTTTTCAAGGAAGGCGAAATTAATGGCAGTGTCTAATAATCGTAGTAGGGGCGAGGTGCGAGGACACGGAGGTTATTCTTCAGAGAAGAATCAAAGTCTGGAAAATGGATCGGAGGGGATTCTTCATTTCACTGAATGACGAAATCTATAAAAAAAGAAATTTTCCGCAAATTCTGAATGTCGCTGCTTGACAAGCCGAAATTTGGATTGTATATTTTAGTAGTAATATAAGTTCATCGTCATCATATCCTTCGCGATTCGATAACTTAACTGATTTTCACGGCTGTGAATTTACTCTCCGAAATCAATAAAACCTTACGGGGGGGGGACCTGTCCAGTTGCACCCGTTGGGCATTTCTGGGCGAATACTGCCGTGTCGCCGCAGCGTCCGCAAGCAACATCTCTATCCCTTCCATATCCGCCTGCCGACCCCATAAAGCCTTATCTGATAAGGCTCTTTGCCAATATTCCACAGCAAATCCATCGATTTCATACGCCAAAGGCAAGTCGCGCGCCGCCATTTTTTGCACAGGTTGTATATTCGGCGCGTAGTCATTATAAACTGACGTCCAATACAACGAAAAGGACTTAAACGCTGGTTATTCTCTTTAATCGATTAACTCTTTCTCAATCGAGGAACAAAATGAAAAATATTAACATAAAATACAAATTCATTCTATTGATAATTTTCCAATGGTGTTTTTTGCAGCCAGCCATTGCCGAGGCAGAAACTATATTTTGGATTAATATTGACTGGCAGGGTTTAGGTGGGCACGACACCGAGATAACCTATCTTAAAATTAAAATAGATGGGACAGATTATCAAGCGAGTTACGCTAATACCGTAGGTGGTGTAAGCCATTGGAAAGTGTGTTTTATCAACGACCCACCCGAGACAGACTGGTTTCTGTTGCGTCCCGGCGGCGCGCTTAATTGGGCAGAAGATGAATGGTGGGAATGGCCAAACAACTGTGGAGTGATTAATGTTGGCGGGGAAAATTTTATTAATATTCATTATGTAGAATAGTATTGAACATACTGAGAGCCGAAGATGTCTGTTTCATCTTCGATTCTCAGTAGAAAGGAAAAAATGAAAATCGTTATCTATCTTCTATTATTGTCTTATTTATTTCCTCGGGTATTTGCACAACCTGAGGTTGAATGGTTGCGCACATTCGATGGAGGCGACTCGATAAACGATTGTTTTCAAGATATATTCCCGCTTGAACAAGGCGGTTATGTTTTATGTGGTTATAAGAACAACTCAAATGGCGGATATAATAGCGGATCAATCTGGATACTTAGAACTGACAATATGGGAAGAATAATATGGGAAAATGGATTTGACCACGGCACAGCCTTTTCAATAATTCAGACCGATGATAATGATTATATCATCGGTGCAGCCGGCGATGGTGATTTCATTGGTATGCGTGTGGACGATGAAGGCAATTTAGTTTGGTTAAATCGCTATACGCAGGGTCATTGTCAAGCCGTTATAGAATTAAAAGACGGCGATTTCATACTTGCTGGCTGGCGTGATTTAGGTAATCGTCTCAAAATTGGATATGTTGTTCGTATAAATGATGAAGGTCAAATCCAATGGTCAAGAGAATATAACGCTCAAGGCGCGCGTTGGTCTCAATTATATGCAATGCGTGAAACTGATGGTGGTATAGTTCTCTGTGGAGTTGCAGTGTCTATGTGGAATCTGAAAATTGATTTCAACGGTGAACAAATATGGAATCGGTTGTATCGAATTGGCAATTTATGTGTAAGTTGGACGATGGCATCCTGCCGTCCGAGCGGATTTGGCATTTCAGGGTGGTTGAACGGTTTAAATAATAATTGGCGCGATCAAGCCTTTCTGATGAAAATTAACGCTGACGGCGAGCAAGAGTGGCTAAATGTGTTCAATTCTGACGAAGGAAATTACTTACAGCAGGGGTATGGAATAACGCGGTTACAAAATAACGATTTTGCGATCTCCGGACGATTAAGCAACGATGATGGCGCTGGACCATTTATTATCCGAACCACAGCGAACGGTGAGGAACGTTGGCGAATTGTCCCCGATTTCTTTGAACGGGAGGATTTTGGCATTGGTTTTGATGTGTTTTTCTCCGTTGTTAGCGCTCCTGATAATGGAATTATAACTGCCGGCACAGTTATGCATGGCGCCTCAAATCAGGATGGCATTCTACTTAAATTTAATCCGGAGATTTTCGAACCGGTCATATTCTTCTGGTCGCCTAGAGACACTATCCTTTCGGTTTTGTTAAATGACTCTGTGGAATTTGAAATTCAAGCCCGGGACCATCATCGAAGACCTCTAAATTATCTATGGTTACACGATGCAGATACGTTGTCTTTCGATTCAACAGATACAGTTCACTTTGATGAATTGGGTGAATCTTTAGTTTCTTGCTTAGTGTCAAATGGTGAATTTACTTCTAATATAAACTGGCATATCACTACTTGTGAGCTATTTATTCATTCATATCGTCCTGACACACTTTTATTAACTATAAAACGCGGGAATAATATAATTTTCTCCATCGACAGCGTCGCTTACATCGACGACGGGCGGGGACGCCCGGCCTACCAGTGGACGCTCATCGACCGGCTGGACGATGACCGGCGCGCCGAAGCCGGGCAGGATTCAACAGCGGCAATTAGGTTTGAGCGGAAAGGACGCTATGCCGTCGAAGGGCTGGCGTATTTGAGGGATGCAAGGGACAGCGTAACTTGGGAGGTCGAAGTGCGCGGCATCATAAGGGCGTATTGGCCTCGATGCGAGGTCGTGTCGATTCGACCGGGGGAGGAGGCGGCGTTCGGCGTGGCGCCATTCGAGCCGGAGGACAGGCGTCCCTGTTTGTCCTACCGGTGGCAAGTGGACCAAGTGGACATAGTGGACGAAGATTCATCTGAAGTTCGGCTAGTTTTCCCGAATAGAGGCAGGTTTGAGGTGGGGGTGTTTGTTGTGGACTCGATGCAGGTGGACAGCGTCAATTGGGAACTTGCCGAGACCGACAGCCAGCGTTGGACAGTTAATGTTGCAATACCCGATAGGATTGTTCACTCCAAATTCCAAATTCCAAATTCCAAATTCGATATTGCGCCGAATCCCTTCAATGCGTTGGCGGAGGTGAGGTTTGAACTTGAGCAAGCCGCTGATGTGAAGTTGCAGATGTTCGACATCAGCGGGAGGTTAGTGCGGACGCCGGTCGATGGCTGGCTGGAGGCGGGGAGGCATTCCATCACTACGGAAAGCCGCGACTTGCCGGCGGGGAT
>VGIO01000100.1 GCA_016867855.1 Calditrichota bacterium
GAAAATCCGGTTTCTTGCGCACAAATATGCGGTCGTCGGATTGCACGGCAAAGTCCGGGCTTCCGCCGGTCATATCGACCGAAAATTCCTGCTGCGAGCGACCATCGGCGTTGAAGCGGACGACTGTAATGTCTTCTATTACTGCATCGGCGTTGAAACCGCCGGCGATGGCGATGATATCCCTCAACTTATCGCCCGGCAGGTATTCATATTCGCCCGGCGCTTTGACCGCGCCGAAGATATTGACGACGCCGGTTTCAGCGTTCACGAAGGCAATATGAACTTTATCGCCGTCTTTTAAGACCGGATTGAATTCGAGCCGGCCGGCGCGCAGAAATTTCACATAGTCGATATTGCGCTTGGAGCCGTTGGCGGTTTCGACCGAGATGTATCTTTGCGAAGCAACGGGAACTACCTTGGCGGCTTCAGCCTTCTGCTTTTGCTCTTTGGCTGATTTGGCTTTGGCTGCGGTCTTGGCGTCGGTTGCCGGCTCGCCGGCCGTCTCAGTCGGCGGCGGCTCGATTAAACCGCCGGCTTGGGCGATAAGAGTTGAAAGCCGGTCCACAGCAAACAATTCATAGACGCCCGGATTAACTACCGCGCCGCTGATGGCGGCTTTCATCGCCCGCACGGTGACCAGCGTCAGGCTGATTTTCGCGCGGGAATAATACTTCGCGGCTAAATTACGGGCCAGGCTGTCGGCGGCGGCAAGCGTCAATCCGACGACTTTCATTTCGCCGACATTTGGAATTAAAAGAGCGCCGTCCGGGGCGACTAAGACCTCCTGGTGGATTTCAAGCGTCCCCCAGACATTGAACAACATTCGGTCGCCAGGACCAAGAACATAAGAGTCCGGTTCTATCGCTCCCTCAAGAGCGATAGAACCGCTGATTTTTGTGCCGGACACTTGAACATTGCTTAATTGGTCAATATCCAGTCGACCCGGCAGTGTGGGCTGCCCAACGACGGACGCGCTGCAAAGGAATAAAATTAGGGCTGCAACCCGCAGCGTTCGATTCAACAATAAATCGATGATAGTCCGGTTATTCAAGGATTTGAGCAGCCTAAGACGCGCCTGGAAGACCTAATTGCCTTCAGGTTCTTCTTTGCCTTTTTCTTCGTCCGGCAGCGGCTGGTCTTTGTCAACATTCAAATCGCGTTTGAAGCGTCGCTCGGTCTGCCGAATTTCAGATGATTTGCCGATGAAGGTAGTGAAGTCGTCTTCGATAATGTGCGGCGTCACCTCAATGACCAAGTCGGTCTTCTTCATCACATTGACATTATAACGGAACAGACCGCCGATATAAGGTATGTCGCCGAAGAACGGAACTTTATGCGTCGTGCGGTGGGCGGTGATGCCCATCAGACCGCCGATGACAATCGACTGGTGGTTTTTCACCCGCACGGTCATATCCGACTTGCGGCGCACAACGCGCGGAATAGTCTGGTCAGGACCGATAAACTCGAAAATCGACGAGACTTCCGGTTTAATCGTTACAGTGATGTAGCCGTCGGTATTGACCTGCGGTGTAATCGCCAGTTTGGTGCCGACTTCTTCGCGCTGCACCGAGACCTGCCCGCCGACGCCGCCGGCGGAAGTTACATAAGGCACGATATCGACCAATTCGATCATCGCCGTCTTGGCGTTCATTGTAGAGACCTTGGTGTTGGCAAGGACTTCCGCCCGGCTGTTCTTCAACAGCCAGTCGAGAGCCACTTCCCATATCGGCATCGAACGCCAGAAATTGCCGATTTTGTTGACATCGTTCAATTGCTCGAACGGCTGCAACTGAGTCTGTCCGGTCGTCGTGGTCGTTGGCTGCTGATTGCCTTCGTAAAGAAAAACGCCTGTATTGGTGGACAGTTTCGACCAATTGATGCCCAGCCGCTCTTCATCTTCGACTTGAACTTCTATCAGACGCGCCGACAGGGTTATCTGCAGCGAAGGCTTGTCGATATTCTGCACGACGCGTTCGATATCGGTGATTATTTTAGGGGTTGTAATTATGAGCAGTTTGTTGCCGCTCTTATCGACTTCGATTTTGGCTTGAAAGTCGCTGAGCAACTCTTTAACCTCGTTGGCGCTTGCATATTGCAAGTTCAGAACATACGAGTTAGTTCCAACCTGCTCTTTGAGTTTGTCCGACTTGGCAACTAAAAACGAGTTGCCGACGATTTCATAAGAAAGACCGGCCGCCCTCACGACGAGGTTCATCGCCTCTTCGATGGGCGTGTCCTTAAGATGGATAGTTATGCGTTCTTCTTTTGAAACCCCGGGACCGGTTACGATATTAAAACCGCTCTTGGCAGCCAGAATCGACAAGACACTGGGTAGATATGCGTCTTCGGCATCGATGCTGACCACGGTTCTCAAACCTGGGGCGGTTTCTGTGATAGGTTTCATCTGCGTGCCGCTCGCCGGAGTCTTCTCTTGAGCCGCGACCGGTAATGCGATGAATAGTGAAACGATGATGAAGGGTAGTATTTTCGGGCCCTTATGCGTTCCGCCCATTGATCTCCTCACCCTGTGTATGAATTGAAATGAATTAGCTAAGAATTTGTATTCAGCGCCGCGGCGCTGAAATCGGCGGTTAATAATTACCGGCCGGGACTTGTTTGACTTCGATGACAGGCAACGGCACCCCTCCGCTCCCATACATCATTTCTTCCTGCGCCTTAGTATCCGGCGCTTTCTCGGTGACTAAATTCAGCCTTTCGCCGCCGCGCGCCACCACCATTCGGTTAGAGCCGATGGATTCGACGCGGTAGCGTTTATCGCCTTCGCCAAGATAATCGCCGATGCCGACCACCCAACTGCGGCCCAGCCATTTGACAATGGCCGATGGACCTTTCTCACCGGTGACAGTGCAGGACAAACGCATCTTCAAATCGGCTTCGGCGCGTTCCAACTGACCTAATTTCTTTAAAAAGGTGCGGGTTTTTATGACCTCGGTCAAATCCAACGGATCGCGCTCCAGCGCGAAGGTCTCCGTCAGCCGCGCCCTTAATTCGGCTTCCATCCGGTCGACAGTTTCACGCAGCACAGGATCCTCCACGCCGCGCTCCTGCCGGCGCTTCATATCCGCCAGCCAACGTTTGATTTCCTTCTGCGTATTCATCGTCCGCCAGGTTATAAGACCGATGACAACGACGAACAGAAACAGCAGCAAGTTGAAAAAGAGTTTATCGCGTCCCTTCATAGTTTATTGTCTCCTTTTCAACGTTGTTTGATGAGGGTTAGGGTTGACATTCTAACCTTCATAGATTTTGTGTGAATGTCGCCCTTTTCGGCTTGAGCGCCGGATTTGCGCACCGCGTTGTCGATTTCGAACTGCTCGACGGTGATGAGCCGCTCGGATTTTTCGAGTTGATTGACAAACTTCCCTAACTTCTCGTAAGACGCTTCAATAGTGAGCGTATAGGGGGTGCGGACATAATCCAGACGCGCCGACTTCTTGCCCGGCTCAAGTTTGACGAGTTTGATTTCCAACTCGTTCAGAATGCCGGTGATATATTCGAGGAACGGCAGCGAGGCGTCCTCGGCCAGCGAGTCGCTCTTGGAGAGCGCTAAGTTCTTTTCGATGAGGTTGGCGACTAGGTCGAGTTGCGAATGGATGATTTGGGCGCTGATTAATTTCTCGTCGCGCAACTGAATAGTTCGGTTATACTGCGTTATCTGCCGCGGGTATTCGGGATAGATCCACTGGTAATAAGCCCAGATGCCGCCGCCGAACAGAATCAGCACGATGAGTAAAATTAGATTGCGTTTCATTGCGGTAATCCTATGCTAAATAGTTCGACGGTTTAGCCGCCGCCCACAGCGCGGGCGATTTGGCCTCTTTGTGCAGCGCGAGATCCAGCCTCGCCTCCAGCACGCTCGCCGCGTATTGCCGCGCCTTTCTCAACCGAGCACAAAACCGTAAACGACAGTATTATCTGGTCTTCCACTTTGGTCTGGTGCTGCTCCTTCAATTTCATATCGCTGAAATCGCGGAAGAAGAGAGGAGAGGCGCGCAGGCGGTCGATGACTTCCTTGACCTTGTCGAATTCCTTCTCATCCTTACGGATGGTCGTGATGAACTTCATATTCAAGATGTTGTTCTTGAATTCGACATAGGTAATAGCCATCTCTTCCGGCAGCAATTCGCCGAGCGACAGGAACTTCTTCGTCCACAGCACGCGCTCGCGCTCAAGTTTCGCCAACGCCAGCACATCTTCCTTGGAGATGTTCTTGCCGGTGCGTTTCAGCGAGTCGAGTTTGCGGTCGATATCGCGGATGATGGTTTCTTTGGCGGACAGAATTTTCTGAACCGACTGGTGCTGGCGGTAATTAAAAGCGCCTAGGATGACGACCGCTAACAGCACGATGGTCATCGAGATGATCTCAAAGCGCTTGCGCCGCCGCATCAACCGTTCAGCGACATCTTCGCCTTTGTTGAGATTAATGGTGAATTGGGTTATCATATTACATATCCCCTCGAATCACTAAACCGACCGCCGCCGCCATTTGATAAGGATTATCGGCGTCGATAGGAATGCGGCTGTCGAGTTGATTGAATGGATTATAAAGTTCGATGGGTAGATTGAATTTGTTCGAGAGGTAGGTATCGAGTCCGATGAGCATCGCGCTGCCGCCGGTCAGAACGAAGTGCGTGAACACCGATTGACCGGTTTCTTTGACATAGTAGCGCAGCGAACGGTTGATTTCATCGCCCAATTTTTCCAGCGTCGTGCGTTCAGCCAGACCCAGTCCTGCGCCTTCGGCTGTCTTGCGCTCGATGCTGGGATTCATCCCCTGCGTCTTCTTGATGCGCTCGGCTTCGTCGTATTCCAAGCCGAAGTTGCGCATCAACTCATCGGTGAAGTGCATACCGCCGACCGGCAGGTCGCGGGTGAAGAACATATCACGCCGACCGAAGACCGATAGTATCGTCCGCTTGGCGCCGATGTGCAGGAAGATGATGACCCCGTCGTCGGGTAGTTGAGAATGGACGACATAGGCGTTCAACACCGCCAACGGTTCAATGTCGATGATGCCGGGTTTGAGTTCGATTTCGCGCAGGTAGTCCTGGTGCGTCTCGAACGCCTTACGGGTCGTAGCCACCAGCAGGACGCGAACTTTGTCGGTTTCTTTGACATCGTCGCCAAGAATCTGGTAATCGACGATAGTTTCGCTGCCGTCCAGCGGGATGTGTTTGCGGGCTTCGAGCAGCAGACTGGAAGCCATCTCGATTTCGGTCTGCATAATGCTCGAAATCTCTTTGGCGGCGACCAGCTGACCGCCGATACAGGAAGCTAGATGTTTGACCTTGCGCGGCTGCAAGCCGAGTTCGGTCAACACCTTCATCAAATGCGGAACGGCTACCGACTTCTTCGGACCCTCAGGGTCATACTTCTCGCCGCCGGTATACATTTCCGAACACTTCCATTTGATTAATCGGAATCTTGGGCCGACTTTTTCGACGACGGCCACCTTGATGCTGTGCGTCCCGAGGTCGATTCCAATCCTCAGGTTGCTCCCCAATCCAAACATAGCGCCACCGTTGCTTTTTAACTTAGGCAGCCCCCCCGGTCAATAAATAAAAATCCGAAAAATGTGAAGATAGCAGCCGATTTAGTTCGCTGTTGTTAAGGCAGACCGGCACATAGGCGCGAAAACGCTCTGCTGTCAATGCTTATAGTTGACAACCGTATTCACAGACCCAGCATTCGACGAATTGTATCGACACATTAGGTTATAGCGCAATTTTAGTCATTCTGAACGAAGTGAAGAATCTCGTCGCCCACCGCTATACGAGACGAGATGCTTCGTTCAGCATAACCAAAAATCGTGCGGCAACCTTGTAATACAATCACTAAGCCTTGACGGCGCGTGCGTTCGCTCTCCGAATCCGCCGGTCAAATCGACACTCCGGCAGTTCGGCTTGAATCCTCACTTCTTCCGGCTCTTCCGCCGGTTCCCCAAAGCGGGGAACCGGCGGATAATTACGAACTACTTATCGCTTCGGGCGTTGTTCGCCCCAAGAGATGATATCGAACAGACCGTGACCGTGCTCGTCCACAGCTTCCAAGTAGTAAGGCGGAGGCCGACGGTCAAAGCGGAAATCGTAGTGATAGGCTTTGCCGTAGCCGGTGCCGATGTGGTTAGAACGGTGCACATAGCCCCGCCGCCACTGGGTTACCGCTCCCTTGAGGAAGATATAACCCCGCTCGTCGGGTGTCGTGCCTTGATATAATTCCCAGTCATCATTCTGATGCTGGAAGGTGAAACTCTCGCCTAAGGCGACCATCCCGGCGTTGATGGCAATCGAATGGCGGTTGTAGTCGTTGAGGGCGACATACCAGCCGTTCTCCTTGCCGTTGCGCCAGTTGTTCTGGATGATGATGTTCTTTTCCGACACCAGCCCCAGCATATTCAGCATTCCGCCTTCTTCCGGTGTATCGTTGCCGAAGAAACCGGTGCGCGGATTAGAGCCGGTATATTTCACATCGTCGATGAGCCACATATCGCCGGACGAACCGATGGTGAGGGTGCCGGTTAAGGTGCCTTCGACTTCGCATTCGCCGTCGATAAACAGAGCCTGCCAGTTAGGCGGTCCTTGGTCCCAAACGAGACTTTCCTGCGGCGCAGATCCCAATGGATACTGATATATCCGGATCCCAGCATCGCCCACTAGCCTGACCCAGGTCATCATTCGTCCGCCGCGGTCGCTGATGAACGGCGCGGCGGCAGCGCGGATGGTGTTGGCTGTAGTCGGAAAATAGACCGGCGGCGCATTGAAAATGGGTGGAATGGCAAAATAGATATTCTGGGGCGTGTTGTAGATGAACCGTTCTTGGGATGTTGACACGGGACCGTAAAATTGCGGAGAATACTTCAGCCCGATAAAGTCGTTCGAGTGTGTGCGTCCCCACAATGTATCCGGCGTCCAGAACCAAATAATTTCCTGGTAGCGCGTATCTTCGATGTTCGTCAAATACATATAATTGGCGAACGAGCGCAGTCTGGCGCGCATCGTCGCCGTGCGGTCAACTATCGCCTTGTTGCCGGTGAAGCGCCGCCACGGCTGTAAATTGCTGATCGGCTTCTGCGCCCTGAACATCGCACGCCCAGTGCAGTAAACGTCGTAAGTATCCGTTCGTTGGAAGACATTGCCGGCGCCGAGCGAAAGCACACGCTGTATAATTACGCTGTGATATGACCCGACTCCCGGCACGCTTCCCGGCAAGAGTATTACCGACCCTTGCGGTAGGTCCGTCGGTTGCCTGGTGCGCAGGAATTCCAATCCACGCTCAATGATACCGGTTTGAGCCAAAAAGTAGGCTTGAATAGTGGCTTTCTCGTATTCCGAGTCCCACTTCTCACTCGACGCCCACTTCATATACCCAAGTCCGGTGGAGATGAGCAGCGCGGCGATGACAACCGACATTACGAGAATGTTTCCCTCGTCGCGGCGAAGAAACTTCTGAATGTTCATTTCACTCTCCCTTGGCTAAAGACATTACAAATAAGCCTTATGACATACTAACTTACCTGACCGTCACTCGGTGATCCCTTTCTTGACGATCAGATTCTTGTTCCGCATATAGACGCGGTTATAGTATTCGCGGCCGTAACTCCAGTTCCTTTCGTTAGTATAGATGGCGTTGCGGTAATAGCGAATTTTAAACCGTATGTCCAATGCGGCTTCGTTGAACTTTTTGGAACGCCGAAATTTGTCGTCATGCTCCCAAGAGTTGGGAGTTTTTTCGCCGTAGCCGCTCAACGTGAACTGCTCGATAGCGTATGACTCGCCGCGTTTCATATTGCGCGGCGGGAAAAAGGGCTGGAGCGGGCGATTGTTGACGGTGATGCAGCCGTTGCGCATATCGGCTTTCCAATACGACCATTCGAATCTGTCGTGCGAGTAAGGGTTGAGGAACTTGATGTCGATGTTGTTCGTGTTCCCGGGTCCGGGACGAACGACGACATCCACCGCATTCCGCAAATCGTGGGCGAGGTTCTCGACCACATCATTGCCATATTGGTCCATCGCACGCACGGCCCAACTGCGGTCTAAGTGTTCACGAAACGCTAAAAGAACGATGGTCAAACCGAGCACCATAATCGACATTATGACCACCGCCAGCGTGGCTTCTATGAACGTCCAACCCTCATCGCGAACGAGTTTGGCTCGTAACGCTAACATATTTTACCTGCCTTTCTGCACAAATTACCTGACCTTTTCAGCCTTTGCCTGGCCTGAAGCGCCGCCTCTGGTGGTCACAAAGCGGCGGGGACCATCGTTCCGTAAAAGGAAACTTCGTAGGGAATGTCGCGTTTAATTTGCCAACGTTCCCACCATTTGACATAGACTCGTATGACCCAGTAATCAACGCCGCGTCCCGTCGTGGGTTGATCTACGCCAACGAGTGGACCATACGAGACCTCGCAATAGAGGTCGTCATTTATGGTCATAGGGTCGCCAGGGTCGAGCAACATATTTCGCGGGCGTCCGAGGTTGCCGGCTAAATTCTCGGCATTCTGCCAATCGGACTCCGAATGAATGCGACCCTGCCAGTATTCGACATACGCCCGTCCCAGCGCCATAGCCTTGCGGTAACGCATTTCCTGGTTCAGATGGTCGTAACCGAAAGCCAGGGCTTGAAACGTGCCTACTGCGGCGATAGCGACGATTAGCAGTCCGGTAACGAGCTGGATGAAATCGATGCTGCCGCGTTCGTCGCGCCACTTTTCAATCTGTCTGGACATCTTATGCCTCCTTCATTCTCATTTTTTCTGTGCCTAGAAACGAACTTCGGAACCCTAACATTCCGCATCAGACCTGAAGTATGGCTATTGATTCAGGTCCACTTCGAACAGTTTGGGATTTTCGGCTACCAGCGCCGCGGTTTCGCGGTCGATCTGCCCTTTGTGAAGCAGCCGCTGCAAGTCCTGGTCGAGCGATTGCATACCGGACTTGCCGCCGGACTGAATCACCGACGGTATCTGGTAGATTTTATCCTCGCGTATCAGATTACGCACTGCGACCGTGGCAACCATTACTTCGCAAGCCACGCAGCGCCCGGCGCCGTCCTTTTTCGGCAGCAACTTTTGCGCAATGACCGCTTCGAGCGACTCCGCCAGCATCGAGCGCACCTGCGTCTTCTGAGATGCCGGGAATATGTCGATGACACGGTCAATTGTTTTTGCTGCCGATGAAGTATGCAGCGTCGCGAACACCAAGTGGCCGGTTTCGGCCGCCGTTAAAGCCAGCGAGATGGTCTCCAGGTCGCGCATCTCGCCGACCAGTATCACATCCGGATCCTCGCGCAGCGCCGACCGCAGAGCGTTGGCGAACGAGTGCGTATTCGCTCCCAACTCCCGCTGGTTCACCAAACAGTTGCGGCTCGAGTGATAATACTCGATTGGATCTTCAATCGTGATGACATGCAACTCCTTATATTCATTGATATAATCGAGGCACGCCGCCAGCGAAGTTGATTTGCCGCAGCCAGTCGGACCAGTGAAGAGAATTAATCCCCGATCGCGCAAAGCGAGGTCTTTAAGCACCTCCGGCAGCCCCAACTCCTCAAAGCCGCGGATGAAGGAAGGTATCACCCGGAAAGCCACTCCATACCCGTTGATTTGGGAATAGACATTCACCCGGAAGCGAGCCTTGCCGTCGAGTTTATGCGACAGGTCAATCTCTTTCATCTCTTCCAGACGTTCCCACTGCTCGGGGGTGAGCAGCCGCCTAAGTTCATCTTCCATCTCCTCCGGCACGGGAGGAGGCAGATTCAATTTTTTCATCCGACCGTGAATCCGGATCATCGGGATTGACCCGGTCGAAAGGTGCAGGTCGGATGCGCCCTGATCTACGGTGTAGTCGAGCAAATCTCGAAACGATCTCACGTTCCGCCTACTTTACTAAATTGTCCTGGGCTGAATTTGGATTAGACGGATTAGAGGTTTTCGTCGGATGGCAGACCGTAACCGGTGAAACGACCGGTTAACACATCGAACAGCACGACATGGCCTGCGCCACCCTTCATATCAGACGTTGACACTGCTTCAATCTGCGAAACTGGATTGCCGATTAAGTTGAAGGTCCATTGCCGCAGAGTCCCCTCGTCCGGCTCGAGATATTCCAACTCAACCAGTTCTTCGACTGAACCCGGGTCGAGGCCGAAGTCCTGACGATACATCTTGACGGAGTTGTAAATCGCGCCGATAGTGGCTTGCGCGTCGGAAGCCCGCGCGCCCTGCACATATTGGATGTAAATCGGCACCGAGATGGCGGCTAAGATGGCCACGATGACCACCACCACCAACACTTCGATCAGCGTGAAGCCGCTGTCCTGTCGCTTGAAACGTGGAAGCATTGCTGAATCTCCTGCTTTCTTCACTTATTCTGAATTCCCCGTTCGGGACTTATTTAATTCAATATATAAGGAATTCTCGCCAATGCAAGTAATTTTTGACATCGGCAAGAATTTTTTAATTTGTTCGATTTTATTTAAAAATTACCATCGGTGGACAGATACATCCGCCGAAAATAACCGCCTTTTTAAGGTATAGGCAAATTTATAAGCGCAATTTTCATACCATCGTCAAGTTTCATAGTCTCATCTAAAGCGCTAAAATTCTTCGCAAAAAAGCGCTTTGAACTGCGCGAAATTTCGCCAACCCGCGCCTTGGCGAGCCTTCGGTTATGTGCAACCTTTTCCATAGGCGTGTAATCTTTGCACGACGCATCCCGACGCGCTATAGTATTATTCACGAAAACTGTTCCCTCTAATTTAAACAGCAATTTTCAAGCCGAATATAGAAATTCACAACTTAGCGAACAGATTTAAGGGATTAAAGGGATGCAGCCGCAAGCATCTTCAGCGATGGGTCTGCATCCGGTAATCCCGCACTAATATATTATACAAACAAAATTCCTCTAAAACAACATCCGCCCCGCTCCGTTCACCTCCTTAAACTGTCGCTTATTTTTCAGCACATCATCTAAATAATTCCAATAAGTCATTTCCGCCGGCTGCAAAGCCACCGCCTCGCGCAAATCCCGCTCAGCTTGGCTGAAGTCGCCGCGCCAGGCGGCGCTCAGCCCCCGGCGGGCGAGGATTGCAGCTGCGTTACGCGCCGCTTCCGGGATGTCCGAGCGGATT
>VGIO01000101.1 GCA_016867855.1 Calditrichota bacterium
TCCGCTAGATCGCGCGCTGATTGCCTTCCCTTCTCTTGAGCCGCATTTATATCGCCGCAGGCGGCGTCAGCGCCGGTTTGTCGAAGCCGATTAGTCAAATCTTTCTGCGTCATCGCAATCTGCAGGCTGTCGAGAGTTTCGGCTAATTCCTTCTCGCCGGCGGTCGCTGCCATTTTCGCCGCTTCGCACATAGACTCGGACAGCGACTCCATCGCCTGCGCCATCATCTCCTGCGCTAGTGGTATATCCTGAATCTGTCCCTCCTCCATCGCCTTTAAGGAATGCTCCTGTGCGTGCAGCAACTCTTCGGCACGTCTGGCGAGTTCATCCAACTTGCGCTCCAACTGCAACTGCTTCAAAATGTTAAGACTGCGCTCGATGTTCTGCAAAAATTGTTCGCGGTTTTGATCGAATTGCTCCAAAGCCTGTCTAATCTGTTCCGGATCCTGGCTTTCCAACGCGGCTTTCAGTTTCTCCATTGCGGCTTTTAGTTCGGGTGTGGCGACTTCGCTCAAGAGTTTCTGCAGTTCTTGATATTTTTCGAGCGTTGCGGCGGTGAGCATATCGTTCTTTTCAAGCCGGTCGACCAGTTCGTCCAGCGCGTTTCGCGCTTGTTCGACTTGGGCGTTTAAATCCTTCTGCTGGGCAACTGCTTCATCCATCTGCTTACGCCTTTGCCAATCGATATTAGGATTGCGTTTCATCTCTTCGGCGAGGCGCGCGACTTCGTCGCGCAGTTGTTTGGCGGCGTCGAGGGTTTTCTCGGTCTTCTCAAACGCCGTCTCTTCGGACTGCTCTACGCTCGCGACAATCTCTTCAAAGGTCGGCAGACGCACCAGGCGCCTTTCGCTGGCGGCGCGTTTAGGCCCGCGCACATCGTCGTTATCGTATGTCGCCGCCCAATATTCGAGGACATCGCCCGGCATCAGCGCCAGGCTGCCCAACTGCCAAAGGTATTCGACATTGACCGACCGCGCATTGACTGTTTTCAGCGGCAAGGTCAAAGTCGAAACAATCGAATCGGCAAGGTTCTGATATTCTAAAACTATCTTTCCAAGTCCATAGTCGTCGTCGGCTTCAACGGCTAAGGGCAGAATCATATCTTCGCCTAAAACCACATCGCCCTCTGGAAAAACAATCCTTACGGAGGGAGTTTCATCGATTAACAAACGGATATTATAGCGCACCGGATCGATATCGGGATGACCGTCTTTATCGACCAGACGCACCGCATAACTGCCTTCGCGCTGCAGACGGAGTTGGATTTCAGCGGAATTACCTTGCGCTTTCATCGGCAGGCTGTCGAGGCGCGAACTATCCAATCCAGCAGCCAAGTATTGCATCCAAGCCTCGGCGAGAGGTTTGTTTGCCCGAACTTTCAGTTCCAGTGTTGAACCCGGCAGCGCTTCGACATCGCCAACATTTTCCCGCCCGACGACCGTTGGCCGCCCGGTATAGCGCGGCGGATGAACCTTATAATGTAATTCTGCGACCTGCGGACGGATAACAACCTCAAATTTGTATTCGGGCGTCTTAACTTCGTCCCGGCGAATTGAATAAAAGAAAGTATTGGGAAAACCGCTGAAACTAAGTGAACCCTTGCCGTCGGTCAACCTCACGACTTCGGTTTGAGTTTCGCCGCCGGCATAGCGATAGTAGAAACCAGCTTCGGACGGCGCAGCGCCTAAGGCTTGGATATTGAATACCACCGGCTCATTGCGGTAGCCCCAGCCGCCGGCAGGTTCAACGGAAAGAATGAAGGGTGGCGGGGCGGTATATTCGACATTCGGCGAGAATAAACGGCCAGCGGCTAGATAGAACGGATTAGAAAATAAAATAAGCAGAATCACAGTTAATATAACAGTTCCGGAGGTTGGATAAGCGGCAAGTTTAAATGACCGGCGGTCGACGACTTGTTCGGCGTCCACCGCCGGCAGTTCGGCTGCAGCCTGCAGCAATGCTAGCCTCGCCAATTCTTCGGACTGCGGGTCGCGGGCGTTTTCACGGCGGCGATTGACTTGCAGCGCGTTTAAAAGTCGGTCGCGGATGGTCTCCGCGGCGAAACGACCGACTTCCAAAGCCCAATATTCTTCAGCCTCAAGCCCCACTCGCAGACGCTTATCTGAGGTCAATCGCCGGCGAAGAAGAAAAAGGACGATGAATGAGCATAGTCCTAAAATAATCAGCACTAGCCACCGGCCTGGGCTTGACAAATGCCAAATGGTTTCGACAGCGATGCCTAATATCCAAATTGCCAGCCCGATGCTTGAGCCGACGATAACTGCGGCGATGAGTTCGGTCTTTCTCTGCAGGCGCCGCAGATTGTCGAGCGCCGCTTGGACGCTTTGGAGTTCTGCCGAAAGGTTCACTGCCCGCCTCGCAGCCGCCAGATGATAATATTCGCGCCCATCCGCAGCGCGGCAAGACGCTTCTCCGGCGGGTCGTTATGCACATCTGGATCCTCCCAGCCGTCGCCGAGGTCGGTTTCGTAAGTATAATAAACTACCATTCGGTCGCTCCAAAACAGCGCCAGTCCCTGCGCGGGCTTGCCATCGTGTTCGTGAATTTTGGGCGGTCCATTATTAAAATTGAAATGCGAATGGTATATCGAATGTTCCCAAGGCAGTTCGACGAATTCAGCCGTCGGCAGGACGCGCTTCATCTCACGCCGGAAGGATGCATCCATTCCATAGTTATCGTCGGCGTGTAAAAAACCTCCGGCTTCGAAATAGCGGCGCAAAGCCTCGACTTCCCGCTCGGTGAATCTAATATTGCCGTGTCCGTTCAGATATAAATAAGGATAGAAGAACAACTTCGGGCTGCTCAATTCGACCACGGCTTCTTCTTCGGCCGCGCTGATGCCGCACTGTTCGCGGGCAAATCTTATTAAATTTGGCAGCGAAGACGGATTGGAATACCAGTCGCCGCCGCCGCCGTATTTAACGCGGGCGATGACAAACGGGTCGGATGCAGCCGGAGGAACAGCCAAACTTACACTAAGGCCGAGCAGCCCAATCAATGAAATCAATATGTGCATTCTTATAAGCAGCATCAGTAAATATCTAATTGACTAATGAGTTGCTGAATCTCGTTCGCTTTGTCAACTTTGTCAACTAAAATTTGGACCGACGGTTAATTTATTGTGGAGCAATGAACTCATCATATTAAACAAACAAATGTCGGCATAGACAACAGGTCTATGCCGACAATGCTATAATCAATCTCCGACCTCGTAAGAATGTTGCGTCTTCTTCTTCCGGCGCTTTTTACGGACCTTCTCGCCGGACTCGGAGTCGGTGGTGTAGTAGTATTGATAACCGCTGTAGTAATAACCGTAGGGATTGTTTCTCTGATAGACATAATAGTATCCGTAGCCATAGCGGAAGGAGGCGTGGTTGACTATGACGCCGAGAATTTCGACATCCACTCGTTTGCAAAGATTGACGCTGTGTTCGATGACATTCAATTTAGTCGATTCGGCGCGCACGATTAAAATTAAGCCGCCACTCAATATACCTAAATGCCGCGAATCCATACAGGGCGTTATGGGCGGTGTATCCACTAAAATTATATCGAACACAGGTGAAATCTCATCTATAAATTCTTTCATCGTATGCGAAGAAAGCAACTCGGCCGGATTGCTGATTTTCTTGCCGGCGGTAATGACAAAAAAATTGCCGAGACTCGAATGTGGACGAATGACTTCTTTAGTCGAAGCATCCCCGAGAAGTCTATCTGTCAAACCTGGCGAGCGTTCGACGGCGAATAACTTGTGTTGATTTGACCGCCGCAGGTCAGCGTCGATGAGCAGTGTTCTGTGTCCGCCTTGAGCCAGGGATATGCAGAGGTTGTAGGAAGTCAAGGATTTGCCGTCGCCGGCAATGGGACTTGATAAAATAAAAACCTTCTTCTGTTTGTCGCGGGCGGTGAATAGAATGGCGGTTTTTATCGAGCGGTAGGCTTCAGCCACCGGCGACGACTCAGAGTAATAATCTAATTGTGTAATATTGACAAGACCGTTGTTGTCTGCACGTTGCGAACTGTGGCGGCCGCGTCTGGAACGGCGGCGGGAGAAGGCGCGCGCCGCGCTCAACACTGGCACCGAACCATAAACCGGCAGATTGAAGCGCGTTTGAATTTCCTTCTCATTCTGAACTGAATTATCGAATAAGTCCATTACATAAGCCAAACCAAATCCGGCGAACAGAGCGAATAATAAAGCCACAGATAATTTCAATGCGCGTCTTTGGGAAATCGGCTTGTCGGGAAGATTCGGTTTATCGAGGATTTTTATGCCGCCGCCTTCGGAGGCGGTTTTAATCCGCATCCGTTCGCGCTGCTCGACTAATATATCTATTGTCTTTTGCAGAACCGCCTTAGAACGCGAGATGTTCAAGTATTCGAGAATATCGGAAGATAAATTTGGATGCGAACCCATAAAGTTCTTTATGGCGGTCTCATAAAACATACATTTAACCTGCGCCTTATCGTATTCCATCAGCCAGTTTTCCAGTTCTTTCTCGACAGTTTTCAGCGAGACCTGCTGAGTTTGGCTCAGCGACGCGCTGCCAACTTGTTCCTGATTCATCGCTTGAATCATCTGCGCTAACAATTGCCGGCGTTCATTTTGATATTGCAGATAAATAATCGAATCGCCGGTTTCGCTGCTAATGGTGTCTAAAATGCGATTGATTTTATCTACTTCCCGGCGGAATTCATCGACCTTCTGCCGATGGACATCGGATGATTTGCCCTCGAAGTATTCCAACAGACGCTTGTTTATCTGGTCAGCGTATGAACTGACCTGCAGATTGGCTAAATCACGGGAGGCTTGGGCTTCAGCCAGACCGCGTTCCAAAGTCCTCAATTCGCTGTCGATACCGCTGGCGACATCGTCGATGGTCAACCTGCGTTCTTGGAAGAAGATCTGCATTTCGTTTTCGATGGCGCCAAGATTATCGTTAAGTTGAACTAATTGATTTTCAATGAACTGGACAACGCGGTTAGCATCGCTGCGGCGCAGTTCGACGCTGATATCTTGAAAACTGATTAAGGATTTATGAGCGACGAGAAGCGCCATTTCAGGCGTTCGGGCGGTGCTGTGAATGTTTATAAAGCCCGGCGCGCGTGGTTTGCGGTCAAAAGAAATTAACCCATTGATAATCGAATAAACCGAGTCGGCGCGCAAATATGGCATTTCAGCTAGAATATGATTGGCTACATTGCGATAAAAGGTCTTGCTTTGCAGAATCGAGAGATAATACTCTTCCGCCGCGCCGCTCGATTCGATGGGGATTCCTCCCGAAACCATCTGCGAGAAAGGGTTTCTCGTTTCGATGTCAACTGAGATAATAGCCGTCGAGCGATACAGCGGAACCTGGCTGTAAATATAAAACAAAACCGGGATAAAAATCAAAAACACCGTTATCGTAACTACCCAAGGCCGCTTAAGAGCGCTTAAAAGAAGACGCAGCGTTGGCGATGTGTCGCGCTCAATAGTCCGCGAAATGGGATAACTGCCGTCTTCGTAATAAGCGGTGTCTATGTTTCCGTTTGGCATAATATTAGTCCTATAGTTCTTACAAGCTTGATATTATAACAATTGAACTCGTTAGTAAGGTCAAGTTATAAATAAAAGTTACCCAAAATCCAAATTCACGCCAGCGCTCCTTCTGAGGCACAATTACGATATCGCCGGGGATGAGCGGCGGCAGTTCCCGCGTGTTGCCGCTCTTCAAAATGGTTTGCAGGTTATATTTTTTCTGAATTACCTTTCCATTTTGCTGCGAGATGAGGATTATTCGTTTTGAGTCTGCATTTGATTCCAAACCACCGGCGATATATATGAAATCTAACAGGTTGCTGTCGGATTGATAGACGAACAAGCCCGGCGCGTTGACCGCGCCTATGATGCGGATCATATCTTTAGACGCTGTAACCGGGACTATAATTACATCGCCGTCTAAGACATCCGGCGCGATGGCGAGCGTATCGCCTTTGAAATAGGCGGTCAAGTCAATAATCTGTTCGCGGCGCGACTCGAGGGTCGTGCGAATGATTCGTATTTTAGCGACGTCCGCGTCTTTAGTCGGACCGCCGGCCATTCGCAACAATTGCTGAATGTTTAAGGGGCCTTCGGTCTCAATCCTGCCCGGATTTTCAACCGCGCCGAAAACCTGCGTTTTTACGACCTGCAACTCGGATATAATGACGAAGACGTCCGGCTCCCTTTCATAGCGCATCAGAAGCGGTATCAATAAATCGCGAATATCGGTCGCGCTCAGCCCATCCAAAGGTATTCCGACCAGTAAGGGATATTCGGTCGTGCCGTCCTGACGCACGACAACCGCGGTCGTGAATTCCGGGTGTCCGGCGACAGTTATCTTAATGACCTGCCCTGGACGCACACGTTGAATATCGCGGTCGGCGGATAATAAAATCGCAGGCGTTATGAGGCAGATTATAAATAAGACGGCCAATAGACGCCGGGTAGTTGATTTTTGCTTTAAAATCGACAAGAGTTTGTTATTGCTATATCTGTATATATATTGCTGATGTGTATAAATTGTGATTTGCAGCACATTAATGAATGCGGCGCTGAATGCGGCGAAATCTATCGTCAGATATTCTTCGCTCAATTCATTGATTTGTCTAAATATCACAGAAGGAAGAGCGCTCACCAAATCAAGCCTTTAAAAGCATCCGCCCATACAATCAGCGTTAAAGCCGCCAAAGCGGATACTATAACCAAAGGCAGGCATTTGCTCACTACTTTCAAAAATTGGGATTCGCCCGTGACCTGCGCGGCGAAGCGCGCATTAATCGCGCTCGGCGGTAGGACATCCCCCAGCCCGGCTAAAATCGCAATCCCGACGCAGACGATGATTTCGCTGCGGCCTAGTAACGAGAGCAAGAACGGCACGCCGAAGACCATTCCCGACGCGAAGGCTGAAACTCCGCCGAATAAAGGCAGACTGACCAGCATCGCGATGTATTTCCAAGCCTCCGGCAGCGACAGCGCGGTCATAACAAGCAATCCCCGCGCGCCGGTCAAGGTCATTATCTGCAGGAACGCTCCGACGCCGGCTAACAGCGCCAACACCGGCAGCGCCGCCAGTAAGGCGCGATATGCCGCGCCGATAACCAAAATCCGCCGTCCGCTCGTAATTGCCAACACCGCGCCGATGATGAAAATCAACGGCACCCCGATATCCGGAATCATAGCCGGCAGAAGTCTGACCAAAGCCATTAACACAAATACGACTAAGAGAGGCAAAAACTGAGCAAATCCAATATTTGTCTTTTCTACTTTGAGAATATTTAAGGCATCTTCCATTTTAGCGCGGCGCACATATCCATATCCAAGAATAAAAGCCCCTAGAATCGCTATGGGTATCGTAATTACCAACAATGGTCCTGTAAATCCAATATAAGGCATATCGACGCCCTGTCCGATTATCATCACCAAGAGATTTATGGGCGGCGCCAACATCCCCATAACTGATACGAAAGCCACCAGCGCGCCGGTCTTGGCGCGTGGCATTCCCAAAGCGATTAGCGGCGGAGCGATGATAGCCCCAGTGGTCAATACCGAAGTAGTCGTTATGCCGGTCAGCATCGCCGGGAACATAATAAAGAAAGTTACCACTAACATTAACAAAACCGGCTGCCGGATGAAAGCTCTTATAATCCAATGCGCGATCTGGATTAAGGTTCCGTTCTCGTCCAGAATGCGCATAAAGAACATTGCGGTGAAGATTATCAGCATCGGATCGAAGTAGGTGAACATTCCTTCGACCAGATGGCGCACCGGGAGGCCGCTGCCGGCGACCAGCGCGCCGCCTACCGCCCCGAGCAGCAACGCTGCGCCGATGGGCAGTTTGCGCCAGAACAATCCACCTAAAAAAAGCGCTAACATCGCGCCGAAAACCAGCCACCCGTTAATTACTGCTTCAGAATTCACAATAACACATAAATTCTAAATTCCAAATTCCAAATTCCAAATTCTAATAGCCTTTCGCCGCGCCGCCGCGCCGCCGGTCGGCGGCGCCGAGAAGTCGGACGGTCTGCGGGTCGAGCCAGATGCCGTGCGCGCCGCCGAAATAGTGATGGAAAGGCGGCGCAAAATGCAAAGTCTAGCCAAAATTCGCCAAAGCCTTCATTTCTTTCTTGGCTTGTCGGTTTTCGAGGACTAGGTGTTCGCGCATCGGAAAGAAGCGCGGCGCATCGACAGCCGCGGATATATCCATTCCGAAATCGAGAATATTGACTGCCAACTGGGCGGTTGCAGCCACGATGCGTCCGCCGCCCGGTGTGCCGATGACTAACATCGGCTTACCGTCTTTGAGGACGATGAGGGGCGTCATATTCGAACGCGGTCGCCGACGTGGACCCAATAGGTTGACGCTGTCCAGCGGAGTGCTGAAATCTGCCATCTGGTTGTTCAAGAGCAGTCCTGTCGAACCGGCTAAAATGCCGGCGCCGAAGAAATAATTAATCGACTGCGTGAGTGAAACTGCATTCCCCCAGCGGTCAACGACAACAAGATGGGTGGTGTTGCCGCTTTGTCGGCTTCCCAAGACCGGCGGTGGGCTGACCGGTGTTCGACCGGCAGGCTTGGCTTTTAAATTTATCCCTTGAGCGGCTTTGGCGAGCCTGTCGCCTGAAAAATATCCAGCCGGGTCGAATTTAGTAACATCCGGGTCGGCGATGAATGCGTCGGCGTCGGCATAAGCCTGCTGAAGGCACTGCGCCATTATGTGTGTCGCGGCCGGTCGAGAAGCAGGATTATAATGAGCGCTAACGCGTTCATATAATTGCAAAGTTTCCAACAGCGCCGCGCCGCCGCCGCTCGGCGGTGGAACAGTTAACACTTCATAATCTTTGTATTTGCCGGATAAAGGTTCGACTACATCGCAGCGATAGAATTCCAAATCTTCCAAGGATAGACTGCCGCCGCCGCGGTAAGCCGCTTCGACTACCGATTCGGCAATCGGACCGCGATAGAACGAGCCAAGCCCATTGGCAGCCAGCATTTGCAGGGTATTGGCGAGCAACGGCTGCCGTAGGGTATCGCCGACTTCATAAGGCAGCCCGTCTTTGAGAAACACTTTCGCGAGTAGTGTGTCGGTCGAGAGCAGTTGATAATAATCTTTGATTTGCCGGGCTAAAGTCGGGTCAACCGGAAATCCCTCATCAGCGGCGCGGATGGCGAAACCGGCTAAATATCCCAGCGGTAAAGTTCCCCAGCGGCTGTATAGTTCCGCCCAGCCGGCCGGCGCGCCGGGCACACAGACGGCGGTGCCGCCCCCGCGCAATTTTCTTAGACTGTCGAGCGGATTGTAATAGATGGAAGTATCAACGTCGCGCGGCGCGCGCTCGCGATAGACCACGACTTTGGCGTCGCCGGCGGCAGTGCGCACCAGGGCGAATCCGCCGCCGCCCAAACCAGAGGCGTGTGGTTCGACGACATTCAGCATAAACAACGCCGCCAGAGCCGCATCGACAGCGTTGCCGCCCTGCTTCAGAACGGCTATCCCGGCTTCCGCTGCCAATGGATGCGCAGCGACGACCATACCGCTGTCGGCAACGACCGCCGGGGGCGGCGCCGCCGGCGGTGACAACTGCCATTTAGGTCCACAGCCGATTAAGACAAAAACCATGCAAAGCGCTGAAATCGCCGTCCAAAGTCTATATTTAAGGATTGAAAAAGAGCGATTTGGGGAATTGACTGACACACCGACTCCTTATTTTTATATAGATTATAAATTTAATATTAAATTTTAATAAAACAAGGCGTCTCGATGTAAAAACACATAATTTCAAATAAATTAAAAACCTACTGGTATTGTATGAAAATGCATTAATTGGCAAGGCGCACTCCCCTTGCGACGAAAATATATGCTCAACAAACGGCGGACGAGGGCGTCCGCATTGACGGAAAGCGATTATTCAGCATACCCTAAATACTTTGCTACCTTTGCTGCTTGGACGAAGGCGTGTATATTTTATTTCGCGAAGAGTTATGCTATATTAAAATATTATTTTGGACGGTATGGACGATATGGACAAAATTGACCTTACATAAACGCATAACCATTCAATATTACCTTACAAATACGGAGTTTTCAATGGACGATAAAATACGCGAGATGGTCAACCGCATAAGTTGGTTTGGTCATTCGGCATTTAGAATTGCCGGTTCGAAGACCATCTACTTTGACCCGTGGAATTTGCCGGCGGGCGTCGGCGGCGATGGCGATGTCGTCTTTGTCTCGCACGACCATTACGACCATTGCTCGCCGACTGATATCAAGAAAGCCCTCGCCAAGTCCGGCAAGGTTGTGGCTGCGGAATGCTGCCGCGCTAAATATCCCAAAGCCGACCTATTTGTCCTGCCATATACCAAACACAATCTGGACGGTTTAAGTATTTACACAACAACCGCATATAATGTCAAAAAGCCCTATCATACGCGGGATATGGGGCATTGCGGCTACATTGTGGATTTGGACGGCGTTAAAATTTATCACGCCGGCGACACCGATGCCATCCCACATATGCGCGACTTCAAATGCGACATCGCGCTGCTGCCGGTGTCGGGAACTTATACGATGGACCCGCTCGATGCGGTCGAGGCGGTGAATATGTTGAAACCTGCGGTGGCTATTCCGATGCACTGGGGCGGCGCCGCCAACATAGGCAAGCGCGAAGACGCCGAACGCTTTAAAAAACTCGCGCCGTGCGAAGTGATTATTCTGGAAGCCGGCGGTTAAATGCGCGGCTATAAATTAAAAGTCACCCCCGACGAAGTCGGACACATAGCCGACCTGGCACGGCTCTGCCCGTCCGTAGATGAGAAACTGCGTTTAGCCGAGCAGATGTCGCAGATTGTCGAATTCGTCGAACAACTCAACGAATTAGACACATCCGATGTCGAACCGCTGCACCATGTGCTGGATTTGCATTCGGTCCTGCGCGAAGATGAGCCGCAGCCTTCGCTGCCGGTCGATGAAGCCCTTATGAATGCCCCGGCTAGGAAAGGCGATTATTTTCGCGTGCCGCGGGTGATAGAAAAGGGATGATATATCAAGTCGCCGTCATACGATGACTAATATTAATGACTAATATATTAATATATA
>VGIO01000102.1 GCA_016867855.1 Calditrichota bacterium
ATATTTCAAAAGAGTGCGTATTAGTCCTATAACAACACTTTGCGTTTTATTAAAAGTTCAGGATTAACAATAGATTGAAAAGACTAAACGGATAGTCAACCGGACAATCCGCTAAATTTGTGGTTGATTCAGAATCCTTAAAACCTGCCTAATATCCTTATTAATAAAAACATAGCCATTGTCGGCGCAGCAATGAAGAGGCTGTCGAAGCGGTCTAAAATCCCGCCGTGGCCGGGCAAAAAGGTCCCGGAATCCTTGACGGCGGTCTCGCGTTTAAGTTGCGATTCGACTAAATCGCCGAACTGCCCGAAAAGTCCGGCGGCAATCCACAACGCCACGGCATTGGTTAAATCGAACAGATCCAATCCCCATCCTAGCGCAGAGGTAAGCGCTGCGCCGATGAATCCGAGGAAGAATCCTTCAATAGTTTTTTGGGGACTTATCTTTGGCGCTAAAGGATGTTTGCCGAATAATCTACCGCCGGCATAAGCCGCCGTGTCCGCCAGCCAGATTGTGCACCATAAACCGATGGCAATCCAACGGCCTTCGTCCGGCGTTGACTGCTCATAATTTCGCACTGCTAAGAAACTCCCACCCAGCAATGGCGGATAGCAGAGGCCGGCAAAGGTTATGACCATATCGATATGTTTGCGGCCGGCTGCCAAAGCGGTGAAGGCTAATAATATGAACGCTACCGCTAATGCCCAGCCCAGCGCCTCCATCCCCGCAACCTGCCATAATCCGACTATGATGACTCCTAAAAGCAGCGCTGGTTCAATAATCGGGCTGTGGTTTTGGGCTTGCCATAACCGATAATACTCCCTCTGGGCAAGCAGGGCGATAGCCATCATTAAAATAGTTGTCCACCAGCCGCCGAGATAAGTCAAGGCGAGCAGCAGAGGAATGCCCCAAGACGCGACTAAAAGCCGCGCCGCCAAGCCATTTTTTTTCATTGCTGTTCCAATTCGATAATAGTAACCCGGACTTCAGCCACGCCTTGAATGTCCAAACCCAAAGCCTGCGCGGCTTTGTAGGATATATCCAATGACCGGCCAGGGATGGATGGCCCGCGGTCATTGACACGCACGCGGCATTCGGCGCCGGTCGATAGATTGACGACTTCGAGAATTGTGCCAAACGGCAGGTAAGGATGCGCGGCGGTCATTTTGTTCATATCGAACATCTCGCTGCTGGCCGTGCGCCGGCCGTCAAATTCAGCGCCGTAATAGGATGTGGTGCAAATCCAAGATTGCCCGATTTTGAAATGTGAAGAAGGTTCGCCGGCCCAACCGCCGCCATCGGTAAAGCGCGGCTTGGAGGCGCAGGCGGTTAAGAAAAAAATCAGCAGGAAATATAGTAATGCTCTCTTAAGCCACCATCCGCTCTCAAACCATTGGCGCAAGATGGCTCTCTTCCCCGCCTGCATTTGCAAGCAAGTAAGGGATAGTGTAATCTTATATATGAACGCCCCCTCCTCTCATCTCCGTCCGAGCGGGAAGCGAGAGACTAACCGTTCTTATTGTTAAAACAATCATCAAGTTTTCAACTGTCCAATTAAATCTGACAACTTTTTGACACCTCTTTTTTCGCACCATTCGGACATCTCACGCAGAATGCGGGTCGGCGCGTATGGGTCGGCAAATAGCACTGAGCCTAATTGCAGCCCGCTCGCTCCGGCCAGCAGAAACTCGATGCAGTCCAGTCCGCAGGTTATTCCTCCGGAAGCCCAAATCGGCAGAGAAACCGCCTTGGCTGCCTGCCAGACTTTCGCCAGCGACACTGGCTTGAGCGGGGGACCTGAATATCCGCCGGTTACATTGCCCAACTTAGGGCGGCGTGTCTCGGCGTCGATGACCATCCCCACCAATGTATTTGTCATCGTCAGGGCATCGACGCCGGCGGCTGCAGCGGCTTCAGCCAGCGGCGCGACTAAGGCGTGATGCGGCGTGAGTTTCACTGAGATAAACCGTTTCGTAACATTGCGGCAGGCGCGCGTAATTTCCGCCACGGCGTCCTTATCGCCGCCTAAACTCAAGCCGCCTTTTTGCACATTTGGACAAGACAGGTTTAGTTCATAACCGCTGACCGCCGGGACAAATTCCAACTTTTCCACTACTGATACGAATTCTTCGACGGCATCGCCGACGACGCTGATGAAAACCTGTGTTGCATCGAAAGGTAGGATTTGCGCTTTGTCTGCGATGAAGACTTCGACGCCGGGATTGGCAAGTCCGATGGAGTTGAGCAGCCCGCCGAGTTGTGTTTCGCATATTCGCGGCGGCTGATTGCCGGGGCGCGGCAGCCGCGAAATCGACTTAGTGATAATACCACCGAAAGCGCTATAGTCTATCAGCGTCCGATATTCATCGCCGTAGCCGAAGGTCCCCGAACCGGTGAGCAACGGGGTGCGGAACGCAAGCCCGCCCATTTGAATCGATGTATCTATCACGCGGATTCTCTGAATTGAGAAAAATTAAACTCTTGGTAAAATAATATCTTTCGCTTCGAACACCGGTCCGTCACGACAGACGAGGTTGTAGCCGCTGCCGTCAGCACACTCGACGGCACACGATTGGCAGGCGCCGACTCCGCAGCCCATCGGGACCTCCAATGAGAGATAAGTTGGGACTCCAAGCGTGACGCCTATATCCTTTATTTTCGCTAACATTGGAACCGGACCGCAAGCAAAAATGTTTATGTTTCTGGCTTGCTGTCCCTTTAACATCTGCGAGCATAAATCGACAACATTGCCGTGAAATCCAGCGCTGCCATCGTCAGTGGCTAGTTGCAAGTTGAAGAGCGCGGCGTATTTTAGATCGACGGGCGTATTCTTTAGCGAGCGCATTCCGAGTAAGAACAGCCTATCAACTGCCTTTGGCAATGACTGATTCAACAATAATAACGGCGCTATTCCTATGCCGCCGGCGACTAAGACAGCCAGTGTGTCGTCCGAGGGCATTGGAAATGGCATTCCCAAAGGACCTATCAAATCTATTTTATCGCCGGGGCTTTTAGCCGCCAACAGCCGTGTGCCTTCGCCGCGAACGATGAAAATCAACTTTATTACATCCTTATCGATGGGTCCGATGGACAGCGGCCGGCGTAAAAAAGGGATGAACCGGTCGGAGATGCGGATATGCACAAATTGGCCGGCTTGAGCGAGTGGAGCTAAGCGCGGCGAATGCACATCCATATCCCAAACATCAGGAGATATATTTCTTAGGTTTAAAACTTCGCCGATTTCAGCGATGGGAAGGGACATTAATTCTTATGATGTGGTTGAGGTTGTGGTTTATATTGTGACACTTCATAATCCTCGCAATTCATCCAGCCTTTAAGGTGGATTAGGAATATATTTATATACTCAAATTCAAGGCTGGCTATGCCCAGCGTTGGAAGTAACTTCACATTGTCAAAGTGTTATGCTCATCCCTGCGTAAGCAGGGGAAAGCATCTCGTCGGGTCAAGTGGGACGAGACTCTTCACTTCGTTCAGAGTGACTTTAACAAATTTATGCGTAATTATTTGTGTCGATGTTAAGCGCTTCACTCGACTAACACCCCCACTGCCTCGCCGTCGGTTTTAGGCGATGTCGGCGGGATGTTGGAGACGACTTTAACCGGACCTTTGTTCTTGGCATACCAGACGATTTTGCGCCGTGTCTGCGAACTGCCGTCGGAATGAGTGTCGGTCCATATCGTCTCCACGCCGACGCAATTGGAATACGACTTGCCGCCGATATTCAAATCTTGCACCGGCAAAAGTTTTTGCTGTTGATGAACGTCAGCGGCAAAACGCGCTTCATTCATCGTTGAATAGACTGTCCAGCGGTGGGCGGATTTGGCGATTTTGCCGGACTCCAGCCGCGCCGGCAACACGATGCGAGGAGGTTCGAAAGCCGTGCTGTCGCCGGAAGCCGAGATACGATAAAGATGCTTCAAGCCTTGCGCGTCCCAAAGATAAGCCGAGCGGGAAACCTCGGTCAGCGCATACATCTGCATCGTATCGATCGCCAGGACAAGTGTTAATCCCTGGTCCTGATATTCATTTGCGATGTTCATTGACGCCCGCCAGCGGTCGCCCCGGTTATTTTCCCACTCGTAATTCCAACAAGTCCTATTCTTAAGTGGGAAATAAGCCTGCATCTGCAGTATCTCTATAGAAGTCTCCGCATCCGCGCCTTGGTTTGATGCACGGCGGCAGGATGACAAAACGGACACAGCGAGGCAAACTGCGACAATCCAGATTAACCGTCTATTGACCGAGGTGAGGGTAATCTTAAAGATGTGTAGTTCCTCGGATAGTGATATTTTTAAGGATTACTCTGATAATCATCCCACTTTTCTTTTAGAGCCTGTTGCCCAAAATGACTTCACCCTCTCGTCCAAGTTAAGCCGGCGGCGTCTTATAATCGTTGTGATAAACAGAGCGACGCGCTGAAAGCGCGTCTTTCCCGGCAAGCGGGAATCCAGATTTATATTTAAAAATGCGTAACTCGATAATTCATATTGTGTATATTGTTAGAAATCTGATAATCGACAACTCTTTAAAATTTAATAAAATATTACCTAATTTTATAATAAACTGAAATCTGGATTCCCGTTTGCGCGGGAAAGACGCGGCCGGAAACTCTCGTCAATACTTCATCACCACGATTAATGGACACTACCCGCTAAGCGGGACGGACTAAGGGGACATTCGATTCGGTTATTTAAGCATCATCATTTTACAGGTTCGTCTTTCGTTTCCGGCTTTGAGTCTCAGGATATAGAGTCCAGCGGCTGCATTTTCAGCCTGCCAGGCGCGGGTATAGCGGCCGGCGGCGAGGCGCCCGTCGATTAACGTCGCGACCCGCCGTCCGCTGAGGTCATAGACGGCAAGATGAACTTCAGCCGCCTCGGGGATGTCGAAGGTGATACTCACGGAATTATTGAATGGATTGGGAAATGGCGAATACAACCTAAACTCGGCAGGTATTTCCAGAAGATTACTAATCTGTCCATAACAAAATCCGTCGGTTCGATATTCCCCATTACCTTCGAGCCATTCGACATCGACGATATGCTCTTGCCGTCCATCCCAGACCTTGAAGGTTAGGCATTCGCCTTCGGATGCGCCGTCGATTTCTAGCGTCGTCGGGTCGTCCCCCCAGACCGCAATGCCAATTTGGAATTTGGAATTTGGGATTAGGATTTTAGATTGCGGAATTTGGAAAGTTGATGCATTAACACAAAGTCCTGACTGCGTAAATATACCCATTTCCAAGCATTCCAAATTCCAAATTCCAAATTTTAAATTTAAAAGCAGGCTCATATTCATCCCTGTCTCTGCGACGGGTTGATAGCGCTGTGGTTCTCGTGCTTCGCGCTTCGCATCTCGCATCTCGCGCACTCTACCATCTCCCGCTCCCCACACAAGTTCGCGAGCGCGTGCCATTTTCATTTGGTAGCCTTTACCGCGCTCAAGCGGCGGAAGATTCGTCCAGTCGAAGCGCGGAACATAAAATCGCCCATAACCATCCTTTAAAATCAACAAATCGTTCACTATGTTGGCGACCGCGTCCTGCGGCGCGGCTGGATCCGGCGGCAGATATGACACCATCGACCAGCCCTCGCGCAAGGCGATTGGCTCTTCCGGCGGCAGCGGAACGCCGTTCAGCATTAGGCTCGCAAAGTCGTTCATTTTAACGAAGTAACCTTGACGGGCATCCCAGCCGGGGATGTTATTGAAGTCTTGCGCCGGCCAGTAGAAGCGTCCATCCTGGTCTTTGACTAATTGCATTAGGTTATTCTCGACCAATTCCCGCCAGACAGCCGGCATAGCCGGATCCGCCGGAGGGATAGGCGATGCGATGAGATTCCAGCCGCGGCGCATTTGGATGGTGAATGCCTGCTCGCCGCCGATGCGGTTGTCGAAAGCCAAGGCGCCGATGTCGGCGCGCGAACTGTCTGCATCTACTCGGCTCGCAGGGTCGCCGACATCGATGCAGGGGCTGCCGGCGCTCAGCCGGTAATCGCCGCGTTCGGCATCGACAAACAGAGGATCCTCGTCGATGTTACCCTCCTCCCAAGTGAGCATCCCATTGTCGTTCAGAATAACGCCCTGTTCGCCGCCGAGGATATTCGAATAATAAACCGTGATAACGACCTGATCGCGGTCGGCGCTGAATACGACTTCCCCTTCAACGTTGCCGCGGACAATACTGTTGCGGAGCGTCGGCCCAGCCGCGTTGCGCAGATGAATTCCTCCCGCGCCGGATGCAGAACTGTTGCCCACGATGGTCAGATTGAGCAGAATTGGTCCGGCGCCATAGACATAAACTCCACCGCCGCCCTCGCGTGCCGAATTACCGGTTATAACGCAATAACTTATGGTCGGAGAAGCCCGGAAGCAAAACAGCGCGCCGCCCTCGCGGCTGTAGCCGTTAGTGAGCGTAAATCCGCTGAGTTGCGACTGAAATCCTTCATTGCGCATAAATTTTGCTATGACATCGCGCCGCCCGCCGTCAATTATAGTCTCCCAAATATATCGCGGGTTGCGGGTGGTGATAAACCAACTCCCCACTACTAACAATTTGCCGTTATAGTTTAAATTTTCGTTATAGCGTCCTGGCGCGACTAAAATAGTGTCGCCGGGCAGAGCGGCGTCGATGGCGGTCTGGATGGTCGCAAAGTCACCCGGCACACGCCAGAGAAACGGTTGGCGTTCGATGACCTGGTGGAAGTAATAAGCGCCTACATCGGCGCGAGAGCCGTCCGGGTCGAGCGGCGCCGCCGGGTCGCCGGCGTCGATGCAGGGGGAGTTTTCGGACAGACGGTAGTCGCCGTTGTCCGGATTAACGAACTGCGGGTCGGCGTCGAAGTTATGCTCGCCAAATTGAAATAACTGCGGTTGACGACAGAGAATTCGCTCCCGCATTCCATCGATATTCGAATAATCGATATTTATTCCGCCAAGGCTGTAGCAAACTAATGAGTCCTGATTTCGTAAAATCGAGTTTCTAATCGATAAATTTTCGCTCTGCCACCATATTGAAACCGACCGCTGTCCACCTGGATTGTCACAAATTGTAGAACGATTTATAGTCATATTAGAGGATGTTATATCGTGAATTAGCGTTCCGCATCGATTCTGTGAAATCAGGGTTCTGTCGATATGAACTAATGCGTTAGTAGTGGCTAATATACCATAGGAATCACCTTCGTTTTCGATTAACTGACATTCGCTCAAAGCCGCATTTCCATCCTGGACATATATCCCACAGGCGTTTGCTGCGCGGTTGGCTTTGACTATTACATTATTTAGCGCTGCGCCTTCCTCAGCCATTGCATCGGCAATATATAATCCCCCTCCCCAATCGCGCGCTTCATTGTTTTCGATAATAACATCGTTCAAGATGGGGGCTTGTTGATTCCCGCCTGTCAGCCATATTCCACCTCCCCGTCCTAACGCGTAATTATTGGCCACGCGCAATCTATCTAACCTAATAAAATTACCGACTGCGCAAATGCCCCCGCCAAACTGGTACCGACCATTACGAACTGTAAAGCCGCTGAGCCTCGCCGGCGCTCTTGGGTTGGTAATAATTACTGCTGGATTATTATTGCCGCCGTCGATTATAGTCGAATCGCGATAAGAAACTATACCGGTGGATATAGCGCGGCTGGCTAAAGTTATTCCCTTCCCGCGGTAATTAATATTCTCACGATACAACCCAGGCTGCACCAGAACTACATCGCCGTCAACCGCCGCATCTATAGCGCTTTGAATAGTTCCATAAGTTGCCGGCACCTGTCTCACCCGCTGACCGCCCGCTTCCTGATGGAAGTAATAACAGCCAATGTCCCGTCTTGTGCCGTCGATATCAGGTGGAGATTCGTAACTTCCGGCATCGATGCAAGGACTGTCTTCAGTCAGTCTAAAATCGCGCTCTGCGATATCGGCGAAGCGCGGGTCGTCTTCGATGTTTCCGACGCCATAGCGAATATGGCGCGCTTCGAAGGCGAAAATGCGCTCCTGTCCACCGTCGAGAACGCAGAACGAGGGATAGAACAATGTGCTTTCGAAGCCGCCCAAAATGAAGGCTTCGTCCGGTTCGTTCTCCCACATAATGCAATTGGTCGCGTTGCAAGAAGCGCCTTGGGTTAAATAGACAGCGCCGCCGGTGTGCAGCGCGGCGTTGCGGACAATCGTGCAGCCGCGCAGGGTGAGCGCAGCGTTGTTGATATGGAACGCGCCGCCGACATGGTTGGAGTAATTATCGTAGATTAAACAGTTCTCAATCGTCGCTTGCGAGCCGCCGAATATACTCATCGCCCCGCCGACATAGTCGCAGCGGTTGCGCCGCATAACGACATTGCGTATCGTCGGCAAAGCCGCGCCGGTTACATAAATCGCCGTCCCGTTACGCACGACAAAGCAATCTTGAATAATCAGGTGCGACAGAGTCGGGCTGCCGAAGCGCACATAGACGCCGGCGCCGAAATCGGTCGAATCGTTTTCGATGGTGAAGCCGGTCAGGACGCCGCTCTCGCCGGATGCCATCCGCACCGCGCTGCGACCGTTCCACCCGCCGTCGATGACGGTCTCAGCGATAAATCTCTCCTCGCCGGTGGTTAAAAACTGACTGGCAAGCGTTATATGGTGAAGGTTCAGGTTGACATTCTCGCGGTAACGTCCCGGCGCGACCAGCACTGTGTCGCCATCCCGTGACGAATCGACCGCCATCTGAATCGTGCCGTATTCAAAAGGAACATTGAGGATGCGCGCCGAAGCCGCGCCGAATAACGCAACGGTTAAGACCGCCGCCAACAGCCCGCCGGGGTAAAACGAACGATTTCGATTGGAAAGCATTAGAACTCCGATTGAATAGTAAGACAGGCTTAAACACTATAGCGCTGTGCAGTGTAGTAATATAATAATTAAATTAATTGACATCCGCAAATATTTTTCGCCAATATTTCCTTTTTCTACTTGCCGTCAGCATTAAAGACTATTATATTAATTTGTTGAATACTTTGTGCTGCTCACTTGAGGAATATGGAAGTTCTGTCCTGTAAAAATCATTAATCCATAATGCACATTCCAGGAGAGGAATACCGCTCGCTGTCAATCGCCGGCGTCAAGCACCTTTATCAAATAATTACTCAAAATCTTAAGTTTTTGGGTATTAATAGGATAGAATTAAATCACTCACCTTAAGGAGATTTCAATGCGCTCGCTAAACATTGCGAATTCGCTCAGGGTCGCAGGGATACTTTTTCTCTGGGTGTTTCTTTGTCTTCCGCTGCCGTCATCAGCCGCGGACTTTTCGCTTAATCCCCACGGTATCGCAGCTGGTCTGGATGCCGACGAACAGACCGCGGTCGATATGTTGTTGTCAAATTCGACCGATGAAGCCGCCGCTTTCCGCATAAAAACCGTCAGACCTCCACGCGGTCAGCAAGGCGGTCCGCAACGGGATGACCCGCGTCGCGACGACCCCAACACGCTTCGCGTCCTTCTGGTTAAAACCCAAGATGACCGAGCCTATGGCTGGCACGACCGCGACTCTTGGCTGGCAGTATTTCAGAATCAAGATCCGCAGCCGCGGCAAATTGACATTCAGGGAATAGGTAATGTCAACCTCGCCGATTTCGATTTGGTCGCGACCGGCGAAGACCAAAATGCTTCCTTCTTTCAGGAATTCAACAACCGACGCGCCGTTTTCGAAGAATATGTCGATGGCGGCGGCGTGTTTTCCATCTTTGCCGGAAGTAATTCATTTCAGGATATCCGCCTGTTCAAGGAAGGCGGACAAATCGCGGTCAGCCGCGGTCCGGGCGGCGATTGGGGTAATGTGAATCCGGATTTTCTAAACCAGCAGCGCAATGGGCTGCGCGCCGGTATCGAAGATGAACTGCCACTATTGACGCCCTTCGAATTTTTCCGTGATGACAATCAGGACACCAACCGTGTGCGGCGCATTATGCGCGGCAATTCGTTGAACTACGCTGTCGTCCCAATTGCCGATGTGCCGCGCGACGGCGTATGGTATTACCGCCCGCAGCAACAGGATAACACCGCTATCATCGCCGAATGGCCATTCGGCAGTGGTTGGGTTTTGTTCACCGGTATCACCGGCACTTTATTTTATGAACAAAACTGGCAGTGGTCGAGTATGATGGAATGCGTCAATCTCACCCGCTGGGCTGAAGCGCGCTCGGTGCCGCAATGGGCACTCTTCGACCCGGCCGAAGGTGAAATCGAAGCCAACGGCGAACTTGACATCGAAGTTACTATCGATCCCGAAGGACTCGAAGAGGGCGTCCATTATCTGCGCGCTCAATTGATGATTGGACAGCAGCAACAACCGGCGGTGGATATCCCGTTGTTGCTTTCAGTTGAAGACGATGTCGGCGGCATCGTTGGGGTGATTACCGACGCCGCTACCGACCAGCCTATCGAAGGCGCTCAAATCACCATAGACCCATCGCTATATGTCTTTATCCGTTACAGTGACCGCGAAGGCCGCTGGGCGCTGCCTAATCTCCCACCGGGAAACTATCCGCTAACTTGTGAAAAAGCGGATTATCAGGTCTTTAATGTGGCACGTTTGGATATTCGCGCCGGCGAAGACGCCGATGGCTCTATCGCGATGCTGCATTCGACCTGCGAGCCGGATGTCGATGAACTGTTCACGCAACTCGAGCCCGGCGGCGAGACCGATATGGACTTCACCATCGCCAACAACGGCAATGGACCGCTTGCATACCGCGTCGAAAGAAGGCTGCTTGGCGAAGCCAACGCCGCGCCGTGGGAACTCCGGCGCAACTACGCCGTCGGCAACCTCCTCAACGACGACCGCATCGAAGGCGTCGCCTTCGACGGCGATAACTTCTTCCTCTCCGGCGCCGCCGGGCAAAACCCCAACGCTATCTATGTCGTCAACCGCGAAGGCGAACGCGTCCGCCAGTTTGTCCAGCCCGGCGAGTCCAACTACGGAATGAAAGACCTCGAATGGGACGGCGAACTGCTGTGGGGATCCGGCGAGCAGCGCGTCTTCGGCTTCGACCGCGAAGGACAGTTGCA
>VGIO01000103.1 GCA_016867855.1 Calditrichota bacterium
TGAAGACATACCCAAAAACCAAGCCCGGCAAAGGCTTGGGTTGGACGAAGATAGCAAAATAATTCTATATTTTGGTCTAATCCGCCCTTACAAGGGCGTGGATGTTCTCATCGAAGCGCTGTTGAAATTAAAGATGGATGTCAATTTAAAAGCGCTGATAGTCGGTGAAATTTACAAGGGCTGCGAGTCGATTAGAGAAAGGCTTAAGCAATTACCGGCGGACAGGGTATTGTTAATCGATAAATTTGTTCCTGATAATGAGGTCGCGGTTTATTTCCGGGCAGCGGATTTGGTAGTTTTGCCTTATAAATCAGCCACGCAAAGCGGGGTCATACCGATTGCGTATCGCTGCCGGCGGCCGGTGGTAGCGACGCGGGTTGGCGGATTGCCGGAAGCAGTCGAAGACGGCTTGAGCGGCTGGCTTGTGCCGCCGAACAATGCGGATGAATTAGCGAGGGCGATTTGCTGCTATTTCAGCGAGTTAAACACGCCGGATATGGAAGCCGGTATCGAGACCATCGCCAAGCGTTTGACTTGGGAGCGTTATGTCGAAGTGTTGTCGGATTTGGCGGCGAGCATAAAACCGAATTGATATATTTGAAAGAACCTTTAATTGCCGCGGTTATAGTCAACTGGAACCGTCAGGATCTGCTTAAACAGGCGGTCGTATCGTTGTTAAATAATGGTTGGAAAAACCTCGCGATAATCGTAGTCGATAACGGTTCGACCGACGGCTCGGTTGACCTAATTCGAGATATTTTCCCGGATGTTCACCTTATCGTCAATTCCGGCAATTATGGATTTGCGCGCGCCAATAATCAGGGCTTCGAGCGGGCTTACGCGCTGGGCGCGGAATATATTTTCCTTTTAAATAACGATGCTACTGTAGAAGCCGGGTGTTTGAGCAAATTGAGGAATTATCTTGGAACGCATCACAAAGTTGGAGCCGTCGCGCCGTATATATTTTATTCCGAAAAGCCGGATGTAATATGGTTTGGCGGCGGAGTAGCGGACCTTTGGCGCGGGCGGATTGGGCATATCGGCATTCGTCGGAGGTTTGACGCCCGTAGGTATCGTGAAGTTCGCTGCGGCTATTTGACCGGCTGTGCGTTTTTAGTGCGGACAGAAGTCGTGCAGAAAACCGGCGGTTTCGACCCTATATTCGGACTTTACAGCGAGGATGTGGATTTATCGTTGAAAATCCGACGTTTAGGCTGGGAATTATGGGCGATTCCGCAGGCTAAGGTCTTTCATCAAGTATCGGCATCGGCCGGCGGCTCAACTTCACCATTCAAAGCCTATCATTTAGGGCGCAGCACAGCGATACTGATGAAACGGTATGTGCCAGCGCTGTCCTGGCTGGCGCTATTGCCACTGGGTTTGTTGGGAGGCATATTTAAAAGCGTCAAACTAATAGGCCGGGGATATTCAGCATCGGCTTGGGCGATGTGGCGGGGAATAGCCGCCGGGATGTTCAATTGGCTGGTTCCCATCGAATTTCGACTTGGATTAGAAAACAGTTCAGATTGAGTCAGCGTCGATTTTCACTCTAAGGTAGACGGGCGCTCGCGTCAGCCGATATTCAGCGCTGCATTTCGGTGACAATGCTGTGCGCCTCGATAGATAAAAATTATTCTATAAAAATGCCTGAATTACCTGAGGTTGAATCTATCCGTCGGAGGCTCAGCCGGCATATATTGGGCAAACCTATTTTATCGGTTGAAACAGAACTTCCCCGGATTGTGCGGCAGGGCGAACTTAGTCAGATGGTCGGGCTGTCGATAACCTCAATCGACCGGCAAGGCAAATATCTGGTGTTTAAAACCAATTCGCTGCTGATATTATATGCCCATTTGCGAATGACCGGGACATTTTTGTATTTTGATAATGCAGAAGATAGAGTGAAAGACCATATCTGTGCGCGCTGGGAGTTTGCCGACGGCGAGTTGTTGTATCGCGATGTGCGGACATTAGGCGGATTATGGGTGAGCGTCGATGGCGTCCCGCCTTGGAAAGCCTTGGGGCTGGATCCACTGGATAAAAAACTGACCTGGAAAGAATTCGCCGGGCTTCTTAGCCATAAAAAGTCGCCGATAAAGGCTGTTTTACTCGACCAATCGGTAATAGCCGGCGTCGGCAATATATATGCGTGTGAAGCCTTGTTTGCCGCGCAAATCAACCCGCGCCGCCCGGCTGATGAAATCAGCGAAAAGTCCTATCGCAAGTTGTTCAAAGAGTTAAAATGTATTTTGTGGTCTGCGATTGAAGCCAGCGGCACGACTTTTCGCGATTTTCGCCTGTCGGACGGCCGGGAGGGCGGCTTTCAGAATTTTCTCAAGGTTTATGGCAAAGCCGGCGCAACCTGCCCGCGTTGTGCCCAACCTATCGAAAAGGTCGTCGTTGCCCAGCGCAGCGCTTATTTTTGCCCCAATTGCCAGAAATAGCCGTCTCATTCCCTCGCCAAAGCGCTCTGAAAACCAGTTGCCAAATTTATTCATTCGGATTTTTTCTCCAGAATGCCAACCATTAAATTAGTCTCGTCGCGGCACCGGCGCTGGGAGCGCTTTGCGCCGCGCTATCTTCGTCGAGGCGTGAATGGTTTGGACAAATATATCGCCAGATGCGAGTGGTCGGCGGCAGCCCTATTGTATGAACGATATTTCCTGCCGGGGCAGGGCTGGATTTTGGATATCGGCGCCGGCAACGGGCAATTTTGGAACTTTGTCGAACAAAATCCAGCGAAATTAATACTTTTAGATATCGCCGCCGGTGCGTTGCAAGCGGCGACCTTTAGGCTGAAAGTCATCGCTGAGGCCGGGCATCTTCCTGTCCGACCGGGCGCGGCGGAAGGCTTGATTGCTATGGGTATTAGCGAATATATAGAAGATCTGGAAACAACCCTTACCGAATGGCGGCAGTCGGTCAAGCCGGGCGGAAGGCTGTTATTAACCTGGTCAGCGCCGACGGCTGCCAATTACCTGCGTAGATTTTGGAATATGAATCTTTATCTTCGAACAAATGATGAAATTCATTCGATGTTGACGCGTGCCGGCTGGGCGCGGCTGTTGATTGAGCCAGTCCGCAGCGGCTGGCAATATTTAACAGCCGCGCAAAAAGAATAAAATATTTTCCATTTACTATTGTTTATAAGGATTATTAGTATTATATTAAATTGATTAAGAATTCCTTTATTAGAGGAATAAAACTGCTTCCTGCGAGGCATCCAATGACAACTCTCTTTAGAATATTCATATCGGCGGCGGTGTTGTTCACTGCTGCAGATACCCTTTTCGCTGCTCTGGAGGTTCAAATTCGTCCCGGGGTGGCGATGTTCAGCGTTCATCCGGATTATAAGAGCGACCTGCCGGCCGAAGGCGCCGCTAAATTCGGCTTGTCGGCGATTGACCGCTTTATGGATGATATCAGCGCGGCGCGCGTTGAGCCTTCCTTTCCGCACTGTCTCCCGCCGGTTAAAGACGGCCCCGATTTAAGTCTCATCTATAACCTGTATTTTCCCGAATCGATTGGCGTCAGCGATGTTATACGCGGCTTGTCTAAAGTCGAAGGCGTAACACGCGTCGAGCCGTGGTATATCGACAAACTCTGCTTTGAGCCTAACGACCCTTATTACGACGACCAGTATCATCTGGTAAATATCGCGGCCAGCCGGGCTTGGGATGTGCACCGTGGCGACCGCGCCGCAGTAGTGGCAATTGTCGATACCGGCGTTCAGCTGAGCCATCCGGATTTAAGGAATAATATTTGGGTGAATCCGGGCGAAGATTTGAACCGCAATGGGGTGATTGACCAGAATGAGCGCAACAATGTGGACGACGACCGCAACGGCTATATCGACGATTTCAACGGCTGGGATTTCATCGCCAACAACGGACGCGGCGACAACGACCCGACCGATGTGGATGGACATGGCACGCACTGCGCTGGACTAGCTTCAGGGGTGACGAACAACGGCGTCGGTATTGCCTCAATCGGCTTCAGTTGCTCGATTATGGCTATTCGCGCCGGGACCGGGATGAACATTACCTATGGCTATCAAGGCGTTCAATACGCAGCGCGCAACGGCGCCGAGGTCATCAGCCTGTCCTGGGGCGGCTATGGCGGAAACGAGTTCACGCGGCAGGTTATCGAGGATGCCAATCGCCGCGGGGCATTAGTCGTCGCCGCCACCGGCAATGATGGCTCCTCCGACCTGCATTATCCGGCTTGCTATCAGACCGTCGTAGCCGTATCGGCTACCGACCGCAACGACCGCAAAGCCGGCTTTTCCAACTATGGCAACTGGGTCGATATCTGCTCGCCGGGCGTTGACATTTTAAGCGCCTGGACCGGCAGCCGCTATGGCGAGGCGTCCGGCACTTCGATGGCTTGCCCGATTGTCTCCGGCGTGGCGGTTCTTTTGCGCGCGGCTTATCCGCAGTTGACGGTCAATGAAATCCGGCAATTGTTACTTGACGGCGCAGACGACATCGATAATATCAATCCCAACTACCGCGGCTTACTCGGCGCTGGGCGAGTTAACGCCTTCAATTCGCTCGAATTAGGCAACCGCCCGATTTTGACCATCGATACGATAATTGTCAACATTGACGACGATAACAACGGCCGAATGGATCCGGGCGAAAATGTCGAACTGGTCGTAACCCTCTCGAACAGCGCGAATGGGCAAGGCACAGATAATATTCGTGTCTTTTTAATGTCCCAGGACCCGACTCTGACCATTCCGCCCGGCGCCTGTCAATTTCCAAATTTAGAGCCGGGCCAGCATTACTCTAATGTCGATGCACCGTTTGAGGTGCAGGTTTCGCCGGACGCTATCCCGCACACGACCTGGATAAATGTCAGCGTCATTGCTGAGCCGGGGAATATAAGGCTGGAGCGGACTTTCGAATTATTAGTCGGTCATCCGGACATATTAATCGTGGATGACGATGAAGGCGCCAGCGAGGAGATTAATTTGTTTGAGTCGGTCGAGTCGATTGGGCAGGGCTGGGCGCGCTGGGATGTCGCGACGAATTATGCGCCGGACCTCTCAACTCTTATCGATTATAAGATGGTGATGTGGGTTACAGGCGACGCCAATCCGCCGCTGGACGAACTCGACCGCTTCCAAATTCAATCCGCGCTCGAGGAGCGGGCAAACATCTTGCTGATGGGCAAACGTATCGGCGACGACGAAGCCAACCGCGAGTTGCTGCGCAACTATTTTGGGGCGCAGCACAGTCTGGATTCGGTATCGGCTTCGATATGCTTTGGACTGCCCGGACGTCCGGTAGATGAGACTATCGGATTGATTTTAGGCGAGAGCGGCGGCAGCGACCCGCGTTCATCGCCATCGACAATGCTGCCGGTGCGCGGCGCTGACAGCCTTTTGATTTATCGCATAGGGCAGGACAGCGTCGTCGGTCTGGCCGGGGTCTATCGCACCGACCCGTTCACCGGATCGCGAACGGTTTATCTCGGCTTCACATTCGAATCGGTCAGCAACACGCGCAATGCGCGCAGCAATGCCGTGGGGCAATTATTCCAATGGTTTTCCAGCGATTTGACGCGCGCCCCGTTCGCTGAATCTGAAAAACTGCCGGCTTATAATCTCATCGCGGCTTATCCTAATCCGTTCAATAATGCGGCGACGATTAATTATGCGCTTTTAAACGCTGCCGATATTCGTCTGGGAATTTATGACCCAGCCGGACGGTTAGTAAATATTCTGGCAGATGGTCGAAAACCTGCCGGCAGTTTTATAACCCGCTGGAATGCTTTTAACAAACCTTCCGGCGTTTATATCGTTCGGTTGGAAGCCATCGGCCAGGCGCCTATCGAGCGGCAGTTGATTTTAATCAAATAGTCACCCGGCCGGGCGGGCGGCTCTGCTCGCCATCCGATATCCCCGGCTTCAGAGAAACCGGGCTGCCTGATATAATTAACTGGGGCAGAATGTAGTTTATGTATGCGATTGTTCTTTCCCCCCGCTTGCGGGTGGAGTAAGGGGCGGTGTTATTTAAAGTCATTTACACTCCCCTTTCATCCCCCTGCAAGCGTGGGGAGAAGAGACACTATATTCTGACCCTATTAATATAAGGCGGGTAGATACATCTGCTTCATTGGCTTATTATTTCGGAAAACCTTTGGCCGCTCCGCAAAAAGAGCAGCCACTGTCCGCCATCGTCAAATACGCCGCTCAAATGCGGCAAAAGGAGCAAAATGAACAAAGGTTTTTCATACATCCTCTTGGCTGTTCTTTTAATTGTCGGGACTGCATTTGCAAGAGGAGACACCGATTCGGAGATGCGTCCGGGCGTTGCGATTTTCAAGATTGACCCGGTATTATTCGTCGACCTTGGCGATGCCGGCGCATCCAAATTAGGGATACCAGCCATCGACCGGGCGTTCGACGCATCTGGTATCCAGCGTGTCGAACGCAAATTCCCATTTTGCCTTCCACCCAAGCCGGGTGGAACAGACTTACGCCCGATTTATAATGTCTATTTCGACGCCTCGAAGGATGTGCTGCAGGTCTGCGCCGAACTCAACCGCGCCAAAGGCGTGTTATACGCCCATCCCTGGTGGGTGGACAGGATTTTTCTCGACCATAACGACCCGCAGCGCGAGACACAGTGGGACTTGGATTTGATGATGGCGAATGAGGCTCACGATGTTACGACGGGCGACACAGCGGTCGTCATCGCCATCGTTGACTTGGGGATAGACCTTCTGCACGAAGACCTGGCGCCGAATATATGGCAGAATCTCGGCGAGGACGCCAACGACGATGGACGAATAACCGATGATGACCGCGACAGCACCGACAACGACAATAACGGCTATATCGACGATTTTTACGGGTGGGATTTCCAGGGTCGCGATAATAACCCGCAGGATGTGGATGGGCACGGGACATCGGTCGCCGGCATCGCTTCAGCCCGCACGAATAATCAGGTTGGAATTTCATCGATAGGTTTTCGTTGCTCGTTGATGGCGGTCAGAACCGGGTCGGGAGTCCGTATAAATTTCGGTTACGAAGGCATCGAATATGCAGCGCGCAACGGCGCTGATGTTATAAACTGCTCCTGGGGCGGATTTCAGCGCGTTGATGCGCAACAGGAAGTTATAAATTACTGCCGCGAGCAGGGCTGCGTCGTCGTGTGCGCCGCCGGCAATACCAACTCAACACGCGTAGGTTATCCGGCTGGATATAATTTTGCCATATCCGTCGCCGGAACAGATTCGCTGGACCAGAAAGCCTCGTGGTCGAGTTTCGGCGATTGGATAGATATTTCAGCGCCGGGTCTGCGCCCGCCGTCAACCGGTTTGAACAACAGTTATATATTATTCGGCGGCACATCGGCGGCTTCGCCGCATGTCGCCGGCACAGCCGCGCTGCTGATTGCCCGCTATCCCGATGCGCCGCCGGATATCATCGAGGAATTTCTAGAGAACGGCGCGGATAACATCGACGAGCAGAATCCCGCCTTCGCCGGGCTGCTGGGCGCCGGGCGGGTAAATGCAGCGCGGGCGTTAGTCGGCGCCGAGCAGCCGATGCCGGTCATCAATTCGATAGACTTATCTTTTGAGGAGAACGGCAATGGTAAAGTTGACCCCGGCGAAAGGGCGGCGTTCACAGTAACAGTCGTCAATCGCGGGCAGCGTCCGGACACCTTGATTGTGCGGATATCCACCACCGACCGCGAAATAACGATTACTAACAACGAAGTCGTTTTTCCCAACCTTGAAGTGGGCGGCAGGCATACAAACAATGACGATCCGTTCATCATCGAAGTCCCACTCAATGTCATCCCGCATACCTCGAATTTCACTGTCACTTTATTCTGCCAGCCCGGCAACATCCGGCGCGAGCGCAATTTCGAATTCCTGATCGGCCATCCGAATGTTTTGCTGGTCGATGACGACGGCGGTTTGGATTACGAGCGTTATTATCAGGAGTCGGTGACGGCTATTCAGCAGGGCTGGCTGCGCTGGGATTGTAGCCGTGTCGGCGCGCCGATGGTCGAAACCGTAACCGACCATGCGATGGTCATTTGGGAGACCGGCGATTCTTATCCGGCGCTGGATGTTTCTGATATCGCCGTGCTGCAGACTTCCATTCAAAACGGGGCGAGGATACTTTTAGTTGGGCGCGGCATTGGCGACGAGCAAGGCAATCGTGCGTTTTTACGACGTTGGTTCGGAGCAAATCACGCCGCTGATTCAGTGGATGCTAATATTGCGCTCGGACTATCGGGGAACCGGCCGGTCAGCGCCGATGTGATGTTGTATCTGTTCGGTCAAGGCGGTTCGGGAGATGGAACGGTTTCGCCATCGGCGATGTATGCAATTCCGCCGGCCGACAGCCTCTTCGTTTATAGCCACACGGGTGCAATTACGGGACTGGGCGGCGTCTATAAGCGCGATCCGGCAAATAATTCCAAAACGATTTATTTAGGGTTCACCCTGGCTGGCGCCAGCAACCTCGGCACTTCGCGGCACGAAGTTATTCGCCAAATGCTGAATTGGTTCGCGCCGGAATTGGATGTCGGATACTCGGAAATTATCACGCCCTATACTTTGATGCTGGATCCGGCTTTCCCTAATCCTTTCAACGGGATAGTAAAGTTGAACTACACCCTCGCTTCATCGAGGTCTTTTAAGATTGTGATACTCGATGTTCAGGGGCGTGAAGTGGCGGTTGCGGCGCAGGGCGATGGTTTAAACAGCCGAGGCACAGCCCTCTGGGACAGCGGGAATCTGCCGTCGGGAGTGTATGTGGCGCGTTTGCAGGCTGTAGGTTCGGCGCCGATTGAGCGGAAGTTGATTTTGGCGAAGTGATTCTTCGCGTGAGTTATAATTCATTGCTAATCAATAGTTTGCCCGCTGCCAATAACGGCTGCGGGCAAATTTTTGCCACAAAGGTTAAACAATGTCCAGATTATTCGTAATCGTCGTTTCCATTTTCATCGCATCTCAAACCGCAGCGGCCGAAGAAGTCATCACCTGGCTCGACGGGCGGCTGGCGCGTGATATATGGTTGCTCGACCAATACACCGCCAATCCTTCGATTGAGAATTATCAGCGGTTAGTCGATTATAAACTGCCGACCGAAGCCGATCCGGCGTTGAAGGTCTGTTTGTATGTGGATGAAAAAGAAATATCGGCATTAAGTGCGTTGTTGAAATGCAGCGATTTGGAAATCTATCCCTGGACTTATGTTCCGCCGGTCGGGGCGCATCCTTATGGTTTTTATTTAGCCGCGGTGCGTATCTCTGTCATCAAAAACCTTCTGACTGAGGGCATCGTCAAACGTGCTGCGGCGGCATATCGGGAGCTCAAGCCGCTGGCTGACAACGCAGCCGAGGAGACCGGTTCAGCGGCGGCTTGGCGGCTCGACCCGCCGCTACAAGGCCGCAGTGTGCGCATTGGCGTCATCGATTCCGGCTTTCAGTTGACGCATCGCGACCTGCCGCAGGCGGTTGCAGCGATGGACTATGCCGACTATCCCGATACTAATGCCGATGTAACCGACCTCATATCCGGACACGGCACGCATACCGCCGGCACTGTCTTCGGCAGCGGCGTTCTGTCCAACGGACGCTGGTGTGGAATGGCGCCGGAAGCCGGGGCTATATACTTGAAAATCGGCTGCGATACGACCTCCAACGCCTCTACCGCAGCGGTCGTCGGCGCAGTGCGGGCGGCGGCGACCTGGTGCCAAGCCGACATCGCAACTATGAGTTACGGCGGCTATGATAGTTTCATCGACGGCTCGTCGCCCGAAGAGCAGGTCGTCGATTGGGCGGTCGGGCAGGGAACGGTAGTATTTATGTCGGCAGGGAATGAAGCGCAGGACTCGACGCATTATTCGGGCGTCGTAGGACCTCGGCAAACGACCGCGCCGATAAGAGTATATATTCGATTTGTGCCGGATTCGACGCGCTGGAATTTCAACCTTTGGTGGTTCGACAGCGCGGATACATCTATCCATACCAGGTTGACGGCGCAGGTGTTCGACGACAGAGGGAATGCGGTGCCGTTCGATGAGATGGCTCAAGTTGCCAGTCCACGGGGGACAGAGGCGCGTGAGTATATTTCTGGTATCTATATGCCGCCCGGATGGGCTTCGTTCACTATTCTCATCACCAATCATTCCGACCAGATGCAACGTTTTCATATATTAAATAGTTATGGCGGCATTAAATTCGCCGAGGCGGATCCGAATTACACCGTCGCGCTGCCCTCGACAGCCGATTCCTGCATCTCGGTGGGTTCTTATACATCCCGCACATTTTGGCATAACTTCGCCGGCGAGGAGTTTGACGACCGGACATCGCGCGGCGCCATATCGTTCTTCTCGTCGCGGGGGCCTCGCACTGATGGATATCTGAAGCCGGATATTGCGGCGCCCGGGCAGCGGGTGATTTCCTGCCGCAACACTGACCGCATTCCTTTAGGGATAGGTTATGATGAATATATTGTGTCGAACAATTACGAAACAGGCGAACCGGCGGATTACATCTGTTTGATGGGAACATCTATGTCGAGTCCGGTCGCCGCCGGCACAGCCGGGTTAATGCTGCAATCCAATCCGGATATGACCGCGGCGCAATTGCGGCGGCTCGTCCTGACCTCCGCCCGCACCGACCAGTTCACTGGCCGAACGCCCAACACGACTTGGGGCTGGGGTAAAATCGATGTGATGAGCGCTTTATCAGCGCCGGATGAGCCACATTCGAGCAAGACACAACCGGCTGTTTTTGAAATCGAAACCGTGTATCCAAATCCGTTCAACGGGGCGATTACCTTGTCTTATTATGCTTATAAAGCCGCTTTAGTCAACTTTGAATTATTCGATGGCTGCGGCAGATTGGTCTATGCTACAGACTATTGGGCGCCAAACGCTGGAAATTACAGGATGGATTTTAATGAATTAAGTCTTATCCCGGGCGGCGGTTATATGTTGCGGATTTCAGCCGAAGGGCAGTGTCAAAGCCTGAAACTGACCGCGTTGAAATGAAATTTGCGGCTTATCTTTAGTATATATCTAACTATTCGCT
>VGIO01000104.1 GCA_016867855.1 Calditrichota bacterium
ACACCTGCACTGTTCCCCCGTCGGTGATGGCGCTTCCCGCCAGCCGACGCACCTTCCCGGCTTGCCAATCGATGGCATAATCGACGCTCTCTGCATAGACTTCGGAGATAAGAATATCTGCCGCCGCCACAGCCTGCCCCGGTGTTAAGTCAGCGTTAGCCAACTGCGCCCAATTTGCACCGTTTAAAATTATGACTTCAGGCCCTTCCGGACTTATACCAGCCGGCCGTTTGACCTTCTCGCTGTTCTTCACCAATCCCCGATGCGGCAATTGGCTTGTTCCTGATGCATTTATCTGCACCGCCACATCGCGATGCTCCGCAGAGGGTATCTCAGCAGCGCAAAGATGCTTCTTTACCGTGTCGCTATCAGTCCAAGACATTTTGCTCCTTTATTCCTTTGTAAGAAACAGAATACCTATTTTCGTATTTTTAATCCTCTAACAAAACGACCTGCACCGTTGCCATAAGCGTCGAATTGGCGCTCAAGCCGCTCGCCATCAGCGTCGTATTCATGCCGTCGATGCGAACATAGATATCGAAAGCGCTCGTTCCATATTCAGCCCACAGCGCCAGCCGTTCGCCTTGGGCAATCTCTATATCCCCCTCGGCCGACTTCAAAGTAGAACCGTCCCACACATCGAGCCGCACTATCGCCCCACGGCGAGGCAGTGGAAAACCATCCCCGGCTTCTCCGCCTCCTCCTCTTAGATATTGCGACGCGGTCGTAAGCGCGCCGGAGAACATCAGAATATGTTCTTTTTGTTGGGCTTTTAGATAATTGAGCGTATTATTCACCGACATTTATTCCTCTTGATTGAAAATTAACCCTTCCCCCTCATCCCTCATACCTCCAAAGATTCCCGAGGGGCATCAGAGCCTAAAAGTAAGTTTGACCCATCTAGCCCCTCGGATATTAGTCGAATATATACTAATGCCGTTATATATATGCCACATAAACTATCGTAATAAATACCACATTCAGTATTAAAATCATCATTGTCATTGTTATTTCCTCAGCATTAGTTCCGGTCGTTAATAATCTGACAGCCGGGCGCAGTCATCGACCATCACGGTATAGACCGATTCTTTGGAAACTACAGCGGCTTCCAGTTTCTGATTGATGACTTTTTCAGCCTCGATCATCAGCGGCTGGGCGACCGATTCGCGCACGGCAAAGCGTGCGTCTAAAGCGATGATCTTCGTCGATGTCGCCTGCGGCGCGATCACTAAGCGTGCATTCACCGGATATAACGACCGATAATCGCCGCTGCGCTGCATAAGTTCACTCTCCCGCCAGACCAACGGGTCCTGAAACTGCGAAAGATTGACGATTTTCTCGATGTCGCTCTTCGCCGCAACAATATGGGTCAATCCAGCCGGCACATCGAACGACATCGCCAGATGCACCAGGTCGCTATAAGCAAATGTGCCGGCATTGCCGATGAATACATCCGTAGCGCCGGCTGAAGTCCCGTCGCCGTTCAATAGCAGATTGTAGATTTCATCGATTTCGTCGTAAGCCATCTGCGCGCCAATCCACCATAGAAACACGCGAAACTCCGCTAACTTCTGATTACGCACTACCCGATATGAGAAATCGAACTCGCGTCCACGGTCGATGACATCGGCTTCCTTATCGCGGTAGAGCAACTCCACCCGCGGATAGGCTGAACCGCTGCCGGCGCCGCGCTTGGCAAGCGACTGCTTGGCCGCTGCCGTCTTGATGTAAATCGGCCGAACCGTCGGCCCCGGCTCAGGGACTACCGCCGCTACCAGTTCGGTCGGATCCTGCACCATTTTATACCCTCGCCGCACTTCGCGCAAAATATACTCGGGCAGTAAAATTAGTCCGCCGCCGACCACAAACTGTTCTAAGGATATCGATTTAGGCCCTTCAGCAAGAACGCCGTGCAGCATCAACTGCCGTTCGAAAGCGTCCAACGGCGCGCCCGGTTCGCTCGGGTCAATTTGTTCTAAAAGTTCGCTGAAAGACAGTCCCTGCTCCTGCGCTTCCGCATATAGCGCCAAATTCCCGGCGCGCGAATGCACCACTATGACCTCCTTCAACTTCCTCGCATTTTCGAGATTTATGTTCATTAGAATTCCTTTTGTTAGTAGTTGTCAAATGCTAAAGCCAATGCTAATGCTAAAGAATAATAGTCAGCATCAGCATTGACATTAGTTATCCCAGCCACACATCGCAAGTCCCGGCGGTCGTATCGACGGCGATGACCTGCCCGCGCATCAGATGCCCGCCGGCGGCGATGTCAGCATCAGCCGCGGCTTGCCGGACTTTGCCGGCGCCATCGACTTCGACCATCTGGTTGACGACGGGCGTAGCGGCAGCATATTTAAACCGCGCCACGCCGCGGGCTTGCACTGCGCATAGCGCCGGCACAGTCGTCCCGGGCTGCAGTTCCTGCGATACCCAGACCACTTTGCCGAACAATTTGTCGCCAGCCGCGCCCATCCCAATCTCGTTGTTCCCTGATATCACACAAGCGGAATAGTTATTGTCCAAATCCGACTGCGTGAAATCCTTGTTGGCGGTTGTATCGACCGTAAAGGTCAAAAACGGCGTCCCGCCTATGCCGTTGTTGTCGATCTGAAATTGTGATGCCATATTTTCCTCTTTTTGTTATTTGTTTTAAATAAACCAATGACTAATGCTAATGCTAATGTTAATGCTGATGCTTATGCTTATGCTGATGTAGATATGAGTTTATCCTGTTAACCGCTCTAACCGTCAGATCCGTTCTATCGATTTTTTCTCATCATCATCATCATCATCATCATCATCATCATCATTAGTATTATCTTCCGCACTGAAATCGTTCATCGGCTTCCACTGCAACAGTCCTGCGCATCAGCCCCGGCTCGATTTTACCGTCCCACGATGGTTGAACATTGGCGCGCAAGTTGGGTATATGCAGCGCCGCCTCGTTTGCCCGGCTCAAATCGACCGTCGACCGTCCGATTTCCCCGCGCAAATGAGCATTTTCCTTCAAGATGGCGTCGATGTCGATTTCGACAGCCGCGACGCCTTGATTTTGCGATATGTTGTGCATATTAGACTCCAATAGGTTCTTACGATAATAATATACAAAATTATGTTGCCTTTGTCAAGCAAAATATGTTGAATATATTAACATTTTAAATTAATTCGATTTTACTCAAATATTGTCTGTATCCCCCGTCTAAAATATCCACCCGCAAATATTTTTCTCTTGCTTTTCTGTGATTTAATTTTTAATTTGAACTGCGAGATGGGTGAATTCGGCAGGTTAAGGTTTGTGGAGTGTTGAGATTTTATCCTCTTCGTAAGAATTTGTCAAACAACCCATATGTCCAGTTTATAATTTACTTTTAATGGGGTCAGTTTATAGTAGTATAATAAAGGGCGAACACGAGGTTCGCCCGTACGGGCGATGCTTGTCATCGCCCATAATTTAATTACAAAAATCAATTTATAGTAGTATAATAAAGGGCGAACACGAGGTTCGCCCTTACGGGCGATGCTTGTCATCGCCCATAATTTAATTACAAAAATCAATTTATAGTAGTATAATAAAGGGCGAACACGAGGTTCGCCCGTACGGGCGATGCTTGTCATCGCCCATAATTTAATTACAAAAATCAATATAATCTGCACCCCTGAATAAAATCAGCAGCGTCAAATGTTCCGCTTCTCAAATAGGATGCGCTAATGTCCAGTAGTAAAATAAGCCGGTCTATCTTCTTCCGGCTTGGTTTTGGATTTATTCTTTCCGCAAGCCCAAGTCTAGCCGACGATGCTCAAAATGTCACCCTTGTCCACCGTTCCGCCTGCCCGATAAGTTTGACCGAGCGATTCCCGCTGTTGTTTTCTGTCCGCGCTGATTTCGTTCTCTACGGCGATAAAGAAGTCATCGAATTATTAGTCCCCAACCCAAACGGCGGTTTTAACGCTGCTGGTATGTTCGTCTGCCCCGATGACCGGCAAATGCTCGCCCTAGCTAACTGCGAACCCTGGATAGTGGTCGGAATGTCGGACGGATTTGAACTCCTCGCCACCGCCCCTGGTGAAATTCGCTCCCTGGCTGCTCTACGCGACGACCGCCGACACTTCAAAATCCAAACTAACGGCAGCCTGGTAATCTCCCTCAGCAACAATAACCCCGACATCCGAACCGGTTCGCTTAACATCTTCGACACGCAAAACCTCAATGAAATCCGTCTATTAAGCCGGTTCGACGGCGCTTACGAAAACATCTGTCTCAATAACCGCATCGACAATCTCCTCGCGGTTAAAGACGACAGCCTTCGCATCTTCGACCTCGCTGACCCGGAAAATCCGCGCTGCACCGCCACTATTCAACAGCCGCGCCGCCGACTGCCGCGGCTAACCTGGTGCAACGCTGTCCTGGCGCAAGTCTCGCTAATCGACGGCAATAGCGCCGTGGAGATGTTCGACCTGTCGAATCCGGATGAACCTGAAATCCTCCCCAGTCTAAGACAAGACGCTCTCTGCTGTGCCGGTCAAGGCGATTCGCTCGCCTTTCAAACTATGGAATTCGGCGAAACTTATCTCTATAACATCGCAGATCCGCGAAATCCCCGCCTGTTGCGCAGCCTTGCGCCGCAAGTCAATTTTCCCTACCTCGACATCCAATACATCCATTTCGCGCCGGACGGCTTGATGGCTCTCGTCGAAGGCTTGCCTGCTTCCATTCATCACATCGTTCCCGACCCAAATTTCGCCGATATCTACCGTCTCGCTCAGAACTACTTCCCTGTCTTCAGTCCGGATAAAATGTTCATCCGCCATAACTGCCTAGTGATAAACGAAGGGTATAAAATGCTGTTCACGGCTATCGACGAAGCCGCCGAATTGAATTTCAAATATCCGCCGGAATATGCCTGGTGGAATGTCTTTAATATGATTCGCGATATTGAAATCGGTGAAAATTGGTTGGCAATTAGTGAAAAGGGCGATTCGCCCGGCGATTATTTCCTTAAATTATTTCGCTGGAGCGAAAATCCCCCACTGCGTCTTTATTATAGACGACGGACTTTCCCATTTAATATTGGATATGAACCAAACCTGTTGAGTGTCGATAATCATCTCATCGTCCGCGAACGCGACAATTGGAAATTCTATAACCTCGACCTCGACGGCGCTCCCAGGCTGGTTGGCGAAACCGACCTGCCGCTATCCTCGGAAGGCGTATATCGAGACGGCTTTCTATACTGCCAAACCGGCAGAGTTTTTCGCGTCTATCAAGTCGGCGACCTCCCCGAATTGGCGATAGCCGCCGAACTCCCCATCCAAGCCGAGCGCGTCTTCATTCACCGCAATTTCGTCTATATCGCCGGCGAGAACGGCTTTGTCCCGGTCAACATTGCCAATCCGGCCAATCCGCAACCTCTCGACCTCTATCCCATCGCCACCGGCGCTCGCCAAATCGCCTTCAACGGCAATTCCGCCGTCGTCTCCACGGCCGACGGGCTGATAACGCTCGATATCACCGATCCCTTTGAAATTGTCGAACTCGGACATTATTACCCCCAAGACATGCAAAACGGCGAACTTATCAATTCCGGTTTTACAGGTTTGGCTATCATTGGCAATTATATCTATACTGGAACCTACGAACAAGGCCTTTGGACGCTACGCTTCGTGCGCGCCCAAGAAGCCCCAGCCTGGAATCCCCCGCTGGAAGAGATCTGGGCTTTGGAAGGCGAATTAATTGAATTTCAAATAGTCGCGACCGACCCTAACGACGACCACCTCGAATTAACGATGCTTCCCGAAAACCTGCCCGATTCAGCCTGTTTCACCGACCAAGGCAACGGTGTCGGGACATTCGTCTGGCAGACCGACTTTAATTCAGCCGGCGATTATCAGCCCGTCTTCATAGCCTCCGACAGCGAACTGACCGACAGCCTCTTAATCGCTATGACTGTCGTTAATATTGACCGCCTTACAAAACCCTTATCCCTTATCCCTCATACCTTATCCCTGCACTGCTTCCCAAATCCCTTCAACTCCCGCGCCACCATCTACTTCGACCTCCCTCCCTCCGCTTTATCCGCTGTGAATCTGGCTATATACGATCCGTTGGGCAGGTTGGTGCAGAATTTAACGCCGAAGGGGTGGCTTGTAGCAGGACGACACAGCCTCGATGCCGACTTGAACCACATAACGGCCGGACAATACTTCCTCAGGCTCTCAGATCAAATGTTTTCGCAAACTACGAAAGTAACCGTCATAAAATGATCCTTATACCCATAAAATACTTATATTTAGATAATCAAAGTCCAAAGCCCAAAGCCTAAAGCCTATAGATCGAGGTCGAAATTGTCCAAACTCTTCTGCATTGCTTTTCTTACGCTGGCTATTGTCAAGGCTGTTGTTGCCCAGCCGCTCGACACGGCTTATCACAACAACGCCGAAATAATCACCGAACTGCGCGCTTATGCCGAACGCTATCCCGATTGGATGATTATAGACTCCATCGGGCACAGCGCCGAATTCAACCACCCGATCTGGATGGCAAAACTCTCAGACAATCCCCGGCGGGTCGAACCTCAAGCCGCCCTGCTCTTCGTCGGACAAGTTCACGCCGAGGAGGTCATCGGCGTCGAACTGGCGCTCCAAATAATGCGCACTATGCTGGAAAACAATGCCGAAAACATATTCCGGCAGCGTCTTGAAGGACTTGAAATCTATATCATCCCGACCGCCAACCCGGATGGACTCGACATCGTCCATTCCGGGCAGGACGATACGTATCGCAAAAACTGCCGCGATAATATCGGCGACGGACGGCTGCGCATCCAAAGCGGCGAAGGTTGGGATACATCCGGCGTTGACCTCAACCGTAACTTCGGGACCCACTGGGATCGCGGCGACACCCTCTTTCACCCTGAAGTGAACGCTCGCTATAATGGATTTCGCGGCGCTGCGCCGTTTTCTGAGCCTGAAGCGCAGGCGCTGCGCGACCTCGCCCTCAACCGGCAATTCCTCTACTCAATCGTCTATCACTCCTCCCGCTCTGGCGCCAACAGGCAATACCTGATCGGACCCTGGTATTGGACCGAAAACGGCATCGTCAAACGCCCGCCGGATGCCCCAGCCATAAATGCCCTCGGCGAAACACTCGCCGACCTGATGCCGGTGCAGAATTTCGACAGCACCTATTGGTATGGGCAGTCGATGCAGCGCAAGGGCCAACTGCAGGACTGGTTCTACATCGAAACCGGCTGCATTCAATATATGGCTGAAATCGGCGCGGAAATTCACCCCAATGCTGAGACTATGCGCCGTATCGTCAACGACCAAATCCAAGCCGCCTGGTTCTTAATGGACCTAGCGTTAGGATTGGAAGGATTGGACGGGTATGGGACGCTGACTGTGAATATAACCGATTCCGAAACAGGGCGGCCTTTCAGCGCCATTATCGAAATCGATGGCAGAACACACCCTATCCTGACGCCCCGCAGGTCGAATCCGCGAACCGGACGCTGCGATTGGCTGCTGTCCGCCGGGGAACATAGCATTCGTATAAAAAAACCAGGGTGGGAATCCCAAACTTTCAATGATTATCGAATTCCCGATAGTGAAAGAACGGTTTTAGAGGTGGAATTACAGAAATTACCGGAGGTAAGGAGGTTTATAACTCTTGCCGGCAATGCGCTGCAAGAAGCCTCTTTAAAAATATTTACCGATGAAGGTGAGTTGTTTCAGAACGCGTATTTGACCCTTATGCCCACAGTTTTCACATTATATACTTCGCGTTTCGACCTGCTTCTTACGGCCGATGGATTCCTTCCCTCGTTATGCTCTATAAATGTGACTGAAAATTGGGAGGGATTAGAATTGGATGCCCCGCCTGCCGACATCTACCACTCTGAAGACTTCTCAACCGACCGCGGCTGGCAAAGGCAGGGCAACGGTTGGGGAATAGTTACATTCGACGGTCGCCAGTGTCTGACTGAAAGTTCTACCGGCGACTATCCAACTAATGCCGATATCTGGCTGGAACTCAGCGATGTCGCACTGCTCGACACGCTTCGTTCTGTAATGCGCATCGTCCATTTACCTTATTGCGAGCCGCAGGACGATTATCAGGAAATCGCCTGGTGGACCAATCCTGATGATGTTCATAATAAACGCTTTAGCCAACTCCGCAAAGATTGGGATACGCTCTATATTTCACTCGACAACCTTGACCGCGGGATGTTGAACATCCGCTTCCGTGTTGTTTCCGATGCCGCCATCGGCGAAGACGGCTGGCTCATCGACGACATAACCGTCTTTGTCGAAGATACGACCCTATCAGATTGCCCCCCCTTATCCCTTATCCCTCATCCCTTATCCCTGCACTGCTTCCCGAACCCCTTCAACTCCCGCGCCACCATCACCTTCGACCTATCCGTTCCATCTGTTGAATCCGTTGTGAATCTTCGCATCTTCGACCCCCTTGGCCGCCTGGTGCAGGACTTGACGCCGAAGGGATGGATGGGCGCGGGAAAATATATTGCTGTCTGGAACGCCAAAAGTATCCCCGCCGGCTGTTATTATCTGAAAATGAAATACATCAGCGCAGAAGGAAACATCAAGGCTGTTAAAACTATTCCACTGCTGAAGTTTTAAAGCATACTGCATATTCGCCGCGGTCGGCAGCATCACGCAAAAAACAATGCCGTCAACCCTCTGCGGTTGACGGCATCTTATTTCCCTCCACATCCTTCGCTTCGTCCCTTATTTCATTTTCGCCCTTAGCGGCCGAAAATCCCCCTTGCGTATATCCACCCGCCGCATATAATACATCATAAAACTTGCTAAAATCCACATCCCCGAACTAACCGCCAACGCCGTCGGCCGGCCGAATATGCTCATCACCGCCAGCCCCACCAGCGGCGCAAACGCCCCCCGCACACTGGTCGCATACACATGCACCGATTGATAAACATTGCTGTCTTCTCCACCCGAAAACCGAATCGACGATAAATTCCACAAAACTACCAGCCCGCTCATCGCAATCCCAAACAAAGCAAACGCAGCATATACTAAAACTAATCGTAGTAATCCCTCAAACTGCAGCGCCAGCAATAGTCCCAGCGGATAAAACGCCAGCAGAAAAAATATGCCGATGCCCATCCGGTGCGGCGTCGTGCGGTCGAAAAGCCGCCCGAATAACTGCACTGTGATTATCATCGCCAAGGTGAAAATCGTGCCGCGCGCCAGCCCTATCTGCTGATAGCCAAACTTCAAGTCGTCCACTAAATAGAGCGGCAAGACCGGCAGCAGCATCATAAACGCCACGCCATACAGCATAAACGCTGTCTCGAAGCGCAGAAAATCGGGCCGGGCTTTGAGCAGTTTGAGCATATCCGTCAGCGGTCGATATACCAACTCTTTAGACAAGCCCTGTTTCTCGCCGGTCGCCCGGCTGGCTGGAATTGTCCCCAATAGCGCCACCGCGCCCAGACCAAACAACGCCAATACGCCGAATAGATGCCGATAACCTCCCGCAATATGGTCCATATACGACCCGGCAAAAAAAGCCGTGATCGCGGCGATCACCATCCCGGCACTCTGCGCTAACCCGTAAGTCTGCCCGGTCTTGTCCGGCGGTATATGCTGCTGCAAAATGCGGTTTTCAGCCTGTCCAAATAAGCCGTTCACGAAAAAATGATACAACAGCCAAATCAACAGCAGATGCCCGACACTCGCCAGCGCCAGCCCCGACGCCACTGAGGCAAATCCCGCCAAGCCAAACAGCAGCACAAACTTCCGCTGGTCGCGCCCGGTCAATAGCCTCGCCCACCACAACGACGAAGACGCCGCAAACGGCGCAATCATTGTTAGCACCGTAATCGCCAGCGGCGATGCGCTAAGCGACTTCCGGCCGACGACTTCGCCAAAGCCTAACAAACCGCTCGCCCCGCCCATCAATGCCACATAAGCGATATAGCGCCATTTTATGGCTGGTATCCGGCTCAAAGACAGAACCACCGCGCCGGTGTGAACATCCAATTTCCAAAACACGCCTCCGCGCCTAACCAGCCGAAATACTTCCCGCGCCTGTTTCGTTCCGAATTCCCCATCGGAGATAAAGGATCCTGTTGTATTTCGATATTTTATATAAACCAAAATTTAATACAAAATATATATTTCTTTATCTCTGAAAATCGCCTGTATTCACGGCTTAATAATTTTCATACCTGAAAGTATTCATTCAAATAAGAATGAACATCAATCCGCTCAGATATAACCGACCGATAGTTTTGAAACCGCTGTCCGTTGAATCTGTTCAATCCGTTGTTAATCCGGAACATCTTGATAAGACTAAGCATTATTCGTATAGGTTTGCATATTGTTATCGTCATTTCCTCAAGTCTGCTCGAAATCCTTAATCGCTTACTATATTTAGAAATCTTAACCTTTGACGCTTGTTTTAATTATCCTTGGACATTATTTTTAAACGATAATCAGGGTCTATTGGATATTTCACTTTGCGTCAAGGCGGACCCGACTGTCTGAGAACAACGGTTTCCGCTGCCGACTCGCCGTGGTCGGTAGCGTATCTATTGGAAAGACAATGTTCTGCCATCGACTACGGCGAGTCGACGGCGGGAAAATTCGATACCAATTTGTGCGCAACAAACATCCGTTAATGAACGATAATTCATTAGAAAGTCGATTTAAGGCGACAAGCAACCGGACGCGGTTCCAGAAACTCCTGTCCGAACGCATTCTTATAACCGACGGCGCCATCGGCACCGCGCTGGAAGCCCTCAAGCCGACAGCCAAAGACTTCGGCGGCGAAGCCTACTATGGCTGCAACGAGATGCTGAATATCCACGCCCCTCATATTGTGCTGGCGATGCACCGCGCCTATCTCAACGTCGGCGCCGACATCATCGAAACCAACTCGTTTAACGGCTCGCCAATTGTGCTGGCGGAATACGGATTAGCCCACCGCGCCAGGGAACTCGCACGCCGCTCAGCTGAACTAGCCCGCCAAGCGGTCAATAATGTTGACGCTGATGGTGGTGAT
>VGIO01000105.1 GCA_016867855.1 Calditrichota bacterium
GCGTCGTCAATATCTTCGGTGCGGTCAAAGCGCCGGGCGAATATGAATACCTGCCGGGCGATAAGTTGAGGGATATCATCGCCATCGCCGGCGGTTTCAACGCCGATGCAGTCATAGAAGACATTACAGTCGTCCGCTTCAACACCGATGGTCGCTCGCAGCAGGAATTTTCGGTCGATATGACCGGCGGAAGCCCGGACTTTGCCGTGCAATCCGACGACCGCATATTTGTGCGCAAGAAACCGGATTTTCGCCGCAAATATCAAGTAACGGTCAAAGGCGAAGCGCTGTTCCCCGGCGTTTATTCGATCGAAAATAATGTAACTAAGTTATCCGACATTATTAAGACCTGCGGCGGCTTCACCGACCGGGCGAATTACCGCAGCGCTAAAGTGCGGCGGGAATCACTGCGCGAGATGGAAGATCCCGAGTTCGAACGGCTCAAAGGGATGCCCTTTGCCGATATGACCGCCGTCGAATATGGCTATTATAAAACCCGCACGCGGGTTGAAGTTCCAACGGTAGTGGTCGATTTCCGCGAATTGTTTCTTAAGAATGATTTATCCCAGGATATCACTTTAGTCGATGGCGATGAAATTATTATACCGACCGTAAGTCCGACGGTGAATGTAACCGGCCAGGTCAACAACCCTGGTTTAGTTCACTTTGTCGGCAATAAAAATTACGAATATTACATCGAGAAGGCGGGCGGTTTTTCCTGGAATGCCCGCAAAGGCGCTCTGCGTCTGATTAAGGCGCACACCGGGATGTGGGTCAAACCCCGCGTCAATACCCCGATCGAAATAGGCGACACTATCTTCGTGCCGGAAAAGACCGAAACGGACTGGTGGACGCTGTGGAAAGATATTTTATTAGCGGTTTCTCAAGTCGCCACTGTGATAATAGTCATTAGGTCTATATAATGACTCTTCTGATGTCCGGCGGCCTTTGCCGTCGGAAAGTCCAAGTAAGGATGAACAGGTCGAAGCCAAATGCACTAATGGAGGCATAAGCAATGAGGAAGTATCTAACTCTAAGTCTCGCAATTCTTTTCATCGTCAGTCTCGGCTTCATAGTCGGCTGCGAGAAAAAGAATCCCAGCTACTCTCCGCCGGGAGGCCAAGGAGGCGTAGCGTTTATAGAAATGCGGCTGTCGCAGAGCCAGATTCGCGGCTTTGAAGGCGAAGTCCGCTCTGTCACAATTACCGCGGTCGCCCGCGATGTTCAAGGCGTGGCAGTGTCCGGCGCCAAGACCGCCTTCGCGATTCTCAATCCCCAGCCCTGGAAAGGCGCCATCGTCGCGCCGGCAGTTGACACCACCGGGCAGGATGGGACGATTCAAGCGACTTATACGGTAACCGTTCGACAGACGGATGATGTCGTCGTCGAAGCCCGCTCAGGCAATGTAACCGGCCGCGCTACGATTAATGTCATCGTCGTCAACGATGTCATCGGCACTTTAGCCATCGAGGGCCGTTCGGTTATGGCTGTTCCGCCGAATACGACGCGCACGACGACGGTAACTGCTTCGCTGACCGATACGGTCGGCCGGGCGATGCAGGGAATGCAGATTCAATTTCGGGTTGACCCGCCGGGAATGGGTTCTGTCGAGAGCGATGTCGGCACGACCGATATCAACGGTCGGGTGACGAAAACCTTCACTACGATCGTGAACAAATTCGGTTTCTGTAACATCATCGCTCAAATCGGCACCCGCACAGCGCAGACGCGCATAGAGATTCGTCCGGTCGCCGCGCCGGCTTACATCAAGATATCGACGCCGAATCCGACGGTTACCGCGGCTCAAGGCGCCGATATTACGATGCCCATCGAGGCGGTTATAACCGATTCGAATCGGGTCGGCGTGCCAGGCGTCTCGGTATCGTTTGAAGTTGCCCCGATGGTCGATGGCGGCCTCACCTACGGCGCGATTTCAGCGCGCGATACGACCGACGCCGACGGCAAGGTGCTGACAAATTTCCGCTCGCTCGGCTCTATCGGGCAGCAACGGATTCGCGCCAGAGTCCTGCCTTCCAGCGGCGATGATGTTGCCGGATTACCGGAAATCAGCGATTCGTTGTCCATCGAAATCAAGCGCATCGATGTCGGCATCCGCACCTTGCGTGTTACTGTATCGCCGACAATTATGAATCTGCCGCCGGATTCTATCGGCAAAGCCGATATCCGCGCTGTGGTGCTGGACGAGTTCAATCGCGCCATCCGTGAAGTTCAGGTCAATTTCACCGTCAATATCGGAAGGCTGTCGCATATTACTATTACCGACAGCGCCGGGGTAGCGAGCGCTATTTACCGCACGGATGGTGTGATGGGCAATACAATCGCCGTAATTACAGCGACGATTCCCGGCACCAACCTTACGGCGACGGCGCAAATCGACATTCGTCAATCGCAGAACCGCACCGGTTTTCTTACGCTGGCTACTGACAAGTCCTTTATTTATGCTGATAATGGACTAACGACAGCGGCGTTGACATCAGTATTGAAGGATGAGGATCGGCAGGCTTTAGCCGGTAAGCAGGTTATTTTCACCTCGACCCACGGCTCGGTCAATTCGCCGGTAACTACCGACTCGCTCGGCATTGCGCGGGCAATATTCACCGATATCGGGCTGCCATCGTTCGACGAATCTGGCAATTTGGAGCCTTCGTTAATTACGGTGCGCTACGACGCCCTCGGTCTTATCGCGCAAGTGCAGGTGACCATTCTGGAGAGGAATCCGGTGGACCGCATCGCTTTGACGGCGGCGGCGAGCCAGATGGTAGCCGGCCGGCGCGACTCGACTACGGTGCGTGCCACCTGCTTCTTGATGAACGATGATTTCGCGCCCAACGGCACGCTGGTGCGCTTCGAAGTCGATAACGGACGCTTTACATCTGAAACCGTCCCAGTCTCGGGTAACTACGGCGTGGCGGAAACGCAATACATCGCCGGCAATCTGGTCGGCACAGCCCACCTGAGGGCTTCGGTCGTCAACGAAGACACTACGATATTCTCCAATACCGTAGATATTCGTTTGCTGCCGGGACCGGCCAGCCGGATAACAGTGTCTGCCAATCCGCGCTCGATTCCAACCAACGACCCGAATGTATATTCGACCATAACGGCTATCGTAACGGATACTATCGGCAATCCGATTGAACCCGGCTCGGCAATGGTCAGATTTACGACTTCGATGGGCAACATCTCGCCGCCAACACAGACGACCGATGATTCGGGACGGGCGGTGGTGAGATTGACTTCCGGGGTCAATGCCGGCATTGCCGAGGTCATAGCCACTGTTGCTGCGCCGTCCGGCGATATCACCGGCCGCACAACGGTCACCTTCGTCTCCGGCGGCGGCAATAGCATTGAGTTGATTGCCGACCCGCTGCAGATTGCGGTAGCCGGAACAGGACAGAATTCATCTTCCACTCTGCGTGCGACCCTGCGCGACCCCAACGGCAACTTAGTCGAAACGCCAACTACAATTGTATTTGAGTTGTTGCGCGAACCTCCGGCGCCTAATGGCTGCAACATCAATAATCGCGGGCAGCGCGACTCGACCTTAACCGCCGCAGGCATCGCCGTAGCGACTTTAAATGCCGGAACGCAAATCGGCGGCAAGTTGATTCGCGCTTACACCTGGCGCGATCCAGCGACACGCCGTGATACAGTTTCGGTTACATTGTCGAATGTTGCGGTGGTGGCGGGTCCGCCGTTCCAGTTGGATATCGATGTCAACGATGACGGCGACGACGCCGGCGGCGGCGCCTGGGTGGTCGAAGTCTCAGCCCGTGTCTGGGACATTCACCGCAATCCGGTCGCCAATGGCATACCGGTCGTTTTCTCGGTTGACCCGCAAATTGCTACCATTTCACCGGGACACACCGGCAACGACGGTCGGCGCGGCGAACCTACCCCCGGTCTGGCTTATGCAGATATGGTCTATAACAGCGTGAATACCTTCGAAGAAATCACCATATCTGCAGATGTTCAGACGGTCGGCGGGCAAATCACCGGTATGCGCGAACATATCCTGGCTATGCAAGATGGGGTGTTGGAATTGAATGTTGACCCGGCGAACTTTATGTTCGACCGCGGCAATCCCAATTTAGTCGGCAGCCATCGGGTGTGGGTTGTTTTGCGCGACGGGCATTTGATTCCTATCAACGGGGCGCCGATTCTATTCACGACCAACCGCTCAAAGTTTTACTGGTATAACCTGCAAACCCGCCAGTATGTCGCTTTCGACCCTGAGCCGGCGCGCCGGTTCACCGGTAAAGTTGACGCTCGCAACAACGAGCCGCGCGGCGTGGCAACCGTTTTCTTGCGCGGTATAATGGATGATTATTTCCTCGACCCGTTCACGCTCGAGGTTACCGTGCAAGTTCAAGCCTCGGTCGAAGGCTATAACGATGTCCAATCCGACCCCGGCTTCATCTTTATGACGCGGCACTAAACCGCAAAACAGTTCGTAAATACAAGGCGCGGCGTCCATCTGTGGACGCCGCGCCTGTATAATCTATTTCTATACATTACATCGAAAGAACTTCGCATTTCACCAGCGTCAGGCTGACCCTTGCGCAGGCAGGGGTAAGTATCTCGTCCGGTTAAAGTCGGACGAGACTATTCACTTCGTTCAGAGTGACTCAATCTTATTTATGCGCAACTGTTTATATCGCTATATATAGCAACCGTTAATTTATAATTATAACGTTACATTTCTAAAGTTGTATTCGGCTGTATAGGTCGAATGCATATTGTTAATTTGCATTTCAATCGCCATTTTGGCGAAATTTATTAAAGAACTGATGGAAGCGACTAAACACATCTCCGCCGCAAATCGACTGGGTGAAATACTGGTAGCGGAGGGGATAATTTCGGATGAACAACTCCGCAAGACTTTAGCCGAGCAGCAGTATTCGACTGATCGCATCGGCACGATCTTAATGCGCCTCGGCTTCGCCGTCGAGGAACATATCTACACCGGACTCTCACGCCAGATGGGGATTCAATTCCTGACCAACGACCAGTTGCTGGAAGCCCCGGAAGAGGTTGTGAGAATAATTCCGGAAGCCTTTGCGCGCGAAAATACCTTAGTTGCCAATAAATTTGTCGATGGCACTTTGGTAGTGGCTATGGCTGACCCGGATGACATCATCGCCATCGACAACCTCACTAAGTTGGCTGACCGTAAGGTCGTCAGCGCCTTAGCCACGCCGAATGGGATTAGAAATGCCATCGAACAACTCTATGTCCGCATCCGTAAAGCCGGCGAAGTTAAAGATGTAATCGGCGACTTACAGATATTCGCCGAAGCCGAAGGCGACGAAGAGGGCTTGGTCGATATGACCAAAGCCGATATGACCATCGAAGACGCGCCGGTGGTGAAGTTAGTCAACCTGATTATCGCCGATGCTCTGAAAGAGCGAGCGACCGATATTCACGTCGAATGGCAAGATGATTATGTCTCGGTGCGCTACCGCATCGACGGCGTTTTACAGGAAGTGATGACGCCGCCGCATTCGTCGCATCCCGGCATCATCAGCCGCGTCAAGATTATCTCCCGCCTGAATATCGCTGAAAAGCGCCTGCCGCAGGACGGACGCTTCACCATTAAAGCCACCGACCGCGAAGTCGATGTGCGCGTATCCATCCTACCGACTGTCAATGGCGAAAAAATCGTGCTGCGCTTGCTCGACAAATCGAGTTTCAGCCGCTCGTTGACCCAGTTGGGAATGGAGCCGGAGTTCTTGAAGATTTTCAAGCGCAACATCGTCCAGCCTTATGGGATGATTATTGTGTCCGGTCCTACCGGCTCAGGCAAGTCAACTACGCTCTATGCTTCGCTCAGCGAAATCAAATCGGTCGAAGACAACATCACGACCGTCGAAGACCCGGTCGAGTATCACTCCAACGGCGTAAATCAAGTGCAGGTCAAACCGAAGATAGGTTTGACTTTCTCTGCAGCCCTGCGTTCGATTTTGCGCCAGGACCCCGATAAACTGCTCATCGGCGAGATTCGCGACGGTGAAACGGCTGACATCGCGGTCAAGTTCAGTCTCACCGGCCATATCGTGTTCACGACTCTGCACGCTAACGATGCGCCTTCGACTATTACCCGTCTCATCGACATAGGCGTGCCGCCGTTCCTGGTCGGCTCGTGCTTGCTGTTGGTGATGGCGCAGCGTCTGACGCGCAAAATCTGCCCGCGCTGCCGCTACGAATATGAACCGGACGAATTCGAACTTTCAGCGTTGAATATGTCCGAGGAGGAGAAAGACCGCTTTAAGGGCATCAAATTCTATCGCGGGCGCGGCTGCGTGCATTGCCGCAACACGGGCTATTTCGACCGCACTGGCATCTTCGAACTGCTCGAAGTCAAGGGCGCCATCCGGCGGATGATTTTCGACAACGCCAACCAGGAAGAGATTCGCGAGGAAGCCGTGCGCCGCGGGATGATTTCCCTGCGCGTAGCCGGCTTGCGTAAAGTTGCCGCCGGGACGACGACCATCCGGGAGTTGCTGAGGGTGACGGTGCAGGAATACGAATAGAACTAGATCACTGTTAAAAGTGTTGATATTATGCCTGCAATAACCTTAAAAGCCCATTTTGATGGCGAGTTTATTCAACTGGATGAGTCTATGAGTTGTCTGCTGATACGCTGCTAATGGTAACTGTGCTATCTGATTAAGATAGCGAGCGGACAGACTCGTATGCACTAGAAGTGGCAGGATTAAACGGAACGCATTTGGATGAAGAGACAGAGTATTCTGCTGTAAAAACAAATATATAATCAACGTTACAAGTCATGGCAAAAATTCTAAATGACGTTGAGATAAAGAGACTCATTGGCACTTCAATCATTGATGGAGATTCCGAGTCGATTCGCCCAAACTCATATGTCTTGCGTTTAGGTTCTGAAGGAGAATTCCTAAATGCAGAGAAATCATTCGAATTGGGGCAATCTAAAAGAGGCATTCGAATACCTCCTGGAAATTCTGTTGCAGTTACATCTATAGAGAAAATTGACTTTCGTCAAGAAACCGTTGAGAAAATATTTCCCGGTTGTGCGCTTCACGCATTGATTACACCCACTACCGATTTATCTCGAGAAGGAATTATCGCTCCTGCTACCCAGATTGATGCAGGCTATTTCGGAACCCCAAATTGGACAATTAATAATACTTCTGCTAACGAGAGGCGTTTTCTATATCGAGAACGTCTCTTTCGCTTAACAATTCTCAAACTTGAGAAAGATGAAGTGCCATTAAAATACTATGAAGGAGATTACCAAGGGCAAACCGGTTATGTTCGTTCGCAGCGTAAAGGAGCGCCAATTGGAATTCGTGAGTGTGAGTGGGAAAATTCACTTGTTGAAGGAGGACCTGAAGCGCTTCTAGAAAATCTACTCAAGTCTGGGTATCCATGGCATCTCCTTGGACAACAACTGAAACATGTTGGTGATCAACTGAAAATAGTTACAGACGAATACGCATTTATTGATGATTCATTAGTGTCATTAAGAGTAAAAGTTGATAATCTCTCGAGAAATTATTCTGATTTGAATCAATCTATACCAGAGAAAATATCTTCTTCATTGAATATTCAGGCAGTCAGTCTTCAAAATCGTTGGCTTCTCGCTACTGGTTCTATGCTTCTCGCATGGTCTGGTTTGGCTGTAACAGTATTTAGCAATCAGAATGCACAAGGTTTCTTAAAAGCAAATGGGCCATGGATAGGATTAATAATGATTTTATTTGGAACATTCGTAACAATAGTGACCACCCGCAAAGGACGGGATAAATGATTCGATAATTTTGTTTCCTTGTTTGCCCGTATTAAAGAAAATTCTGTTCTCCCCAACCATTGCCTTACAATTCAATTCTACGACGGGGGGAGGATTACTAAAGATTTGATCTCTGTCATTGCCCGAGGCAATCTGGGGCTGATTTAGCCAACGAAGATTTCATCCATCAGGTCCGAATCTGTGAGCGCTGCAGACTGTTATTTTGGTTAAATGGACTTAAGTTTTGTGCAGGTTCCTTGAGAATGGCTGGATATGGAAGAGAATCCCCGGCTTCGGAGAAGCCGGGCTACCCGAAAAACGAGAAACACTACTACCACGAATATCAAACTACCCTCTAACGAGTAGTATTAATGCCCAATTTTCAATATGTAGTAACAGATGCCAAGGGCATCCGGCGCGAAGACCGGATTCGCGCTGCCAACCTGGACGCGGCGATGCAGACGCTCGCCAAGAAGGGTTTCAAAGTCGTATCGCTGCGCGAAGTTCGCGCCTTGACAGGGGAAGCCGCCCTGCCGCCGGTTGCCGAACAGATACAGACCCGCATCGATAGAATCCGGCAGTTCATTCCGTTGAACACGCTGGTCTTCTTCACCCGTCAGTTGTCCACGATGTTTTCGGCTGGTCTGACCATCGAGAAGTCCATCAGCAACCTGATGGTCGAAGAGCGCAACCCGCGTTTCCGCAAGGTGCTGGCGAAAGTCGGCAATGACATCAAGAAGGGGATGGCGCTGTCGGAAGCCCTTGGCAATAATCCGGGCGTCTTCGATGGGCTGTATGTCGCGCTGGTCCATGCCGGCGAGATTTCCGGCTCGCTGCATGTCATCCTCGAGGAGTTATCCGACTATCTCGAAGTTATGGCTGACACGCGGCGCAAGGTGATATCAGCGCTCTCCTACCCAACCTTCGTGTTGATCTTTATGACGGCGATCGTGTCGGGTTTGTTGCTGTTCGTCGTGCCGCAGTTTGCCGAGATTTACGCCAAATTCGGCGCTCGGCTGCCAGGTCCGACGCGTGCTTTGGTGGCATTGTCACAAACCGTCAGCCGCAACTTCTTTCCTTTCCTCGGCATATCCATCGCCGGTATATTCGTCGCCTGGTTTCTGTCGTTGACCGAGAAAGGCGGCTATGTCTTCGACACCATTAAACTGCACTTCCCAGTATTCGGGATGTTGGTCGAAAACTCGCTGATGAACAAGTTTTCCAAGACCTTCGGCATTCTGCTCGGCAGCGGTGTGCCGGTTATCGAATCGCTTGGGCATGTTCAGCGGGTCGTGCAGAACCGGGTTATGGTGCGGGCGCTCGAAACAGCAAAAATGCTCATCAAAGACGGCTTCGCTATATCCGTAGCGCTCAAAAAGGTGGATGTATTCCCGCCGACGCTCATTCAGTTGATAGCCACCGGCGAGGAGACCGGCGAAATGGACAAACTGCTCGACAAAGCGGCTTACTTTTACGCCAAACAGGTCGATGCGGTGGTCGAGCGGTTGACCTCGCTGATTGAGCCGCTGATGATTGTCGCCATCGGCGCAGTGGTGGTGTCAATTATTGTGACTATTTATCTACCCATCTTCAAATTGGGTATGGCGTTGCAGCGCGGTTTGTAATGCACCGTTCCCAATATACTGTTGGTTCGAAATCCAGAGAGGCACGGTGTTCGCCGTGCCTCTCGCACTTTGAAATGAAGTTTTGATATCTTACTATATTGTGTATTATTAAAGATATGCCGATGGATATTCCGATTTTATGGCCTATTTATGCCGCCGTCTTTATAGTTGGCAGCGGCATTGGTAGTTTTTTAAATGTAGTTATTTACCGCGTGCCGCGCGGTGAGTCGATTGTCAAGCCGGGTTCGCATTGCCCACATTGCAACCACGCTATCAAGCCTTATGAAAACATCCCGATATTAAGTTATATATTTCTACGTGGTAGATGCTCTGGCTGCCAAAAACCGATTTCGCCGCGCTATCCGGCGGTGGAAGCGCTGATGGGCGGGTTGGCGATGCTGATGTTGTGGAAGTATGGATTGACGCGAGAGTTTTTCATTTATTCGGCGCTGTCAGCTGTTCTCATAGCGCTCTCGGTCATCGATATCCAAACGATGCGTCTGCCTAATCCAATTGTCCTGACCGGGGCGATTTTAGCATTAGGTTTGAATTTAATTTTGCGTTTCGATTTTCTCTGGCAGATGCTGGCCGGCGTCTTAGTAGGTTTATTGTTAATGGCATTTATGGGCGTGGTGGGCAAGTTGTTATTTCGCAAAGAGGCGCTCGGAATGGGCGATGTCAAATTAGCTGCGATGATCGGCTTGTTTGTTGGACTCTGGCATACGCTTGGTATGTTCGTCCTGGGCATAGCCGTCGGCGCGTTGGTCGGAATAGCCACTACGGTTATCAGCGGTAAAGATTGGAGCCGGCGAATTCCTTTCGGACCCTTTTTAGCGTTGGGGACAATCCTATCGCTTTTATGGGGCAAACCTCTTTGGCAATGGTATATTCACCTAGCGATGCGTTAAAACACTTGACAATTTAAAAAAAAATTTGTAATATAAATTATCAGATAAGAGAATTATCCGGTGCAGTCGGCTTGTTATGAAAACTAAGCATCGGATTTATAAATTTAGACCGGCGGAAGCAGCCGGTCGAAAAAGGAGGCTAAAATGCTAAAGAAGGTGTGGTTACCTTCGGTTCTATTGCTGGCAGCGTTAGCCGTCGCCGCCTTCGCGCGCCACGGGCAGGACCGACCGTGGTATCTGGATGAACGCGGCGGTCATCGCTTGCCGGCTGAGAAAATAGTCAACGGCTATGAGGCTGTTCCTTATGCACGGCTGGGCGCGGAAGAATACAGCCCGCTGCGCACTGGAATACCGCGCCGCGACCTAATCGGCGAAGTCGATACTTTCGGTTTCACTTTTTATGATTATCAACATAATGGCAGCATAGGCAAAATGGTCGTCCTGGATACGGATGGCGGACTGCATTTTGTCTATATGAAAAGCACGGATGCCGGACAAGCCAACCGGCATATGTATTATAACTTTTTAGAAGGCGGCGAATGGTTGAACCGACCGGGCGACCGGGCGATAATCGACGGCGGCACGCGCTCAGGCTACGGCTGCGTCGATGTGTTGGCGTTCGATCAACGCGCGATGCCATTCTACCATGTGCTGGGACATATCCAAAACCAGCCGACCTACACCCAGACCTGTCAATCAGCCGACTTCGGGCGCGGCTTTGGCGCC
>VGIO01000106.1 GCA_016867855.1 Calditrichota bacterium
TAGTCCAAAATAATCCAAGCGCGGCCGAAACGCAACTCACCAACTCCTGGATGGCGGACAAATATCAAATCGTCCGCCTTACCGACAACGGCAAAGTCTATCTCATCGCGCGCGAAATCCTTAACAATAACTACTTCGACAACAACGGGACGCCGGACGATGCGACGGACGATGTTACCGGTAGTTTCGACCTCGGCTGGGGATTGTTCGTCTTCTGCCCGAGCGCAGCCAATCCTGAAGTCGTTATCGAAGTCGTCCATCCTTCGACCGATTTCATCGCGCCCTATATCGCCATCGATGCTTTCCTGACGCTCGACGCCGGCTGCCTGTTCGTCAACGGCGCCAGCCGCAACATTGCCTGGTCTGGTGGTGGATCCTATAGTTCCGACCTTTCTCTTTCGGATCCCAGCCGCAACGCGCGGACGCCATTCCATGAAGCCCATAAAGCCGCCGTTAACTTCATCCAAAACGAGTGGGCGCTTCAACTTCACGGCTTTAATCCAGATCCAGCCCACGCAGGCATCCCTACCGCGCAGGTCTCCTTAGGGCGCGAATCACTGAACTATCAAAACCCCAATCCGCCGCTGATGGGATGGAATCACTTTGACCTAATCAGCCTGACGCCCAATCCGCCGGTGGCTTTTGACGCGCAGGAATGGCCTTACCCCGAACCCTCGATTGCCGGATACTATACGGTTTATTATCCCGGACGCTATAACTGGCGCGGTAAAATTCCGATTCCCAACAATGTTGACCTGCCGGGCGATGACAATAACTGCCAGATGGTCTATAGCCATTTGAACTTCAACTTTATCAACGCTGATGAAAACTGGACGCATATCGAAATGGACGAATGGCCCGATGTCATCCGGCTCGCCGGCGTTTCGCAGTTGGATTTTCTTCGAGCCTTTGAAGACGGTTTGACCGGCGTCCCGACCTACCAGAACTATAAATATATGGTCAATTACTACCGCCCGATATTTACAGCCGCCGCCGCTTATCTGCAAGGCTCACCGTCGACTATCGCACAAGTTATTAGCGAGACCGCGCCGCTGGCTGATTTTTATCAAGGCGCAACCCAAAACTGCGCCTATGATAATTGGGTCAGCCATATCTCCGAAGGCATCGCCGTTGCAGGTTATAACGATTATGGCCCAGCCGAATTAGACCGACAGACGACCGGCTTCGGCTATTTCCAATTAGTCCCCAACGGCGCACCGGGCGACGCGCTGCTGAACGGCTGGAGAAATGTCTTCAATGCCTTTAATGCCGGCGATGCTGCCGCTACCGCAACGGCTCTGACTAATGCCGGTCTGGGCGGCATATATCAGGTCGCGCTTCTGTCCGACCCTGTCGAGAATGAAGAATACCTTATCCTGCGCGAACAACTAGACAATTATTTCTTCGACAATAACGGCACGCCAGCCAATGCCGCCGACGATGTTACCGGCTCGTTCAACTACGGCTGGGGTTTGTATATTAAAAACTTAAACGCCTCGCGCCCCGAAGTTATTTTAGAAGTGCCGCACCCTTGCGACGACTACATCGCTCCGGCTATCGCGATGGATGCTTTCAAAACCCTCGACGCCGGATTGCTGTTTGTCGCCGGCGCCGGAAGGGAAGTCGTCTGGACCGATGTCGCCCCTTATTCGAACAGCAAATCTCTGTCCGACCCGTCGCGCAACGCCAGGCATCCGTTCCATATCGCCCACCAGGCAGCGGTCGATGCTATCGAAGGCGAACTCGCCATCCAAGTCCATAGTTATGATGTTACCCCGACGCGTGAGTCCGATCCCACTTATAAATCGGTCGAACTTTCAGCCTACAACGACCTCACGCCTAATCCGCCACTGATGGACCGTATCTCGTTCATCGATCTCATCAGCCTAATGCCTGAATATCCCATCCCCGCCAACAGCGTCGGCTCGGTCAATCATTCCGCCGAACGAATAAACAACTACTGCTCGGTTCACTACCCCGGCGGCAGTTATGCCTGGCAAAACCAAGTTCCGCTGCAGATATCTTGTCATCAACCTGGCTATAGCGACAATCAACAGATGCTCTACTCGCACATAAATCATAACGCACTGACCGATCCTGAAAACTGGCTGCACTTCGAACAATACGAATTTCCAAAAGTTATTAACGAGAATATCCTCAGCTTCTACGGCTCGGATGGCAGCGTCCCGGATTATGCGAATTACGCCAACATTGTCGAATACTACCATCCGTTGTATGCCTCTATCGCCCGCTTCCTGAATGCCGCGCCGGTCTGGACATCCGTCCCTAATTCAGTCGAAGCGCAAGCCGGAGACTTAATCCAGTTCACTGTTACCGGCGCGGACGCCGATGGCGACCCGTTGACAATTACATACACCAGCGGCAATTTGCCGCAAGGCGTCCAGTTCACCGACAACGGCGACGGCAGCGGTGTTTTCGTTTGGCAGACGGCTGAAAATTCCGGCGGCGATTACACCGCCTCATTCAGACTGGCGGATGAATACGAATATGTCGACGCGGTCGTGCCGATAACTGTTCTTGGCGGCGTTAGCACAGCCTATGCAACCGCTGAACAAACCGTCGCCGGCGCTCGACAAGGTAGTTATACTAACCTAACCACAAGCGATAACACTTATGAAACCATAACTGAAATCCTCTCTGGCGGTAAGCCCAACGCCCGTTATAGTTATCTCGAACATATCTGGACATTCCCGATCGTCGGCAACCAACTCGAACTGCACATCGAAGCCTTCCACACCGCCAATGGCGAAGGCGATGACTTCATAATCGCCGGTTCTTTCGACGGCGCTAACTATACCGACCTGCTCACGGTCTCAAAGACAGCCGACGACAACAACGAACAGGTCGCGGCCATAGAAGGCACATCTTCCGGCGATTATTATGTGCGCGTGCGCGACGCCAACCGCGCCGCCGGCCGCACCATCTTGGACGCATTCCGCGCCGACCGGCTCTACATCAACTACCAGCGCATCGAAACTATTATGTTCGTCGATGATATCGCGATGTCTTTAGTGTCAAATAAAAACAATGTTTCAGCCCGCAGTGTGATCACGGTTGTTTCTACGGCTGGCGCGCCGGTCGCCGGCGCTACTGTTTCAGCCGCTTGGAGCGGGCTGACCAATGCCAATGTCCAAGGCACGACTAACGGTTCCGGGCAGGTTACTTTCACCAGCGCCGCCCTGCGCAATCCAACCGGCGATTTCATCCTGACTGTAACTAATGTCGCGCTCGCCAACTGGACCTATGACCCCGGTCGGAACAACGAGACCAGCGATTATCTGCGCGTCGTCAACGGCCGCCTCGCCGGACTCGGCGACGAACCAGCCCAAACTGCTTTAGCGCCCGAAGCCTCGTTCTTAAACCCGGCTTATCCCAATCCCTTCAACAGCCGCGTCTGGATACCCTTTGGTCTATCGGAGGCCGGCCCGGTGAAAATCGGTGTTTTCGACCTGTATGGGCGTTCGGTCGCTTCTTTGCTGAACGGCGAACGCGCCGCTGGCTATTGGACTGTCGAATGGAACAGCGCCAACGCCCCCGCCGGCGTTTATCTCATCAAAATCGAAGCCGAAACCTTCAACGCCGTGCAGAAAGTGATGTTAGTGAGGTAGTAGTCTTATTACTTGCCAAAATAGACAAGGGCGGCTTATGCCGCCCTTGTCTGTTTTGTTTAATATTCTAATATTTGAGGCAATTCAAATTGGTTCCTCTCTGTTTGGCGTGGGCAGCAGTTTGCTTCATTCCCTAAATCGAGCGTGAAAAAGCGCGCAGGCGCGTTTTAATTAGAAATCTTACAATTAGGATTGCGTCTTGCACGCGCAGGCGGGCATCAGACGAGTTTAAATTTACTGGGATTCCGTTTTTAAGAACAACGATTATAATATCACCTTTCATTGCAAGATGGCACAAGCATAGTGTTCACTTGCATTAATGGCTTCCAGTATGTCGGACAGGAGGACAGGCGTCCCCGCCTCTGTCCCGGGAGATATGGCTGTAAAGTGGACAGGCAGGGACGCCTGTCCTCCTGTCTATACATAATGCCAGTTTCTTTTGCAACGAAGCGCTAGTGCTCAATCCCAGAATCACCTATAGAATTAGAAAGTTCAGAGTTCACCGCTTTAGCGTGTTTATAAAAGAAGCATCTCGCACGCTGAAGCGGTGAACTCTGAACTAGTTAATTCTGGGACTGAACACAAGTTAGATACATACCACTGTATTAAACAACTGTTAACCTATAACTTCGTGAAAGAAAATCCTCTGGTTGTTTCTTCGACATATCCGGCAACATAAAACGGGTCGTGTTCGAATATAAACACCCATTTTTCTCTTGCGGCTTGCGGCAGCAAGCGGCGCTTTTCTTCAAGGGTTGTCAACGGGTAGAGGTCATACGCCATAATCCACGGCAAAGGGAAATGCGAATGCAGCGGGATTAAATCGGCGGCATACAGCACTGTCTGCCTATCGCCTCGAATGCGCGGCAACTGCATCGCCGGCGTATGCCCATTGCAAATCACGATGTCCAGCCCTGGCCATAATTCCCATTCACCATCTTTAAGTTCGACCGCGCCAGCGTCGAGCAAGGGTTCAAAATCTTCCGGTAAATAACTGGCTCGGTCGCGCTCGAACCTGCTGCGGGCATGTTCCAATTGCTGCTTCTGAATGTGATAGCGCGCCTTGGGGAAAGCAGGCTGCGGCTGTGTCTCTTTGTATATTGTTGAACCGCCGTTGTGGTCGAAATGGAGGTGGGTTATTATGACATCGGTGATATCGACGGTCGTGAGTCCGACTTTTTTAAGGGCTGGAACTAAATAATCGTCTTCGCCGGTGTATTCATACATATTCTTGAACTTCTGCGCCCGGCCCTGACCAAAGCCAGTGTCAACTAATATCCTACGGTCATCGACTTCTACTAACAGGCAGCGCAGCGCCATCTCGATGCGGTTGTTCTCGTCGGCAGGATGATAGCGCTGCCACAACATCCGCGGCACGACGCCGAACATCGCTCCGCCGTCCAACTTAAATCTGCCGAACTCCAGGGTTGTTAGTTTAAAACGCCCAACTTGGATTGTCCAAAATTCGTCCACTATTCTCTTTTTTTAAATAAAATGCACTCCAGCAATAGTAATAGACTATAGCGGAGTGCATAGGTTAAATAAAATTGACTTGGAGGGTGGAATTAATCCCGCTCTTCAAGCGCTTAAATTATCGAGAATGAATAATTTGTGGGTAGTTAAGCCGTTTCTTTCTTCAAAAATTCCTTCCCTTTGGGGTTGATTTCCCACACACCGAGCGGCGAGTCCTTCATCAGCAATCCCTCATCGAGCAGAATGACGCGGGCTTTATCCATCGTGATATGCCAACGCACAATGCCCGGACGGGAAGGTTTATCTTCGAGGTCATAATTATTGAGAATTCCCTTCATCGAGGTTGCAAGTTTTTTTATAACCTCATTACGCGAACCTTTGCCGCCTAAATCATCTAAAGCCTTCAAAACGGGTATAACAAAGGCTTTGGGCGATGTCAGTGTCCCCTGCGGCAGACGCTGAATTTTGGGTTTGGCGGTTGGTTCAGCCGCCGGTTCTGCAACGGGTTGCTCGACAGGCTTCTTGGCTGGTGTAGGCGCGACTTTTTCGACAGTTTTCGCAGCCGGTTTCTCAACAGGCAGTTCAACCGGTCGCTCGACTCTTTTCCGACCGGGTTTAGCAGACGGCTTCGGCGCTTCTTCGCCAATCTTAATCTCGCCGAGTAATTGACTCCACTCTTGCTGAATCTCCTTTAACTTGGCGAGTAATTTAGATACGTTCATAGCCCGTTCAAGGGGGAGACGAGCCGATTCGAAATCGCCCTTGTCGATAGCCGCGACACTGGATTTAGTGATACTCTTAATCTCCGATTGCAGAGTATCGATGAGGCTTTTGAACGAATCCTGTATGTTTGGAACTACGGAAGGCAAGACTTCTTCCTCCTCTGGTTTACTTTCTATAGTAATTATTTTCTTTTCTGGTTCTAGTTCAGCGCGCGCTTTGCGAATCAAGCGTTTTGTGAGCGGCGCAACAGCCTTGGTCGGTTCCTCGGTGGTCTCCTTGCCTTTGGCTTGCATCAGCCGACGCTTAAGCCCGTTAATCAAATCAGATATATTGGGTCGGCTTTGAGAGAACTCCGGCACCCGCTTCTCGTCGAATTTGTATAACAGCGCTAGATGCATCTCATCGTTCACCGGCTGCATCTGATTGCGTGTAATATCATAGCCGAGACGCCCAAGATACTCGAGTATGCTCTGTGTTGTCACCTTGAGCTCGACTGCAATTTCGAATATTCGCTTCATTGGAGTTAAAGGTTGAAAGTTAGTTTAGTGATATGAATACTTAAGACTAATAAATACTGTTATCTCGCAATATGCAAGAGGAGAATCCATTTTTTTTATTATAAATGAAATTTTCTCCTAACATGATGCCTGTATGAATCTAAACCTTTCGTCTCTGTAAGGGAGTTCGATATTTGGTTAGTTGCACTGAGGCGCGTTCTCTATTGAATATTGCCCTATTATAACTATAGGCTGAGATATTTTCCTTTATATTCCTTAAATAACTACTGAAATTTCATTAATCCCAATAATAACGCCAATGCCGATGCTTATGCTAGTTTCATTATCAGCATTACATCGGCATTGGCATACAATTCAAAATATCGACAATCTACTCAATCTGAATCACTATGTTCTGATAGAAAGCTTTCCAGCCTATTGCAAAGCCTATTGCCGCGCCGATACCCGCTACAACTATTTGTTGTTGTTTAGTCGTTTTTGAGCCTAACATCGCGCCGGCGGTCAGCAAAGCCGATACGCCTGCGGAGGTCAATCCAACCATCGCTAAATCCTGTGGCTGCCTGCGCAGCACGACTTCGCGAATGTCAACAACCGGCACTTTGGCAACCTCAAGATTATTTCGGATCTGAAATTGACTGTCAACGGCGCCGGCGAACAACCCCCTCAGCGCTTTCCCTGAATGCAGGCGCAGTTCGACCGGCTGGTCGCGCCAAGACTCCGACATCCTCTTAATCCTTATGAACTTTGCTGTGTTTATATCTTTAGACTCGGAAGTCGCGGTTTGTCCGGCCGCCGCGCCAACTGAAAGAAACGCGACTGCGAAAGTAATTATAAACATGCGGAATAGGCTGTTTCCGATATATTTTCGATACATTGTCAGTTCCTCCTATTCTTAGGTTTTGCATCAGGTGTTCAACACTGCTGCAAACTTTCTACCACTTCCAATAAAAAGTCAGATACGACGATTGGAAGTGCAATCCTAATCGAAAGGCTTCGCTTATCGACCACAGGAAGCCGAAGTCTAAATCGACCGGCTGATAGTCGCCCTTCTGCGTGTCGATGCTGAAAGGCGTGCCATCAAAATCGAAATAGGACTGCGCGGTTTTTTCTAATGTGATGAACTTATGTCCATTGTCGGCGAAAACCTCAATCATAAACTTAAGCCGTTTCGACAGGTCATAATCCATCGCCGCCCATATACGGTAGGGAATTTCGAATTTATCGTCCCAGGCGTATCCGCAGTTGGGCGCGAGTTCGGGTTTGGACAAAGCCAGACTGTTCGTCATCGCCCCCAAATGCCAGCCCCATTTACCGCGTCCGGAAGGCAGGCTTTGCCGGTTGCTCAATACTAAATAAGCCTTGCAGAAGAAGACCTTCTCATCCGGTTTGAGAAGCAGATTCTCGACATCGGTATAGTCGCTTTCAGATAACCGTCCGCCCCGCGGATTGACCAGCCAATAACTATACCTGACCGCTTCGCGCTTCAAAGGATGATGATTGAACATCTGCAGCCCCAGCGCCATCGATAGGTCGGATGTTCCTTTCTGACGATGGTAAAATCTGAACAGCGGATGCAGATTCATATCGCCGGTGAAATTATGCCCGAACTGCGTCCGCAGCATAAAGTTTTCGGTGAAGCCATAGCCCAATGACAATCCGCTCATATAGAATGTCCAGGGCTGCAGCGGAAATGCTGTCGGATCCAGGAATATATCGGTTAACTCCTCGGCCGAGTGAAACCGCTTCTTCTCCTCCTGCCAGGCTACTTTACGGTCGCCGAAGTAGCGGTCCATATTAACGATGTCGCGTTTAAGCACAACAACTACACCGTAAGGCGTTTTTATGGAGATGGCGTAATCGTCTTCCGACAGCACCGGCCCGGTGAAACGCGTGCCGTCCTGTTTGCGCAGGTCGATCATTTCCGGCAAAATGTGGTCCATCGGGATGCTCAATTTGCCGTCCACCGACTCGATGAGCGCCAGGCTATCCCCGACTAATTCGACGACCGTGCCGGTTACGATATTTCCATCCTGCAAATGAAAGGAACGCGACATACCTACTTCCATAACGGCACGCGGAATTTTGCTGAAGTCAACCGCGTCTTCCGCTCCTGCTGGACCGCATATAACAGCAATTAATACAACCGCTGTGGTAACTTGTTGAATTTTCATTGCTTTACTCCTTGTTCCTTCTTGGCGGGAGGAATCCAACCCGCCTTAATTTTTGCCTTTATTAGAGGGCGGGAAGCATCCCGCCCTCTTTAAATTAGAAAAAGATCAAACTATTTGACTAACACTAACCTCTGCGAGGCTATTTGTCCGGCGCATTCGAGTATCAACAAATACGTTCCGCCGGCTGGCCGTCGGCGTCCACAACAAAAGTGTGCCGGCCGGCGGTCCAAATTCCCTCAAACAACCGCTTAACGAGACGCCCCTGCGTATCGTAGAGCGCCAGATTAGTCGGGCCGAATTGCGGAATATCGAATTTGACAACATCGTATGGTTAAAAGGATTTGGATAGGTTGATAGAATACGCAAGTTTGTCGGTAGCCAAGATTTTGCTCCGGTATTATCTTCAGCTGATAATATGCGTCCTTCCGACTCGGCACTAACCGGCGAATGGGCGACAATGTATTCCACCACCGCTTGGAACAGACTGACATCCAGGACGCGTGGATTTTGGACTTCGATGCCAAACAATGTCCGCATCATCTCCGGCAGGATGACGCTGGCGGTAATCGTATATGTTGCCTGCGGGTCGAGCGGCTGCCCGCCGACCAGCGCATAGTCTAACTGCCTTCCCACCCCGCGGGCCGGTGTAAAACTATACTGCATTCCAGACACCTGAATTAGATAATCAAGGTCGTAGGGCATCACAAGCGCGGCTAAAGAGGATTCCAGCGCCCGATAAAGCTCAGCGCCGCTGAGTTCGAAGGTCATCAGTTGGAAGCCGAATGGACTCTGCGGATTGAACCCTGTTCCGATGGCTTGATAGATATCGGCGCGCGTCAAATCGCCGGTAAATATATCCTGCCGCAGAAAACCGCTGGCTTCGACCGCCAGGTCGGTGTGCGTCCAAGCCCGCAAAGCGTCCGTAACCAGGTTGCCCAGAGGCGAATCCGCTTCTCCGGACGGCGTTGGCGTCCAGCGCCAGCGAATATCCTCCGCCGCACGACCGACGACCTGACTGTAGAACTGAACGCCCAACATCTCCTCGACCATTCCTTGGACGCCAATTATCTGCTGGCTGACCGCTTCCACCCGCGGCACATCATCGTTAATTGGAATTTGAACGGCTGATGTCACCCGCACACCGTTCGTATCGACTTCCAGCGTTACCCGGCCTAATTCCTTCAGCGCTGTGCTGCCGGCGACGATACGCACATTGGAATGGCTTATAGCATTGACGACGGTGGTGTCGAGCGCGATGTGCTGATGGCCGCCGATGACTAAATCGATACCGGGGACAAATTGCGCCAGGGCGAGGTCATATTGAATGCCCAGATGCGTAAGGGCAATGACTACATCGCAGTTTTCCTGCCGCCTAAGCCGCATAACTTGCTCGCCGGCGAGAGCAAACAAGACTTCAGCCGTGTCGCCGCGCACAATGACGCCGACATTAGTCTGCGGATTGAAAGGTCTGGCGATTATCATTGTCGTCGGGGTGAGCAGGCTGAAGACGCCGACGCGCACACTGTGCCGCTCGAAGACCGCGAAGGGTTGAATGATGTTGCTCAATCCGGTCGTATCCAGAGCGTAACTTAGGTTAGCACAGAGCAGCGGGAAGGCGCCCTCGCTGCCGGGCAGCATTTGAGCCTGCGCCAACATATAGAGCAGGATGTCCGGTCCGAGGTCGAACTCGTGATTGCCGACTGCCATCGCATCGATGCCGAGCGCTTTTTGCAAACCGAATTCCGGAACGCCCAGGAACATATTGAAAATTATATCGCCTGAGCAATTATCGCCGGCGTTCAAGACTATCGTTTCGGCATCGCGTTGGCGCTCTGCCCCGATTAAGGCTGCCAGCCGGTCGTAACCCCCGATTTCGCCGTAGCCGTCATCTCCGTGCGGACCCCAGGCTGCCAAATGCGTGTGGGTGTCGTTGAAGTGCAGGATGGTGATGGTTTCAGCGCTTGCCGCAACGGTCAGCATCAATCCGAAGAGAGCGGCCAGCGCAGCAATCAAAAGGGTTGCATAAGTCTGTCGTTTCATTGTTTCTCCTGATAAGGATTTGTTTGTTGTAGGATATTGTATTATCTTTAAGTTTTTACCTGCTGCTTTACATATCAAACCTTAACTCTTCGACTCGCTTTTCATACCTTTAATTCACAACAGATTCAACGGATAACTATATATAGCGACATTATCCTTTGCGTATGTTTATATATTTCATCCTGAACGAAGTGAAGGACCTCGTTCCCGCTTCCCCAGACGAGACGCTTCACTGCGTTCCGTATGGCACCCGCGAAACATGCGAACTGAATTATGACGTGTGTATAATTATGATGTAATTAGCGATCCGTTATATCCGTTTAATCAGTTGTGAATCTTCTCGTTTCGATTCAGACTATTTCAAAGTCTGTGCCATTAAGGTAATATTTTGTAAATATGTTAGA
>VGIO01000107.1 GCA_016867855.1 Calditrichota bacterium
CTGGAAGCCATATATGCAATTAGATACTAGAATAATAAATACAATGCTAATGTCAATGTCAATGCTAATGCGAAATATTGGTATTTATCATTATCATTGACTTTGCCATCATCATTATCATCATCATTATCATCATCATTATCGATACTATTTTAGGCAAAATATAGATTTATCTAAAGATATTTTATCAATTTCATATTGAGACTACCGGATTTAAGCATTAAATTAAAAGTATGAAAAATGAAGTATTGAAAGGTTAAACTGAATTTTGTCAGGACACCGCTTGCCGAGCGAATGCGGCCAGCCGAACTGAGCGAATTTTTCGGGCAGCGCCATCTTTTGGGGCCGGACGGCTTGCTTCGGAAGTTGATAGAAACCGACCGGCTGCACTCGATGATATTCTGGGGCGAACCGGGTTCGGGGAAGACGACTTTGGCGCGCTTGATAGCCCGTATTACGCAGTCGGAGTTCATACCAATATCGGCTGTTTCGAGCGGTGTAGGCGAGTTGCGCAAAGTCATCAACACAGCCGCGCTCGACCGCAATTTAGGGCGGAAAACCATCGTGTTCATCGATGAAATCCACCGCTGGTCGAAAGCGCAGCAGGACGCCTTGCTGCACGCGGTCGAAGACGGCACGGTCGTTCTCATCGGCGCGACGACCGAAAATCCGTCCTTTGAAGTTATAGGTCCGCTGTTGTCGCGCTGCCGGGTGTTTCGTTTTTATCCTTTGAGTGCATCGGATATCGAGGCGATTATCGAACGGGCTTTGGAGAAGGATGATTATCTCCAGCAGTTTAATATCCAACTTGAGCCGGAGGCTAGATCAGCGTTGGCACAGTATTCCGGTGGGGATGCAAGAGTTGCTTTGAATGGATTAGAGATAGCGGTTGACTTGGCGTTGAGTGAAAAGGAAGGCGCTGGCGACTACGGCGAGTCGGCAGCGGATAAACCGAACCTATCGATAAATCAAGCCTTCATCGAATGTGCCTTGATGGAGCGGCTGGGGCGCTACGACAAGAAGGGTGAATATCACTATGATGTCATATCGGCGTTCATAAAATCGCTGCGTGGCAGCGACCCGGACGCGGCGCTATACTGGCTGGCGCGGATGCTTGACGCCGGAGAGGATCCGAAGTTCATCGCCCGCCGGATGGTGATTTTGGCCTCGGAAGATATCGGCAACGCTAATCCGACAGCGCTGGTTTTGGCGGTGGCTTGCGCGGAGGCGGTGCAGTTTATCGGAATGCCGGAGGCGCAGTTGAATTTAGCCCAGACAGCGATTTATTTATCGTCTTCGCCGAAATCGAATGCGACATACATTGCCTTGGCTGAAGCCTATGGCGATGTGCGCGCTGACCCCGGTCGTCCGGTGCCGCTGCATCTGCGCAATGCCGTAACCGGATTGATGAAGGCTATGGAATATGGCAAGGGCTACCAATACGACCACGACCACGGCGGTTTTGCTGGGCAATCGCATTTGCCTAGAGGATTGGAAGAGCGAATTTACTACCGGCCGACCGAGAGCGGCGCAGAAAAGACTGTCAAAGAGCGGCTGGAAAAGTGGTGGAAGAAGCGGCGCGGGAATTTTGAGGATGATAAGTAATATGGAGTTATGGGCGCTAAGGACCAGGTGGATTAAGTTGGGGCTTTTAGCGAATTGGATTGCTATTTCGACAGTAGCGGCTGAATGCAGCCACTGAATGACCGTTCCTAAACAAACTTACACCTTGCGTCTTACACCTCACTTATTTTAATTTACACTATTAACTTGACGCTGCATTTAATCGACTGGATAATCCTTCTTTTCTATATCCTCTTGCTCATATTTTTAGCCGGGCGGTTAATCCGGCGCGAGAAGGGCGATATCGAACAATTCCTCGTCGGTGGGCGCAGGCTGACGCTGCCGTCGTTTGTGGCGACGACGGTCTCGACCTGGTATGGCGGGATTTTAGGCGTAGGTGAATATGCATATAGTTATGGCTTATCGAACTGGTTGGTCTTTGGCGTGCCTTACTATTTAGCGGCATTGTTATTTGCAGCGCTGATTGCCAAACGGGCTAATGCGGCGCGGTTATTGACCATTCCTGACCAATTGCAGGCTGCTTATGGTTCGCCGATGGCCGTGGGCGGAGCGGCGATGGTGTTTGTGATGACTGTGCCGGCGGCGTATGTTCTTATGTTGGGCGTCTTATTAAATCTGCTTTTCACGATGCCTTTGTGGCTGGGCGTAACGATAGCCGCGATTCTCTCGACTTTCTATGTTCTTATCGGCGGTTTCCGCGGCGATGTGCGGACGGATTGGGTGCAGTTTGTGTTGATGTATAGTGTCTTTGCCGTGATGCTTATTGTGCTTGCAACCGGTTATGGCGGCTGGACATTTTTAAAGGCTCATCTACCGGTTGAACATTTTCAATGGCACGGCGGGAATTCGCCGGCTTATATCGCGAGTTGGTATTTCATCGCTTTGGCAGCATTGATTGAGCCTTCGTTCTACCAGCGCGCTTACGCCGCCAAATCGCCGCAGGTGGCGCGTGCCGGGATACTATGGTCTATTCCATTTTGGATGTTGTTTGATTTTATGACGACGACCGTCGGGCTTTACAGTCGAGCCATTTTAGGGTCCGGATTATCCGGCGTGGATGCGTTTCCTAAAATGGGCGATTTGACATTGTCTTGTGGGCTTAAGGGTTTGTTTTTAGTGGGGATGATCGCGACAATTCAATCAACTGTGGATTCGAATAGTCTGCTGGCGGCTTCGACTTTATCTCACGATATACTTTGGCGAATCAAGTGTTGGCGCGTTAAAATTAGCGAGGTCGGTTTGACGCGTTGGGGACTGATATTTTCGACGGCGCTGGCGGTCGGCATAGCCTTATGGAGTGAATCGGTAGTTGAAATCTGGCATAAACTCGGGTCGCTCGGCACACCGGCGCTGATGCTGCCGTTAGCGCTGTCATATAGCCAGAGATGGCGCTACCGACCAAGCTGGGCGTTGGCGAATCTAATCATTGCGTCTTTGTTAGTCGCAATTTGGTTCATAATGCGAAGTTATTGCGGTAAACCACCTTTTCCTTGGATGATTGAGCCGATTTTCATCGGTTTGTTTGTCGCGGGTTTGTTGCTTGGATTAGACCATCTGACACGCAGAAAAAATAGTTATTTAACATAAATTTGTTTTGTTTTCAAATGTCTATCGAATGTGACTCGTCTTATTAATATATAGAGTAATCATCATCCCGCTGCGCGGTGCAACGTAAGATGAAAACGCGTTTCAGCAGGTCTTGCGCGCAGCGTGTGACCTGCCGGATATAGCGTCAGGTCACGCTCACCTGCGGTGAGCTAAGACCTGACGCAACAGGCAACGCATTTTCTAAGGAACCAAAGGACGGGCAGGGACGCCCGTCCTCCTGTTACATTAAACTAATTTAAAAGGAATAAAATGCCGCACGAACTACCGCCTCTACCTTACAGTTATGAGGCGCTCGAACCGCACATCGACGCCCAAACGGTGCGTCTGCATCACGATATGCATCATAAATCCTATGTCGATGGCTTGAACAATGCCGAAGCCAAGTTAGAAGAAGCGCGTCAAAAGGGCGATTTTGCCTTGATTAAGCACTGGTCGCGCGAAGCCGCTTTTCACGGTTCAGGGCATATTCTGCATACGATATTCTGGGAGAATATGAAGCCGAACGGCGGCGGCGAGCCATCCGGGGTGTTGGCTGAAGCCATCAAGCGCGACTTCGGTTCGTTTGAGATTTTCAAGGACCAATTATTAGCCGCTGCCAACGCCGTCGAAGGCTCCGGCTGGGCGCTGCTGGTTTGTCAAGGCGGCAAGGATAAGAAACTTGCCATCCTGCAGACCGAAAAGCACCAAAACCTAACTCAATGGGGCGTAACGCCGCTCCTGGCGCTGGATGTTTGGGAACATGCTTATTATTTAAAATACCAAAACCGCCGGGCGGAATTCACAAAAGCCTTTATGAATCTTGTGAACTGGGATGATGTAGCCAAACGCTACGCGGAATGCTGTTAAAAATTGCATCTTGTCAGCGTCTGCTGCGGGACGACGGCGGTCTAATGCCTGCCGTCGGCTCGCTGTAGTCAACGGCAAACAACGTAACTTAAGATACTTCCGCTGCCGACTAACTGTAGCCGGCGGCGGAAGTATAAACAAAGAACAAAAAGGACTTAATGGACAATGCCCGCTTGCGAGAAGCCGGGCTACTGTAATGTTCGACGCCAAAGAACTATACGCTAAACTCAGCCGTGCGGATGCCGGTTTTTATACTTTAGACACCTGCCATACGATTGCCGCCAAATTAGACCGCATCGCAGAGTTGAAGCAGCGTCGTAACGCGGTCATATTGGCGCATAATTACCAGCGGCCGGAAATCTTTGAGATTGCCGACTATATCGGCGATTCGTTAGGGTTGTCGCTGCAGGCGGCTGAGGTAAAGACGGCTGAGGCGATTGTCTTTTGCGGTGTGCATTTTATGGCGGAAACGGCGAAGGTTGTAAATCCGGGCCGGAAAGTCATCCATCCCAATCGACAAGCCGGCTGCTCGCTGGCGGATATGGCAGACGAAGTCGATTTGGCTGTGCGCATCAAGGACTTGCGCCGGCAGTTCGACGACCTTGGCATAGTGTGCTATGTCAACACGACTGCGGCGGTGAAAGCCTTGTCCGATGCCTGCTGCACATCGGCTAATGCAATCGAAGTTATCGCGGCGATGCCGAATCGGAATATTCTCTTTTTACCGGACTGCAATTTAGGCCGCTATGCTGCGCAACGCCTGCCGGAGAAAAATGTCATCCTTTGGGATGGCTTTTGCGCCGTGCATCAGGAGATTGAGCCGGCCAGCGTCGAAGCCATCCGCGCCGCTTATCCAGGCCTTAAGGTGTTAGCGCATCCGGAATGCCGCGACGATGTCGTGCGTCTGGCGGATGCCGCGCTCTCGACGGCGGGAATGGTCAAATACGCTCAAAATAGCCCGGCTCAGATGTTCTTAGCCGTAACCGAGTGCGGGCTGTCCGATTTACTGGCGATTCAGGTGCCAAACAAACAGTTTTTCCGCGCCTGCAAAATATGCCGCTTTATGAAAATGATAACACTTGACGATGTAATTAGTTCACTCGAAAACCTACAACCGGAGATAGTCTTGGATGAGGGTGTTCGTAAGGGCGCAGAGCGGTCGATTCGACGAATGTTCGAATTGACAGTAAAAGAAAAAATACCACCGACGTTGTTAAATGAGATAGATTAATGATGATGATGATAATGATGATGATGATAAATGGACAAGGTGTAAGCAGTAAGCAGGATAGGGCGAAAGAATTAAGTGGGGCAGGCGTCTCTGCCCGCCACAAAGATTTATGTCATCCTGAACGAAGTGAAGGATCTCGTTCCCGCTTTTCCGGACGAGATGCTTACTGCGTTCAGGACAGCAACAGTATCGAAACGAATCTTGAACAAAATAAATCCATTCATACCATTGCATTGCTGACGATTCCGGCCGGCGGACTGACAGCCCAGGCGCCGACCTTCGAGCAGAATGTCTGCATCACGATGAGGCAGAGCGAGTCGAAGGAAAATGTGCGGGTCTAAGCCCTCGCCGAATGCAAACGCCTGGTCCTCGAAAAAGCCGGCGTCTATCTCGAAGGCTCAACCGATATCGTCCAGCCCACGCGGTAGAGTTGCAATCACCCCCCTTCATCCCCCCGCAAGCAGGGGGAGAAGCAAGCAATAGCCGCAAGCAGGGGGAGAAGCAAGCAATAGCCGCAAGCGGGGGGAGAAGCAAGCAATAGCCGCAAGCGTGGGGAGAAAGCGCGTCTATTTTTCGAGTATATCACACTGAAGCGGTGAAATCTAAACTCTACATTACGCATTATTTAGCAAATAGATACAAAATCTGATTGCCAAGCCTAAGTAAAATCGAGATCGAGCGTCCGCGCATCGAGACGCTGCCGCAGTCGGTCGCCGACCGCATCGCCGCCGGCGAAGTCGTCGAACGTCCGGCTGCCGTGATAAAGGAGTTGGTCGAAAACGCTATCGATGCGGGAGCGACAAAGATACAAGTCATAGTTACCGACGCCGGACGCACATTGCTGAAGGTCGTCGATAACGGTATAGGAATGACCGCCGCTGAACTTACGGCTTCGGTCGGGCGGCACGCCACATCCAAACTGCGGCGGTTCGAGGATTTGGAAGCGTTGGAGACCTTTGGCTTCCGCGGCGAAGCGCTGCCGTCGATAGCCGCTGTATCGCGTCTGGATATATTAAGTTGCGCGCACGGCGAGGAAATCGGCGCGCGGTTGAAGATTTCTGCTGGTGTAATTGAGAGTTGTGAACCTGCGGCTTGTTCACGCGGCACAACCGTTGCCGTCAGCCATCTGTTTCACAATGTGCCGGCGCGGCGCAAGTTCCTGCGCAGCGACGCGACCGAATTCAAGTGGATTGCCGCGGTTTTCAAACATTTTGCGCTGGTATTTCCCAGCATCGAATTTGAACTATATCGCGGCGAGGTTTTAGTCTATCAACTGCCGTCCGAGACACCGCGAGGGCGCATCACCGGAATGTTCGGCGATGATTTAGCCGAAGATATGGCTGCCATCGACCACCGGCAGAATTATATGCACATTACAGGCTTCATAACGCCGCCGTCATCGGTCCTTAAATCCGGTGGCGAACAATATCTCTTCGTCAATTCCCGCCCTATCGCCAGCCCGCGTCTGAACCGCGCTATTCTGAACGCTCTAGAGCCTTATCTGACCGTCGGTGGGCAGCCGATTTATATCGTCAACATTCAATGCCCACCGGACAAGTTCGACATTAATGTGCATCCGGCGAAAAAAGAGGTTAGATTCGCCGACGAACAGTTAGTTTATAACGCTTTATGGGGCGCGATTCGGCGGGCGTTGGGCGAGTCGCTCGCGCCGCACGGACTACCTGCTGCTGATAAGGCTTCCTCAATGCCTGGTTCAAATGCAGCCGGCTCAGGCGCTGCCACAAGCCGGACACATATCATCGCCCGTCGTGAAGCAAGTTCAGAACATATAGTCGTCAAGCTGCCGGTCGAGGCTCCGGCGCATTTAACACCTTATATTCCAGTCGCTCGCCCTTCAGGCCGCGCCGGCGCGCCCAATCTGCCTTTCCCCTACAATCCCAAAGTTGATAAATCCATCGCCGAAGATATTCTGCCCGACGAAACTTCAGCGCGTCTTTCGGCGGTCGCCAATGTTGAAACCACTACCTCCGAGGGTCCGGTCATCTTTCAACTTTTCAACACTTATCTTGTCTCGCCGTTGACAACAGGCATCGTTTTCATCGACCAGCACATCGCCCATGAGCGAATACTCTACGAACAAGCCTTGAATGCGATGGAAAGAATACCCTGGCTCAGCCAGCAGTTATTGTTTCCATCTTCATTTGCGGTCTCGGTCGAGGATGCTGCGTTGGTCGAAGAAATAAAGCCACTGCTGCGGGCGATGGGCTTTGATATCGAATCCTTCGGTCCGCGCGAGTATCGCATCCTGTCTGTTCCAGCCGGTCTGAAGATATCGAACGAACGCGGGATTTTACTTGAAATAATTGACGAATTGCACGAGAACGGCGGTCTGAAGAGCGCGGGCGATCCACGGCGGACTTTGGCGGCGGCATTCGCTTGCCGCGCCGCGCTCAAAGCCGGCATCGCGCTCGAACCGGAAGAGCGCCACCGTCTCATCGACGACCTCTTCCAAACCTCCGACCCTGAATTCTGTCCCCACGGTCGGCCGATATATCATGTTCTGTCGAAGAAGGAAATTGAGAAGTGGTTTAAGAGATGATAGAAGATATGAGTAATAGAGTAGTTAGGGGTAAATCACATATTTCCAGAGCGCTATCAAGGTCATCGTTATAATAGGTCCAACGGCGGTCGGAAAAACCGCCGTCGCTTTGCGAGTCGCGCCAGCGCTGAACGCCGAGATAATCTCGGCCGATGCGCGGCAAATTTACCGCCATCTGGAAATCGGCTCAGGCGCGCCGACAAAAGATGAACTTAATCGAATCCGTCATCACCTCGTTGGAGTGAGCGAACCGGATGTCAGGTTGTCGGCCGGGCAGTTTGCTGTAATGGCGCGCGAGGCGATGGAAGACATCCGGCAGCGAGGCCGAATTCCAATGGTCGTCGGTGGATCGGGACTTTATATCCGGGCTGTCATCGAAGGTTTGGTGCTAATTCCCCCTGCAAGTCCGGAACTTCGCCACACCATAGAGAATGAAATCGATAAAAAAGGCATTGCTGCGCTCATCTCTGAATTAGCCCAAGTTGACCCAGCGTATGCCGCCAAAGTCGGACCACGCGACCACAAGCGGCTCGTGCGGGCGTTGGAAGTCTATCGTTTGACTGGTAAACCTTTCAGTTGGTGGCATCAAAGTTCTCATTCTGCACAATGTTCACTCCGGAACAGCCGCGCATCCGATAATTATCTTATCTATGGATTGAACCGGCCGCGCCTGGAACTGCACTCGCTTATCGAACGGCGCGTCGAGGCTATGCTCAAAGCCGGCTGGATGGAAGAAGTCCGATGTTTAATCGACCGATATGGAAGCATCGCAAATCTGCCAGCGCCGGTATTGGAAGTAATTGGCTGCCGGCAGATTACTCGCTGCCTCGCCGGCGAAATTCCCTTAGAAGAGGCGAGAAGGCAAATCGTCATCGCCACACGGCAGTTCGCCAAGCGTCAATTGACTTGGTTTCGCGCCGACAAGCGTATCGAATGGCTGGAGCAATCCGGCGACGATGCGCCGGAACACTGGGCAAACGCGATAATCGGTAAATTCGGGTGAATTAAAACGCAGGAAAAAGATATTGGGCGCGTTACAATAAAACGAGTTACACTCCAAGCGGCGAACTTTATATTCGCTATATCAGCAGTAAATTTGAAGCTTCTAGTTGATAGGAATGTCTGTCCGGCTTTATAGTGAGCGGCGCCAGCCAGTTATGCATCTACATCAAATAAAAATCCAATTTCTTCGATTGCCGCGCTGGGCGCAGGCGGCGGCTATCATCGGCGTTTTGGCGGTAATAATCTGGATATTATGGCCTTCCGACGTGCCGAATGTTCCGACCGCTGCCGCGCAGTCCGGCGAGTTCATCATCGACATCAAGGAAACCGGCCGGCTGCGCGCTGAGAATTCGGTCTTCATCAGCGCCCCGCCGGCGCGCAGCAACCTGCAAATCATCGGGCTGGTCGATGAAGGCACTTTAGTGCAGAAGGGTGATTTCCTCATCCAGTTCGACACGACCGATGTGCGCCAGACCATCGACGACCTCAGCGCCGAATTAGAACTTGCGAGAAGCAATCTCGACCATTCGCGCGCTTCGATAGCCTCGCGTATGGCAAATCTCGAATCTTCGCTGGAGAATTCACGCGCTTCCTATCGCTTGTCCGAACTGCGGCTCGAACAATTAAAGTTCGAAGCCGATGTGCGCGTCGAAGAGGGCAAATTGCAACTGCAGCAGGCGAAAATATCGTTGGAGCAAGCCGAACGGGAAATCGAAGCGCAGACGCAAATCAACCAAGCCGATATCCGCTCCCTCGAACTAAAGGTTCGGCAGGCGGAAATCGACTTGGAGAAAGCCCGCGCCGACCTGCAAAAACTGACTATCACTGCGCCGCAGCCGGGATTGGTCGTCTATAAAGAGACCTGGCGCGGCGGCGAGATGTCGAAGATCAAAATCGGCGACACACCTTGGCGCGGTCAGACCCTCATAGAACTGCCGGATTTGTCAGTGATGATGGTCGAGATGGCAGTGAGCGAGTTGGATGTCGGACGGGTCAAAGCAGGGCTGTCGGTGGAAGTTAAGTTGGAAGCCTATCCCGACCCGATTTTCAACGGCGAAATTATGAATGTGGCGATTCTGACCCGCGCCCAGACCAGCGCTGCCGCCGAGGCGCGTATGTTCGATGTCCTGGTGCGCATCAAAGAGTCCGACCCGCTGCTTAGGCCCGGAATGTCCGCCTCCGCCCGTATCATCATTGAGCGTATCCCTGATAAGATTTGGGTTCCCATCGAAGCCGTCTTCGATAAAAGCGAAAAGATGGTCGTTTATGAGCAAAGCGGTTCAGGTTTTACACCCCGCACGGTCAAATTAGGCGCCCGCAACGACAATTTCGTCGTTATGGAGGAGGGACTGGCGCCGAATGCCCGCGTCGCGCTCATCGACCCGAACGCCGCCGCTGGAGCGACCAGCGGACTTAAGGGTTCGTCTAAAGTCGAGACAAAGACCGTCTTTAATAATAACGCCAATCAATCTGCTCAGCCGTCACAGCCTTCGCGGCGCGGAGGGCAGCGTCCGTCGCGCCGCAACGACCGCTGATATCCTCGGCTTCAAGACGCCGGCTACATCTAAAACAACCGCTGGCGGCGCTGCACCACAGCCTTTCTCAAGAATCTTCAAACTAAACGTATAATTCAATAATTTGCATACCCTGCACCTAAAATCCGGTGCAGAGTCTCGTATCCGCGCCGGCCACCTCTGTGCCTTCGCGGGTGACATCCGACACACCCTCCTTGCATCCCCCCGCTTGCGGCGGTTGCTCGCTTCTCCCCTCACAAGCGGGGGGATGCAAGGGAGGCGTGCTGCCCGCTGCCAACGCGCCGCAGTCGGCAGCAAACATAAACGGCTGCCAATCTAATTTTATTGACAGCCGTTTAATTTACAGCCCGGTAAAGTATCAAGTTACACGGGGGGGAGATTTTAAATTGCTTACACATTGTTCCAC
>VGIO01000108.1 GCA_016867855.1 Calditrichota bacterium
AAAAACCGTGATGCAGCGATAGCGCTATTTCAAGCGTAGATGTCGTCATCCTGAACGAAGTGAAGGATCTCGTCCTAAAGATTTACTTATCCAGACGAGATCCTTCACTTCGTTCAGGATGACATGCGACATTGCACAATTGACATAACATTAGTATTTTATTTCAGTTTCAGCCCCTTACCCTTGACCTTGACTTTGACAGTCCAAAAGAGCGGCGGGAAGCCGGTAATTTCCGACTCAAAGCGCGGCGCAACAATCATATCGACGCCGGGTGATTTTTCGATGGCATTGTAGATTGCCATTCCTTCGACCGGTCCGCCCGGTTGTCCGAAAGGACAAATCATCGCCGGATTGTAAAGCACGCCGCGCTGCGGTTTGTCGCCAAGCGGAATGAAGAAGAACACCCACGATACAATCGCTTCCCCAGCCACCTCGCCGGTGATTTCGTATTGCTCCTTGTCCAGCATCGCGATGGTCTGCACCGTCCCCCGGTCAACCTGCAAGGTCGAGCCGCAGCCGGAGAGGAAGATTGTGGTGATTACGAGAGTTAATAAAACTAAGGGTTTCATTTAGGAAACCTGTTTTTAAGGTGATTGTTATTTGATGAGAATTAATTTCGAAGTAGAAACGCTATTTCCATTATGAATTACAGCATTATAGCAGCCTGACTCAAATCCCTGCGCATTCCAAATTAGACTGTGAACTCCGGTAGTATGATAGCCCCGGTTCATTCGATAGACCTCCTGACCGAGGTGGTTGAATATCTTTAAGTCGAACTGCCCCGGGATGAAAACTTGATAATCGAATTTGGTTACGCTGTTGAAAGGATTGGGGTAGGCGAAGAGAATTGAGAACTTATCCGGCAAATAGACATTATGGGGAGCAGAAATTTCATTGGGATCGGATTCTGTCTTAATGAGCCAGAAATCGCCATTATTAATATTAATGCTTCCGCCGTTAACAAATGAGCCATCTGCCAGTTGAATCGACGAATAAAATCTATCCGCTACTTCCAATCCGTAATTCTGCTGCCAGAGCAATTCACCATTTTCGCTAAGACGATAAAGAATCGCGTCGCCATCAGGGTCAACGATAGAACTCACACCTGCAATTAGATGTCCGTCACCTTGAACCGGGATTACTGATGCAAACAAATTAGTCCCATCTTCAACGATGATACGAGTCCAAAGCGTGTCGCCATTCTCAGCAGTTCGTATCATAATTGCATCGGCATTCGATTCATTATCAGGAGTGTTGAAACCGACTAAAATACAACCACCATCAAGTGTTGGGGCTGAAGACCTTATTGATACTCTTTCCCAAAGTGGATAATTACGAATCCATTGAATATTGCCTTCAAGATTTAGTTTAGCCAAGCAGGCTCCGGCTGCACCATATGTTCCAGAAACCGTAATATCATTGCCATTTATAAAAAAATCTGCTGCTCCTGCAAATCCAGCCCGATCATCGATAATGTAAGAATCTAGACTATCCCCATCTTCATTAAACCGTAAAATCCAGGTGTCAAAATCTATAATCCCCGGCTCAAAACCACCAACCATAAGAAACTCACCATTTACGAGCCGTATTATTTTCACTCCTCTATCCTGAAATTGACCGCCATAGCAATGGTCCCAGATGACATCTCCATCGTTATTAAGTCTTTGAATTCTAGCATCATAACCGCGTCGATAGATAATTTTAGCCCCAGTTGCTATACATCCTCCATCCGGCATCGCAATCGTGTGAGCGCAATATGAACCTTGTTGAGGATCTGTATAGCGCCATAACTCATTGCCTAATGAATCGACTCGAATTATTAGCCAGAAATAATTGTCGCCATTTGAAGATAAACCACCTAAGAAATAACCGGAGTTCGTCGCCTTTGAAACGGATACACACCTGTCGATTAAAGGCGTTCCATAACTTCTTGTCCAAACAGTGTCCGGCTGCGAATAGCCGACGCTGTAGAGCAAGAATATAAAAGAGGTTGCGAAATAAAGATGATTGATTTTCATTTGATTTCCTCGATTCTGCTTTATAGTGGATTTTTCTTAAATTCGATTGCATTCCATTCAAGGATTGATATTTCGACTTCTCACAGCACCTGTTATAAAAGCGAAACATCGATATCCTTGCTGTGAGGATTTGCTCGTGAAATAGGTTTAAGCATCGACTACTTCGAGCGATTGATTTGGGATAAGTTCGATATTGTCTATAGTCGGTATTGGGATCTTCTCGCTTAGGCTTATAAAAAGCCAGTCTTCTAGTGTGTCGATGAGATTCCGCCGGCATTCCTCAAGCGTGTCGCCATCCGCCCAAAGTCCTTTCAAGCCCTCCACCGAGGCGAAAAAGCGCCCGTTTTTCATCAGTTCATAACTGGAATGATTGAGCGCGGCTTGGATGTAGTCGCTTAACACTAATATATCCTAAATTTATATGGAATTTTGTAAGTAGACAGCCAATTTTGGTTCAGGTCGGCTATTAGGTCATCAACCGAGTTAAACTCAGCATAATCACCATCTGCCAATTCGCGTTCACCCTCCTGCAGCGCTTGCTGCCAATGCGATGTGAACAGGTAGGCTTCATCGCGGGGAACGGTGACCTCAGGACGAAGGCAGAGAATTCCATCCTGAACGTTGACGAGGAACTCGTCGCCGTCCTGCACTGCGAGTTCCTTTATTACCTCTGACGGCAAGGTCAACTGCCGCCGTGGACGAAGTATTACTTTGGTTGACATTTTATTACATTAGAAATTTTAGTTTTGAATAGGTGAAATACTCGGAATATTACTTCAATAAATTAGCAGACGTGGTGTCCAAGGCTGTCCGGGAATGTCAGTTTCCGCTGCCGATCCGCCGTGGTCGGCAGCGTATATATCTGAATTACAATGTTATGCCGTCGACTACGGCGAGTCGACGGCGGTGGAGACGGCTGTCAACCGCAGAGGGTTGACAGCCTTTATCATCCCTCATCCTTCATCCCTCATTCCTCAAAAGATACTGCCTATCCATCTTCCCAAAAAGTTCATCCTTCCTATCAGCAGGCTTATGCGCGCCATTACGGTGTAGCCGAAAGCCGCGCCGAAGGCGACCATCAGCACCCATATTCCGACCCGCGCCGTCGAGCCGAACCAGCCTTTATGCTCCTTGGAGAAGAAGAAATAAACCAAGCAAGCAAGCACACCGCCTACGATGATCAGATTCGACAGCGAGCCTCCGAAATTGAAACCCTGGCTGTCGAAGACAAGCAGCGGGATGAGCGTCGAGCGAATTTGGGCGATGAAGTCCGACTGCAAGTAGCGCGTGAGGTTCGTGCCAGCAGAAAAGCCGATGATGAACGCCATCGGCCAGCGCGAAATCCACGCCCACTTGGGCGTCAGGCGGGTCAGCATCATCAAGCCCAGAATGAGCGGAACCAGCCGCATCCAGCGCTGCCACCATTCGAGGGCGTAGAGGTTCTGCACCACGACCGCCGCCTCTTCCGGGCGCGCCGCGAACCAGCCCATCGACGGCGGATAGAGGTAGGCAATGAGATTGGGGATGAAGGTCGTCCAAAACGCGACGGTCATCCAGTATGCCGCCGACACACCCACGAACAGGTGTTCGGCGAACTTATAAAACGGATTGTCCTTGTAAAGGAAACTGAAAATCATCAGGGTCAGCGCTGCACCGACCCAGAGAGTGATGGTTTGGGATAATGGCATTATTGTTCTTTGATGATGATGATGATGATGATGATAATGATGATGATGATGATGATGATGATAATGATGATGATGACTGTCTGATATCACCATCAGCATCAGCACTTATAATAATACTTCAATCGAATCCACCGCGCTTAACTGCGACAGCTGCACCAGGCGCACTTTGTCCGGCAGACCGTCTTCGAGGTTAATTGGTGTGCACAGTTCCTCTACAGCCGCCGGGTAGTCCTCGTCCCTAACCACTGCAACGAGCGGGATGTTCAAATTCGGCGCTAAATGCAGCAGATTGCGGAAGCGGTCGTTCAAGGCTTTGTTCAGCGTTGAAATGGTCATCACCACCTCCACCGCCGCGCGGATGTTGTTGTTCTGAAGGATAAGAAGGTCGATTTCACGAATATATTTGAACGTTTCTGGCGATAAACCGACTTCAGCGCCGGTAATTCGTAATGATAAATCGCGTAATAATTGAGATTTGCGCTGTTCGGTCTTACCGGCGTGAACATCGAATTCTTTTAAAACGGCTTCTCTGGCAAGGTGGAGGATAATATCATCATGTTTTTGTGGGACCGCTTTTGTCCCAACAAGTGAATTCTGCTGGGCTTTTATTATTTCTTTCTCAATCAGCGATTTCTTCCCCGGCGCCCAAATATATACATCTCGTAATAAATTTTTTGAGTATTTTTTGTGACAATACTTATCAAGAATTTCCTTAATAGTCTCAATTTGCGGTAACTGCGCATTGACCAGCTGCGAATAAACCATCTGTAGGAGTTCGTCCATCGTTGCTTGTTTATTATCCCTTAGATAACTGAATATAAGCCTATAGGTCTTTTCTTTGGCCGGAATATACTCTAAAGTGCGCAGCCGGCCATTCTCCACCATATCCTGCAGATACCACTTCTTATAGTCCTTTAGATATACAAAAGGACCATTCGCTAAAAGCATCTTGAAGTTAAAATTGGCAATTCGATGAAAATAGCCATTATCCATCAGGAAAGGTAAAATTGCCGACCAAAGCGATGGTTCGTCCAAACCTCCGTGATACTTGATGATTTGAGCGCACTTATCATGTATATGACGCTCTTGCTCTAACGATAACTGTTGTCGAAGTAAATCTTCGCTCGTTGGCATTTCGCTCCTTTTAAATGATAAGATAAAATCGCCCAAAAGCGAGCCGGTCGCTCTTTGGTGAATAGTCTGGGTATAGTTTTTAATCGCGGGCTGATATATCATTCCTCGACTGAGTGATTCTTCATAACTTGGTAGTCTAAATCCCGCTTTGTGCGCAGCCCTGTGCAGAGCCATCCAAACATAGATATCAGTATTATGAAAAGTCATCACCATCCAGCTATTTTCTTTTAATACTCGATGGCACTCACGAAAAATCGCTGTCAGCATATTTTCGTAATGATTCAGGTCTTTCGCACCTTCGAAGCCTTGATGGCGGGTTTGAATGGCTTCCTTAGATTTTTCCGTTAAACCACCCCAATCGACCAGTTTTCGCAGCCAAACAAGATAAAAGTCGGATAGTTCCAGATATTGAACATTCCCGCCAAATGGGGGATCGGTTATGACAACATCGACTGATCCAGCTTCAAGTGGGATATCATCGGATGAATTATTGACTAACCAACACGAAGCGTTACAGATTATTCCTTCCCAGGGTTTCTTTTTTGAGGGTTTTTTGTAATAATCGCCAATCTCAGTTTCACGCCATTTTTTACCTCTATTCAACGCCGATTTCCGATTCGTTAAAGAAAATAGTGGAGATGCTTCAAGATATGAATAAGGAAGCCAATACATATGCCCCGGCCATTCAAGAGGATTATCTCCGCGCCATACTTCATTTCGAAAAACCATTTTATTTGTATATCTTAACGAACCAGTAAAAATATGTATTAGAGAATTAATTAAAGTTCCTCGAAAACTCTTTATCTCAAGAAATTTACGACATTTTGCAATTGATATTCTTTGTCTTGGCGAAAAGAAGTCTTTAAATGTCTTTATCCCTCGCCTAAAAAGTGGATGGTCTCGTGCTAAGTCCATATCCGGGAATTCATCATCTGGTATGAACAATTTTTCTCGCGTGACAATTTCCACTTCATCTTTTTCAATTTGTTTAGCCAGTTCGATATCCGACGGCAGAGGCTTGTGGATATCACTTACGCCACACTCGGCGCATTTGGTCTTCACATTGACCATTTTATCCGGCATACGGTCTAGTCCGGTCGGCTGGAATCTAGAGCGGCACCTGGGATTGGTACAGATGTAAAAGGCATTTCTCTCCTTCTCCGCCTCCGCCAGCACCACCTCATAACCGCAGACCGGGCAGACCACTACATTCGACCACTCGAACCATTCGGCGGTTGCGTCTTTGCCGCACTTGCCGCACTGGGCTTGGAACAGCGGCGTGATTTTCTCGACGCACCAGGCATACCACTCGTTGAAGGTGGCTTCCAATTCGTCCAAGTCAACCGGCTCGACTTCGACCTGGGTTATCCAGGTCGCTAACGGGTTGATGTCCACACCGACCACCCGCCGCCGGAGGCGCAGCGACTCGACCACCGTCACGCCGCCGCCGCAGAACGGATCCAGCACCAGGTCGCCCGGATTGGTGTAGTGCTGGATGATGTGAGCGAAGACATTATGCGGCCGGCGAGCCCAGTAGCGATGCATCTTATAGATAGGCGTGTGGGACTGCGCCAGCACCGGCGCGCCGAGCGGCTTGATTGGCTTGGTCTTCAGCCCGCCCTCTTTGCGAACCTGCTCCTCGATCATTTCCTCGATGGAGCGCGGTCCTAATATGTCAGCAATGCTCATTAAATCCTGTATTTAGGCGTCGATTTTCCAGACCACCGCCTCCTTCCCTCTAGCCCTGATTAGCGGCGCGACCATTTCCTGCATCCGGACTAAGATACGGATTTTCTCTTCGATGGGCAAGGCGGCTAACTCCTTCCGCCGCATGCTCTTTGCGGCAAGAATGCGCTGAAGTTCAGGGTCTATTGGGTTATCTGATTCCATTTACGATTAGATTATACCGCAGCAGAATATCCTTCAGTAAGTTCCGGTCTATATCACTCTGTTCAAGGAGCATCTTGACGCGAGTAAGGTCTTTATCACGGCCAGTTTGCAGGCAGATGGCGATTAGGTATTCGACTCTAAAAACCTGTGTGGAGGTCTGTCCGTATCGTTTCTCAATGGCTGTGCTGAAGGCTTCTTCTATCAATGCATTATACAAAGGCAGGAACTGCACCGGAATGCCCTCGATGCTCACAGATTCACCTGACTCGCGGTATCCATGTGCTTTTAGAGCCTCGTAGAGTGGCGATGAAGTAACTATACAGCCTTTAGTCTGAGGCAGTTCGATAAAGACATCCAAATCGAAAGTCGTAACCGGCTCAGCATAGAAGAACGCTCCAATCGCGCCACCGATGGCATAGCCTTTGATTACGCCGGTCTCGACAAGGTCATTTAGAATTTGTAAGGTTCTTTCCATCGCATTTCAAATTGACTCAAGCCGTTCTTGCGCGCTTTTCCTTCCTTCTCTGCAGAAAGAACGCCACATTCCCAACAACAACGAAGAATATTATGACCAGATGCGCGACGGTCTGAGGCCCCATACTTTTTACGGCAGTGAGGCTTGTGGCTTTGAACTGCGGGTATTTATGCACAACCACGGCTTCGTATTCCGCCGCGCCCTGCAAGCCGCCCATCAGCCCGAGCAGTTGGCGCGGGTAGTAGGGATACAGCAGCGGGGCTTCGACGGCGGTTACGCCGCCGGCAACGGGAATATTGCCGCGGTCGCCGGCGAACTGCACCCACTCTTTCAGACCGGGTTTGCCGGATGCCGACGATAAAATTAAATCGAAATCGCGCAGACCCTGTATAGACGCCATCATCGGAAAGGTATTGATGTCAACGCCGGCGGCGTCGGTCGTATACATCCCTTTCAAGTCGGTGAAAATGGCGTTGATAAGTCCCTGGTTGCCGGCTTTATAGCCGAGGTGGATCCAGTCAACGCCATAGACCTTATCCGGGAACTCCCTTCGGATGACACTATCGATGGTTACATTGGCTTGTGCTTCGCCGGTCGCCCAGACGGCCATTATATAGACTTTCAGCCCTTTGACCAGACAGTGACGGGTCAGAGCGTCGGCCATCGGTTGATTCTCCGGCACGGTCGATGGCCCATAGTCATAGGACAGTAAAATCTTCGACCCGGCCGGCAGCGACTCAATCTTTTCGAAGATCGCCTCCACAATCGGCGAAGGGCGGACGATGAAGACTAGATTGAACAGCATTGGAATTATGACCGCTAATGCGATGAGGACAAAGATAATTCGGCGATCAATGTGAGATAGTTTTTCTAATAATGCCATCTTATTTCTCCCTTCCTAAGTAACTTCGCTCAATACCTAAAATGAGTTTGAGTGATGTTGCGATAATCCCCAGCGCAATGCCGATCATAATGGCGCGCTGGCCGGCTAAATTTGGATTAGATAAAATCCAGGCCGAAAGATTGGGTATATGCAGGAACTGCAGCGGCTCCGGCAGCCAGAAGGTCAGGTAGTAACCCAGCGGTGTTCGACCGACGAGTATAATAAAGGCGGCAATCAGTAGAATAGTCGCTTCGCGGGTCTTGGCGCGGAAAGCGCGGTAGGACGCTGACGCTACGAAAAATGCCAGCAGACTGAACATTGTCGCCGTCAGCGGCGTAAAGACCGCGTCGTAGATAATTTTGAACCATGTGCCTTCAGCGATATAGTTGCCTTTCAGCCCGGCATCGCCGCCGACCTTAAGCAATCCGATACCGAGCGTGAGCAGGAAACCGGCTAAAGTAACGACCGAATACCAGCGGTCCCGGTGTTTGCGGGTGATGCGGTCCACATGGACTTGCAACAGGTTGCCGCCGCCTAAGACAAAGGCGAAAACCGCAATAATGTCGAACCAGCGTGAGAACTCCGCATCTAGTTCCGGAAACGGCCGGCGCGGTATGAACAGCGCGACGACCAGCGCCACGCCGATGATAAAAGTGATGATAAGAGGTATTTCGCGACGCATAGATAACTTTTGAATTCTGTTTTATTTGTAAATAAATCCGGTTGATTTTCTTTCTTAATCATTGCTCGAGTTGGCGCGCAGCGTATAGATCGAAAATTGGTTTCCCATTATACAAAATTGCTTTCAAAGTAATACTAAATCTCTGAGAATTCACAACGGATAAAACTGATGGAACGGATAAAAACGTTTTCGTATGACTATACACAGCGTCATAATTCAATTCGCATATTTCGCGGATGTCATGCTGAACGCAGTGAAGCATCTCGTCTGGGGAAGCGGGAACGAGATCCTCCACTTCGTTCAGGATGACATATATAAGCATACGCAAAGAATAATGTCGCTATGTATAGCATTCGACAATCCTTAAATGTTCAAACTATGAGGCTTTTATAATAATCGATTCTTCTGTCTCCAATCACATCGTTCAGCGTCGTGATCATCTTATTGTCCGCCTCGGCTGGACGAATTTCGGCCTTAATCACCTCTTCCTTTTCATCCGAGGCCTGCGCTAAAGTCGCGCCGCGGTTGGATAGAATTTGGCTGGCGCCGGTGAAGTTGAGCGTCCGGCCGGCGCGCGACTCAGCGCCGACGCGGTTGCAGGTCGCCGTGAACACGCCGTTCTCGACTGAGCGCGCAAACATCGCCCGCTGGCAGAATTGCAGCACTAAATTGGCAGGATGGCAGATTATTTGCGCGCCCTTAAGCGCTAGAATACGCACGACTTCCGGGAATATCCAATCAAAACATATCATCATTCCAAGCCGGCCGATTTCAGTTCTCACTACCGAAGGTTCTGCATTGCCCGGCTCAAACAAGCGCTTCTCGCGGTCGAAAAGGTGTATTTTACGATAGATTGTCGTTTTACCGGACGGTTCAATTAAAATACTGGAATTATATACTTTACCGCTGTTCCTTTCCGGCAGCCCCAATACAATGTGCGTTCTAAAGTCGCGCGCGATTTCTTTAAGACAGCGAATCTCGCTGCTGTCCGGCGCGAGCGCCAAAGCCTGCAATTCGCGGTGGCCTTTGAATTCATAGCCGGAGGCGCAGAGTTCCGGGAATATAATCAAATTGGCTGCGGCTTGCTCGACGAAGTCTTTGACCTTGAGCAAATTGGCGGTCGTGTCGCCGAAAACCGGCTGGAACTGACCGCAAGCAATGGTGATGACGTCCTTCATACTATGGTTATCAGAAATCAACTATCAATATCGGTCATCAATCGGCGATGGAAGGTTAGTTTGTGCGTCCAGAGGCTGAAACCGCAATGTTCGCCGGCGTCGATGACGACGCCAAAACGCTCTAAGTAATTCTCAAGAACATCCGGATGCAGCGCATCCGATTGCGCCGGTTCAATGAGTTCGAGATTGCAGACCCGCCAGAAAAAAGTGCGATTCGATTCGCTGCTCGCCAGAGTTACATCGATTCGATCCTCAAGGATGCAGCCGTTATAAATTTCCACCGACTTTGCAATGTGTAAATCATTCCATTTCTTAACCGTTCGCCTTTGAGAACGTGGCGAAGTGTTCTCAACCTCGCCGTCAGCCCCCGCAGATTGACCGCCGTCGATTGATGTGCTGGTCAAATCGCTCGCCGCCCATTTGCCGAGTGCGTCGATAATCGCCGCCAGCCTCACGCGCTCGCTCGCTGCGCCTTCCGATGCCAGCAACGCTTCACCGGTGCAGCAGACAATCACTTCCGGCGCCTTAATCGAGGCGCGCAGAGGCGGCACTGAACGCGAGATGACACCCGCCTGCGGCTCGTCGATCTTATGACAGCCAGCAGACAGCAAAGCCATAAACAGGGAAATATATATTAATCTGGTCAGCTGTAAGTTGTAGGTTGAAAGTTGAAAAATTAATAGTTAAAGACG
>VGIO01000109.1 GCA_016867855.1 Calditrichota bacterium
GCAGAGTTTATTTAAAATTCTCACTGCTTTGCTGGTGAACATTCTGCCGGTCTCGGCTCTATTTGCTGAAACTACCGACACCCTCAACACCGGTTTGGGTTTAAGTTTTGGTATGGTCAGCGGCTGTGGGTTCTGTATAAAGCGCATCGAGGAGCATAAACTCGGTTACCACGGCTCGTTGCTGTATTGGAAAGTCGGCGATTTCTCGGCATCCTTTTTCGCGGCGAATGTTAATTCTGCTTGAGTCGTGGACGCAGTTCAGCGTTCTATTTGTTGACCGGTAATTCTAATTACAGCGAACGGGAGCAGAAGACTGGAAGCTACTGGGATTACAATGCGCAAAGAATGATTTTTACCAGTCGCACTCGAAGACATAGCAATTTCTATTGGGGATTCGGCTGCGGCTTTGGATTCAGGGTTTTAGGTCAGTTTTGGACAGCCTTTGATTTAGTAATGACATCCTATGAAATCGAGCGCGAGAGTTATTTCTACCCGCTGCCACAATTGAGTTTTTATTATAATCTGTGGAAATAAGCGATGAATTGGCAATGGACAATATGGACAAGTAAAGGTAAAAATATATCATCAGCATCGTCATTAGCATCAGCATTTCATCATCATCATCATCATCATCATCATCATCATCATCACTAGTATATATGGCAACAACAGCAGACATAAAAAAAGGATTGGTAATGGATTTGGAAGGACAGTTGTTCACAATTGTTGACTTCCAACATGTCAAGCCGGGCAAGGGCGGCGCTTTCGTGCGCACGATGCTCAAGAACATCGTTACCGGCAAGGTCATCGACCGCACCTTCCGCTCGGGCGAAAAGGTCGAACTTGTGCGTCTCGACGACCGGAAACTGCAATACTTATATCGCGAGTCCGACAATTTTATATTTATGGATCAGGAGACCTTTGAACAGGTCTCGGTGCCGGAGTCGGTGGTCGGGGACTATGCCGACCTGCTCAAGGAAGGCGAGGTCGTGCGGGTATTTTTCCACGACGAGCGGCCGTTGGTCTTTGAACTGCCGTTCTTCATCGAATATACGATTGTTAAATGCGAACCGGGCGTCAAAGGAGACACGGTTGCCAATGTTTCCAAACCGGCGACGCTCGAGACCGGCGCGGTGATACAGGTGCCGTTGTTCGTCGAGCAAGGCGAGCGCATCCGAGTGGATACCCGAACCAAAGAATATCTCGAACGCGTAAGATAGAAAGGGCGCAATTGAAATACGCCGACATTCGCCGGCTGGTGAAACTGGTCGAATCCAGCGACATTGCCGAGTTGGAAATCGAACAAGGCGATGGCAAGGTGCGCATTATGAAGATCGCGCCGCCAGCGAACACAGCCTCCGCCTCAATTCCACAATTCATTCCTGTTCCGATCGGTTTTCCCGCTGGGATGCCTATTGCTGCGCCGCCGGTTAGTTCAACCGCGGCGACATCTGCTGCGCCTGGTGTGGGAATCGAGCCGTCAGCGCCGGCAAAGAAATTACTCGAAGTTCAATCGCCGATGGTAGGCACTTTCTACCGCGCGCCAGCGCCGGAAGCGCCGCTTTATGTACAGGTCGGCGACCGGGTGCGGCCCGGGCAGGTTTTGTGCATCATCGAAGCGATGAAACTGATGAACGAAATCGAGTCGGAATACAGCGGAACGGTGGTCGAAATTCTGGTCGAGAACGCCCAGCCGGTCGAATTCGGGCATATTCTCTTCCGCATCGACCCGTCTTAATGTTCAAGAAGATTCTCATCGCCAATCGGGGCGAGATCGCTTTGCGGGTCATTCGCGCTTGCCGCGAGTTGGGCGTGAAGACCGTAGCGGTCTATAGCCAGGCTGACGCCGACGCGTTGCATATCCGTTTTGCCGACGAAGCGGTTTGTATCGGACCGGCAAAGTCGAAGGATAGTTATCTCTTTATTCCCCGCATCATCGGCGCGGCGGAAATCACCGGCGCCGACGCGCTGCATCCGGGCTACGGTTTTTTAGCCGAGAACGCCCAGTTCGCCGAAATGTGTATCGCATCGGATATTGCATTTATCGGACCTAGTCCGGAAACTATCCGCCGAATGGGCGACAAGGCTCTGGCTCGGCGGACGATGGCCGAGGCCGGCGTCCCGATTCTACCGGGTTCCAAAGAAGTCGTTAAAAACGAAGAGGATGCTCTCCAAGCGGCTGAACAGGTTGGCTATCCGGTAATTCTAAAGGCTTCCGCCGGCGGCGGCGGAAAGGGAATGCGCATAGTGCGTTCACCGGAAGAATTGCCGCGCTCCTTAGGAATGGCGAAGGTCGAAGCCGAAACGGCTTTCAGCGACGGTTCAGTTTATATCGAGCGCTATTTAGAGCGACCGCGGCACATTGAAGTGCAGGTGATGGGCTACACCGACGGCAAGGCTCTAACCTTTGGCGAACGGGATTGTTCGATTCAGCGGCGGCATCAAAAACTCATCGAGGAAGCCCCGTCGCCGGTAGTTAAACCGGAGTTGCGCCAAAAACTCCTCGCCGCCGCGGTTAAAGGCGCTGAGTCGGTCGGCTATATCGGCGCTGGGACGATTGAGTTTTTACTGCAGGACAATGAGTTCTATTTTATGGAGATGAACACCCGTATTCAGGTTGAGCATCCTGTCACCGAGATGATATTCAGGCACGACCTCGTCAAGGAGCAGATTCAAGCCGCTGCTGGCAAGCCACATCCGCAATCCATTCGGCAGCCTGAAGGACACGCCATCGAATGCCGCATCAATGCTGAAGATCCCAATCGTGGTTTCACACCCTCGCCCGGACAGGTGACTTCGTTCCATATCCCAGGCGGGATGGGCATCCGGGTCGATACTCATGTTTATGCCGGGTATGTCATTCCGCCGCACTACGATTCGCTGATCGCCAAGTTAATCGCCTTCGGCAACGACCGCGAGGAAGCCGTTCAAAGGATGCTGCGGGCGTTGGATGAATTTATCATCGAAGGCATTGCGACGACCATTCCGCTGCATAAGCGGATATTGCAAGACAACCGCTTTCGCAGCGGGGAGTATTCGACAGCCTTTATGGGGCAGTTTTTAGAAAACGCACACTAAACTATTAATAGGGTCAGATTATAATGTCGCTGCTCCCCCCGCAAGCGGGGGGGAAGAACAATCACATACGTAAACTATATTCTGCCCAGGTTAATAATATAAAAACCTTAAACAATTTGTGTCTTATGACGCAAATATAAAATAAATAAAAGAATAGTTTAAGAGGAAGAAATGAACATTCCACACGAACTTCGTTACACTGCCGACCACGAGTGGCTGCGGGTCGAAAAGGGCGAAGGTATTGTGGGCATTACGGACTATGCCCAAGGCGAATTAGGCGACATTGTGTTCGTTGACTTACCGGAATTGGGCGCCGAATTAATGCAGGGCAAGCCATTCGGCTCAATCGAAGCGGTCAAAGCCGCGGCGGATTTGTATGCCCCGATTTCCGGCGAGGTCGTCGCTGTCAACGGCTTGCTCGACCAACAACCGGAACTCATCAATAAATCGCCTTACGGCGATGGCTGGATTGTCCGCATTAAGATAGCCGATGAACAGGAAATCGACACCTTGCTGCCGCCTGAAGAATACAAAAGAATGGTCGCACAAGTCAAAGGGGAATAATTTAGTGAATTATATATCGCACAGCGAAGCCGATATTGCGCGGATGCTCCAGACCATCGGCGTCGGCTCGCTGGACGAACTTATCGCCAAAGTAATTCCCGAACGTTTCCGCTTTAAAGACGCGCTCGATTTATCGTCCGGGATGTCGGAATATGAACTAATCGAAGACTTTAAAGGATTGGCATCGGAAAATCTGCCGGCTGCCGAACATTTATGCTTCTTGGGCGGCGGCGTTTATGACCATTACATTCCAGCGGCTATTTCGCACTTGTTAAGCCGTTCGGAGTTCTATACGGCTTACACGCCCTATCAAGCCGAAGTTGCGCAAGGCACTTTACAGACAATATACGAATATCAGTCGATGGTTTGCCGCTTAATGGCGATGGATGCCGCCAATGCTTCGCACTACGATGGCGCGACGGCGCTGGCTGAAAGCGCGATTATGGCGGCGCGCAAGACTGGTCGTAAGAGTATTGTCGTGCCTTACGGCTTAAATCCCAACTACCTGCGCGTTCTAAAGACCTACTGCGAGCCGGTCGATGTTGAGATTCGTCGATTGAGTCTCCATAACGGCGTCATCGATGTGGACGAACTGAGGTCGTCTATCGACGGCGCAGCCGGTCTAATTGTGCAGCATCCGAATTACTTCGGTCTGCTCGAACCAGTCGAAGCCGTTTCGCAGATTGCGCACGCTGCCGGGGCTTTAGTAGTGTCTTCTACTTATCCTATTTCTCTTGCGCTGTTGAAGCCGCCCGGCGAATGGGGCGCTGACATTGCCACGGCCGACGGGCAGTCGCTCGGCGTGCCGATGTCGTTCGGCGGGCCTTATGTGGGATTGTTTGCCGCGAAGAAGGAATTAGTGCGGATGATGCCGGGGCGCATCGTGGCTCGTGCTAAAGATCGGCTGGGCCGAGATGGCTATGTGTTGACGCTGCAAACCCGCGAGCAGCACATCCGCCGCGAAAAAGCCACATCGAATATCTGCACAAACCAGGCTTTAATCGCGCTCAACGCGTTGATTTACTTGAGCCTGGTCGGCAAAGACGGCTTGCAAAAGGCGGCGTTGAATTCCTACCGCGCCGCGCATTACCTCGCCAACCGGGTGAATGGACTTGAAGGCGTCAAATTGCGCTTCAGGGGTGAATTCTTCAACGAATTCACGCTTGAACTGCCCATCGATGCAGAGACTGCGCAACAGAAATTTTTGAATGAAGCCATCTTTGTCGGACCGTTTTTAGGCCAGGATTTTCCCGGAATGGAGAACTGTTTGTTAATAGCCGTCACCGAGAAACGCAATAAAGATGAACTCGACCGGTTCGTCGAAGCGGTGCAGGAAGTGTTGTAGTTGTAGCCCGGCTTCTTGAAACCGGGGAGACTCTAATACTCTGTCCTCTAATTAACTAGTGTTATGTCAATTGTGCAATGTCGTATGTAATCCTGAACGAAGCGAAGGATCTCGTCTGGATAAGTAAATCTTTAGAACGAGATCCTTCACTTCGTTCAGGATGACGACATCTCACGCTTGACAAGCATTAGGCAATGTATTAAAATATGCCAGAAATTCTATAAAAAGCGAAAATAATTCATACAAACTCTCTATCTAAGGAGGAAGGCAAATGCCTTTATATCTAATTCTCATTATCATCGTCGGCTTTTTCATCCTTGCCAGCGCGATACGGGTGCTGAACGAATATGAGCGCGGGGTGATATTCCGGCTCGGACGGGTAATTAGCGCCAAGGGCCCCGGTTTAATTCTGCTCATTCCGATTGTGGACCGGATGGTGCGCATATCATTGCGGGTCGAGGCGCGCGATGTGCCGCCGCAAGACATCATTACCAAAGATAATGTCTCAGTGCAGGTCAATGCGGTCATCTATTTCAGGGTAGTGGATCCGGTGAAGTCCATCATCGCTGTCGAAAACTACCTTTACGCGACATTGCAGTTTGCTCAAACGACCTTGCGGTCGGTGCTGGGACAGGTCGAACTGGACGACCTGCTGGCTGAACGCGAGAAAGTCAACTTGCGGCTGCAGGATATCATCGACCGGCACATCGAGGCTTGGGGCGTCAAGGTTACTTCGGTCGAAATCAAGCATGTTGACCTGCCGCAGGAGATGAAGCGGGCTTGGGCGAAGCAATCGGAAGCCGAGCGCGAGCGGCGCGCCAAAATCACTCACGCCGAAGGCGAGTATCAAGCCTCCATCAAACTTGCTGAAGCCGCGCAGGTCATCGCCAAAGATCCGATTGCCTTACAACTGCGCTACCTGCAGACCTTGACTGAAATCGCCACCGAAAAGAACTCGACTATCATCTTTCCTATTCCCATCGACCTCCTGCGCCCTTTGATAGAGCGCAAGCAATTGCCGGAAGGATAAGGCTAACAAGCAAAACAGGCACATATATTCTATGTGCCTGGGCTTATATTCTTAGCAGATTAAGCGGATAATGCGGCTTGCATATTTGTCCGCTGCCGACTCACTGTAGTCGGCAGCAAAAAGCGGCTGTTAACTGCAGAGAGTTGACAACCTGCTCCCAAATCCGCTACATCCGCTGTGAATCTGTTTATTATGTCCACTCTATTTAAAATTGCTATTGTCGGCTTTGGCAAGGTGGGTAGAGTTATGGCGCGTGCATTCAAAGCCAAAGGCTTTGATATTGCAGGTATCGTCGCGCGAGCGCCGTTCGAATCGCTCGAGTTCAATTTGGTTCCCGCGATTGCAGATTTGCCGGCCGATGTCGATTTTCTGCTTCTGTGCGTGCGGGACGGACAGATTGAGGAGGTGGCGAAGGATATAATAGAGTGGCGCATACGATTCCCACCACGCTTGCGTGGGGGAGCAAGGGGGGGGGTCTCTTCCGTTGCCGACCCGGCGCAGTCGGGAGAAGGCAAACCCGGCTGTCAATCCTCTGCGGTTGACAGCGCATCAGAATCCGCCATAGACTACGATGAGTCAACGGCGGGCAGTTTAAGCGTTGCTTGTCTGGATTCCCGCCTGCACGAGAATGACGCGCCACATGCACACCTTATCGTCGCGCACACCGCCGGCGCTATATCCGCTGAAGTCTTGGCGCCTTTGCGCGAGGTCAACACTGCGGTTATGGCTTGGCATCCGCTGCAGACCTTTACCGGCGACGAAGGCGCGGAACTGTTGGAAGGCGTTACTTTCGGCATCGACGGCGACGATGAGGCGGTTTCTGTTGGCGAGGCTTTGGCTTTGAAATTAGACGGAAAGCCGCTGCGCATCGAAACGGACAAGCGGGCTTTGTATCACTTGGGCGCGGTGTTCGCCTGCAATTTCCTGGCTGCGCTGGCGGGGATTTCGCTGGATTTGCTGAAAAAAGCCGGCATCGACGAGCGGCGCGCTTTGGAAGCCCTATCGCCGCTGCTGACCGCCACCGTCGGCAACATCGCCCGCAAAGGCTTGCCGGATGCTATCACCGGTCCTGTGCGGCGCGGGGATGTGGAGACCATCCAGAAGCACCTGGCGCTGCTGAAGCCGTATCCGGAGGTGGAGAAGTTGTATCGGGAGTTGAACGCGGAGTTGACGAAGAGGTTGGGTAATACATATTATCTAAAAGATAAATAGAGATAAAAGGATGTTTTAATATTAATATATTCAATACTCTAACCATTTTATTCACTTCACTTCAAATCCCACCTCGGCAACCCTTTCGAACACCTCCCGCGTCGGATAAGTTGTGCGGAATATGCCTTTCAGGGTGTATTTTCCTTTCGGCAGCGTCTGACCAGGTTTGAACTCCGGTGGGAGTGACGGCAAGGCTTTGCCACCGGGGAGTTGCGCCGGCAGTTTCATCCCCCACATCAGGCGGTTTTGTCCGGTCGGATAGAAGCGGTTCTCCATAATGCGCGCTAAAAACCGTCCCGAATTGTCCAGCACATCCAATTGACACAGCGCCGGCTCAGTTAAAAAGAATCCGACCGCCAAATCCATCCAGAGTGAATCCGCCTTGACTTCCGCCTTGAAATCGAATATGTCCACGCCCATTTTTAAACGGCAGATACTTTCGCGCTCAGCCACATATAATTGACCGGCGCGGCGGTCGAAGGCGATGCCGCGCGGCTCGTCCAGAACCGGCTTGCCGGCGCTCCCGACGAAGGTCGTTATGTAGTTCAACCCGCGGTCGAGTTTGTGCAGGCTGTTGTTGTATTTATCGGTAATGAGAATTTGATTGTAAAAATCCAGCGCCACACCGGACAATTGCGCCAGGTCGAAGCCCCAGTCGGATGCCCGCGCTTGCTTTAAAATGTTTCCCGCCAAATCGATTTTATTCACCCGTTGATATAACGAATCAATGACGACAACGAATTCGTCGCCGGGATATTTTGTCCATTTTTCACTTGCACCGACGGCGGCAATGCCGTCCGGTGTTAGAAAGCCTTCCCACATCGACATTGGATTTCCAGCCGCATCGAACAAAGCGACTCGTCCAAGCGCCGCATCCGTCACCAAGATTCTTCCGTCCGGCAACAGCGCTAGACCGCGCGGGTCGGTGAACTCGTTCAAACTGTCGCCGGGACGCCCTATATCCTTTACATAATTAAATCTGCCGCTTTCATTTCTAAGTTGCACAATCCGCGCTTTGCCCCGGTCAGCGACAAAGACATTGCCTGAAGTGTCAGCCGCAATGCCCCAGGGTTTATCGAATTGAGCCTGTCCGGTTTCGAGCCCATAGACATTCCACGCATAACGGGAACGGCTGAATATTAAGCAGTTATCGCCGGAGTTGACGCACTGCACGATTAGTGACTGCTCGCGGGCTTTGTTGCCCGGATACTGCGGCGCACAGGCGATGCCTTGCGGGTCGTCAAACTTAGTTTTATTTCCGACTAACAACCGAAGATGCCAGGGCCCGATGCGCTCAATTCCCCAATACTGCCGTGAAGTCGAATAGGCATTAGCCGGATTTGACGGAATGATTTCAGCCTGGCGGCAGCCTGAAATGATGATAATGGTGATGATGATAATGATGCGCATAGGATTATCAAGATGGCGATTAATGGACAGTGCGGACGATATGGACAAAGTGGACTCTTTTTAACTTTTCAACTTTCTAACTTTCTAACTTTCAATTCATCGACTATTCGCTGCGCGGTATTTTTGTTCATCCCTTTCACTGCAGCCAGTTCGTCGATGCTGGCTTCAGCGATGCGCTTAAGCGAGCCGAAGGTTTTCAGCAGTTGCATCCGCCGCGCCGGACCGACGCCGGGGATATCGTCGAGGCGTGATTTGACCTGTCGTTTGCCGCGCAGTAGGCGGTGTTTTGTTACGGCGAAACGGTGGGCTTCATCTCGGACTTGCTGCAGAAGACGCAGTGACGATGACGACTTTGGCAGCCCGACCGGCAGATTATCGCCGGGGATGTAAATCTCTTCCAATCTCTTTGCCAGCCCTATAACCGGCAGGTCGGCGCGGCCTAATTCGGTTAAGACCTGTTTGGCGCGGTTCAACTGCCCCAAACCGCCGTCGATGAGGATTAGATCTGGTGTTTGTTTATTTTCAGTTTCCAATAGCCGTTTATAGCGTCTTTTAACAGCCTCGCCGATGGCGGCGCAGTCGTCCACGCCCTCAAAGGACTTGATTTTAAACAGCCGGTAGTCGGATTTATGGGGTTTGCCGTCTTTGAACACGACCAACGAAGCCACGCTGTCAACGCCGTGCAGATGTGAGACATCGAAGGCTTCGACCCAGAGTGGCGGCGTTGACAGGCGGAGGATGTCCTGCAGGGCTTTGATAGCACGCGGGATAAAATCGCGCTTCTCGCTCATTATTCTGCGCTCTAAAAGCAGATGTTCAGCGTTGGCTTGGGCAGTTTCGAGCAGGTCGCGCTTTTCGCCGCGTTTAGGCACGCGCAAAGCGACGCGATGACCGGCAAGTTCGTTTAGATAAATTATGACGGTTTCCTCATCGGGGAGGTCTTCCGGGAGAAATATACCATCCGGCAGGTGGTCGGCTTGTTCGTAGTGTCGGACGAGGAAATTTTCGAGTAGTTCGCCGGCGGTTAGGTCAGCAGTCCTTTCCAGATGAAAGGGGCTTTGCCCGACGATGCGTCCGTTTCGCACCTTAATTACGGATACGGCGGCGTAGTTGTCTTCGCGCACAAGGCCGATGGCGTCGATATCGACCGGCTCGGGGTCAACCTTGCGCTGCCGTTCGCTGAACTGGCGCGCTGCTGCCAGCCGGTCACGCGCCAGAGCGGCTTCTTCAAAGCGCAGATCGCCCGCGAATCGACGCATTTCAACCTCTAAATCGGCAACGACTTCTTCGTTGCGGCCGCTTAAGAATTGAATAAAACGTCTCACTCCTCGTGCATATTGTTCGGCATCGACTTTGGCTTCGCAAGGTCCATTGCAGCGGCCGATGTGATAGTCGAGACAGAGTTTAAACTTGCCCCGACTGATTTTCGCCGAAGCGAGCGGCAGATAGCAGTCGCGGATTTGGAGTATGCCTTTGAGATTGCGCAGCAAGAAGCGTGTGCCTTTGACATCGGTGTAGGGACCATAAACATCGCCTGGCGGCGGATCTTTGGGCTTACGGGTCAATAAGACGCGCGGGAACTCTTCGCGGGTGATTTTTATGAAGGGAAATGACCTGTCGTCGCGCAGGTCAACATTGTAGCGCGGCTGGTGTAGTCTGATCAGCCCGGCTTCGGTGCGCAAAGCCGCGACCTCATTTATTGTGAGGATAATATCTAGATCGCGGATGGCGGCGACGAGGCGCGGATATTGATAGCGTCCATCATCGCGGGCGGTGAAATATGAACGCACCCGCGCCCGCAGCGATTTGGCTTTGCCGACATAAATAATATTCCCGCTGCCATCTTTAAATAGATAGACGCCGGGATGGTCGGGAAGCGCTTCTAATTTTTCTTTAAGTGTGGGCTGCATATAAAAAATGTTCTAGCGCCTCGTTGCAGAAGAAACTGGCATTAGAGTA
>VGIO01000110.1 GCA_016867855.1 Calditrichota bacterium
ACTTCATTGCTTGGGATGGGAAGAAGGAATGGAATATGGAAAATGGAAAATGGAAGATGGAAAGTGCAGAGTGCGAAAATTCAACTCCAAATTCCAAATTCCAAATTCCAAATTCCTTCATTCCTTATGAGACCGATGGTTTTGCCCAAGTGACGCTTGACTGGCGGGCAGAGACGCCCACCCTACCAGCCGAGACGCCCGCCCTACCAGATGGGACGCCCGCACTGCCGGCGGAATTCGCGCTGTCCAAACCTTTCCCCAATCCCTTCAACAGTGCGACAGAAATTTCCTTCGCTCTCCCTGCTGCCTCGAGCGTTAAACTCTCAATTTTCGACACAGCCGGCCGCGAAGTGGTCTCGCTCGCCGACAAACCTTTCGACGCCGGCGTGCATCGTCTGGTCTGGCAGGCGGACAATATGCCTAATGGATTGTATATTCTGCGGTTGGAAGCAGATAAGAATATTGCCTCCGACAAGTTGATTTTAATCCGGTAATATTGGCATATCGACCAGAATATCTTATCCTAAATAGATATAGAATTTTCACTCATTCGGCTGTCAACCGCAGAGGGTTGACAGCCGAAATAATGCCCGCCATCGACTCGCCGTAGTCAGCAGAAAACTTAAATCTTATCTTCCCGGCTTCAAGAAGCCTTGCTACCTTTCACTGCCCGCCATCCTAAAGCCCAAAGCCCAAAGCCTAAAGCCAAATTCCCGCAATCGCCTGCCCGCAGTCCAGACAGCAGCCGTTCTTCATCCGCGTCCGGGTTACGAAGAAGTTCGACCGTTCGATGACTGCCTTGCCGCACTTGGGGCAGTAAGTATTATTTCCCGGATGTCCCGGCACATTGCCGACAAAAGCGTAGTTAAGACCTTTTTTCAGCGCCAACTCGCGCGCTATCTCAAGCGCGGCGACAGGCGTCGGCGGCAGATTGAGCAGTTGATAATCCGGATGAAAACGCGTAAAATGCACTGGAATATCGGGCCCAAGTTCATTAAAAATCCAATCTACTAAGTCCTTCATCATTTTATTAGAGTCGTTCAGCGTCGGGACAACCAGATTGACAATTTCAAGATGGGCTTTGCTGCGCGCGACCTGTTTGATGCTGCGCAACACCGGCGCTAACCTGGCTTGGCAGACATTTTTATAAAAATCCTCGCTGAAGCCTTTCAGGTCGATCTTTATCGCCGACAAGACCTCGCACATTTCCGCAAGTGGCGCTTCCTGCATAAAACCGCAGGAAATCAGCACGTTGCGGATATTGCGTTTTTGCGCTGCGCGGGCGATATCGGTCAGATACTCGGTGAAGGTGGTCGGCTCGTTATAGGTGAAGGCGATGACCGGCACGCGGCGGGTTTGGCAGTTGTCGGCGATGGATTCCGGCGGCGTCCAATCGACCGAATAGTCCTCCGGACGGGCTTGCGAAATCTCCCAATTCTGGCAGAATTTGCAGTGCAGCGGACAGCCGGAAGTCGCCAACGAATAGGCTTGACTCCCCGGCAGGAAATGGTAGAACGGCTTCTTTTCGATGGGGTCGATGTGAATCGAAATCGGCCGGCCATAGACCAGTGTGCGCAGTTCGCCCTTGACATTAATGCGCGCCCGGCAACCGCCGCGCTCGCCTTCTTTGATTACACATTCTTGCGCGCATAATTGGCACTTGACATAGTCGGTTTTGTGCTGGTGAGATTTGAGTTGTTGAACCTCATCCGGCGTATGGCATTGCCGGCAGTTCATACCAGCGGAGGTCGTCGAAATCCAATATCTTGCCCGCGGCGCGCGGGCGATGAGATCGGCGAGTTTTTCCGCAGCCAAAGCCGGCTCGGCGATTATGCTGGCAAGATTGAAATCCTCGCCGAATGCCCGTCGCAGCCAGCGCGGCGCAGTTGCCGCGACGCCTAAAACAGCCGCGCACTTTAGAGAGGTTATTAAGAATTCACGTCGGTCGGTCATCGATGTAGATAATAGACGCTATGGACAAATATAGACATAATTGACGCGTATTTTACGCGATAATACTCAGCAGACGAGAGAGGATCCGTCTATCTATAAAAGAAACTCGACTCACTCTAAGAATTTAAACGCCACCGTCGATAAAAAACCGAACAAAGTGCTAAGCCCGACGATATTCGGCCCGCTCAAATGCACGGCTTCCGGAATCATCGTCTGAGCAATCATTGTCAGCATTGCACCGGCGGCTAATCCCTCTATTATGATGACGATGGTAGGACTGACATCGGCGCCGATGCCGTAGCCGATGGCAGCGCCAATACCGGTCATTACCATCAAGGATATCCAGAGCCAGAGGATGCGCATCGTCTTCCAGCCTTGATGGCGCATTCCAGCGCTGGAAGACATTGCCTCAGGAAAATTGGACAGGAACAGCCCGGCGATGAGCGTCCAGGGAACAACCTGCCCAAAAGCTGGGCCGCCAAGGTGCATCTTACTTGTCAATATCATTAAAAAACTAGCGCCGATGACGAAACTTTCCGGGATGCCGTCTAAGAAAATGCCCAGCCAGATGGCGAGCGGCGCGCTGCTGTGCCGGCTGGCGGCTTGACGCAGTTCGAGCGGCGTCGGCATCTCGTTATGCTGCTTTAAGGCTTGGGCGGCTTTGACCGCCCAATTCGACTTCTCGGTTGAACTTTTCGTCGTCAACACGCTAATCTCTTCCAAGCGTCGGCTGGCAATTTGCACCACAGCGTCTTTGAGTCCGGGAATGACCGCTTGCAGGCGCTGGAAATCCTGCTTGGCTAATTCCAATGTTTTCACATCGCCGTTGGCGCGGGCGCCAGCGGTGCGCTGCGTGCCGACTATGACCGCAATTTCACCCAAAATGTCGCCGACTCCGAGTCGGCGGGCTACAATGCCATCATTGATAATATCTATAGCGCCATCTTCAATAAAATACATCTTATCACCCATTTCACCCTGGTGAAACAGGAATTCGCCGTCGTTAAACAGCGCCGGCTTGAGGCAGTCGAACAACATCTGGCTGTTCTCCGGCGGGATGGAGCGGAAGACCTCGCATTGGCCGAGCCTGTCAAATAAGCGCCTATGACGGGTCTGGCGACTCTTGGAAAAATAGGAAATTGCAGTGGCGGTTTTACGCAGATAGCCGCCGCGTTTGGCTATGAGTTGGTCAAGCGCCACGAACAGCAATCCGCCGCCGGCACAGCCTAAGATCAAGCCGAGCGGCAGAATATACCAGCCGGCTTCTCCAGCAGTGCGAGCCTCGACAGCGTGAAGCATTGTCTCGGCTACTAATTCGATGGACAATGCCGCGAACAGCGCGCCAGCGCCGAACGCCGCGGCGAACCCGGCTATAAAAGGTTTCAGACGGAAAGTCACGCCAATTAATGAGCCTATTGGCAGCGATACCGCCGATAATGCGCCCAATATCAACGCCCAGACCGCGTATTTAAATGAAAACTCCAAGGTTGTGACTTCAGGCGAGCGATTGTTGGGCTGCTATAACCAAGCCCGCAGGAATGACTGCAATCAGTCCGGCGAATAAGATAAATTTGAAGCGGGACACGACAGGGCTTTGACAAGATATGAGTTGAGGTTTTTAGTGCCGGAGACCGGATTTGAACCGGTACGCCCTTGCGAGCGCCACCCCCTCAAGATGGTGTGTCTGCCAATTTCACCACTCCGGCTGAAAGTATACTTAATTATACATTACAATCTTAGAAATGTCAAGCCACAGAACAAAATTGAAATTTAAAAAGAAATTCCGCGCACGGCTTGCATTATCGAATAATAATAATTACATTAAATATTCAAATTAAAATCATAAACAATGATTGTCGTAAAAGTTATTTTAATCAGCATCCATGTCCTGGTCAGCCTGGTCCTGATTGTAGCGATATTGCTGCAGTCATCCAAAGGCGGCGGGCTGGCGGCGACCTTTGGCGGGCAGACGACCGCGCTCTTCGGACCTCGTTCGGCGGCTTCGGCGCTCTCCACGATAACGAAGTATTTGGCAGTGGTATTTCTGATACTGTCGTTTATACTATCGCTGCTGGCGGCTGGCGGCAGCCAGAACATCAGCGTTACCCAGCGGGTGATGGAGCAAAGTCCTTTGCCGGCGGTCGAAGATTTGAATTTGGGCGGCGAAACTACGCCGGCTCCAGCGCTACCCGGGCAGGAAGGCGCGCCGGTGGACCTAATGGAAGGCAGCGGCAATCCATAAATCGAACTGTTCCCCAAGCCGGAGTGGTGGAATTGGCAGACGCGCTGGTTTCAGGGACCAGTATCCTGCGGGATGTGCGGGTTCGACTCCCGCCTCCGGCACCGGCCTTTAACTTAGAGGGCGGAATTTATCCCGCCCTCTAAATTTTTTTGAATTTATGCCCGTTCTGCGTCACGCGCCAACTAATTCCGCCGTGTCGCGTGCAATGACTAACTCCTCATTAGTGGGGATAACCATCGCCCGCGCTTTGCTGCCGCGGTCGATGAATCGCTCTTCCTTTGATTTGACCGCGTTTAATTCAGCGTCGAATTCAAGCCCTAAAAATCCTAAGCCTTCGAACGATTTTTGCCGCACAATGACCGAATTTTCTCCGATGCCGCCGGTGAAAACGACTCCGTCCAGCCCGTTCATCGCCGCCGCGTAAGCGCCGATGTATTTCTTGACGCGATAGCAGAATATATTCAACGCCAATAACGCCCGCGGATTATTGGCGGCGACCTCGGACTCGATCTCGCGCATATCGTTGGATGCGCCGGACACGCCGAGCAAGCCGGAGTGTTTGTTGATTAACGAATTAGCCTCGCCGACGCCGATTTCCTCGCGGCTGATGATGTGCAGCAACGCGGCTGGGTCGAGGTCGCCGGTGCGCGTCCCCATCAGCAAACCTTCGGTCGGCGTGAAGCCCATTGTCGTATCGACTGAAACACCTTTGTCCACCGCCGCCATCGAACAGCCATTGCCGAGATGGCAAGTTATAAGTTTGATTTCATTTAACGGTCTATTCAGCATAAGCGCAGCGCGGTCGGCGACATAGCGATGGGAAGTGCCGTGAAATCCGTAGCGCCGCACACCGTATTTCTTATATAGAACATAAGGCAAGCCATAGATATAGGCATAGTCGGGCATTTTGTGGTGAAACGCCGTGTCGAACACTGCCACCTGCGGCAGATTCGGCATCAAAGAATGACAGGCTTGGATGCCCTTGATGTTGGCGGGATTATGCAACGGCGCCAGTTCGATGCACTCGTGCAACTGCGCCATCACTTCCGGGGTGATGAGTGTTGAGCCGGTGAACTTTTCGCCGCCATGCACTACGCGATGTCCGACCGCGCCGATGAGCGAGCGGTCTTTGACGACCCCGTGATTCGGCGAAAGTAATATCGCCAAGATATATTCGATAGCCTGCTGGTGGTCGATGATTTCGCCTGCCAGTTTGACCTTATGCCCATCGTGCCGTTCCTGCGTCAGAACCGACCCGCGCGCCCCGATGCGGTCAACTATCCCCCAAGCCAAACATTTATCCTCCGTCATATCGAACAAACGGTATTTAACCGAACTGGAACCGCTGTTTAAAACCAGAATTAGCATTAGTTATAAACCTTTGATTGTAACAGATGAAAGTAAGAAAGCAAGTAAGTTTGAAATTATAGCAATTTTAGAAGTCGCTTTATCCGCTTCGTCATAATCTTTGCCGGCTGTTATACACAGCGTCATAATTCAGTTCGCATATCTTGCTGAACGCAGTGAAGCATCACGTCTGGATAAACGGGGACGAGATCCTTCACTTCGTTCAGGATGAATATATAAGAAACGCAAAGAATAATGTCGCTATGTATAGGCTGAAGGCGCTTTCAGGACCATCTTTCCTGCCTCCAGTCGCCAGAGTGTATTTGTTATGCTTCGGAAAAAATCAATATCCTGCCCTAACAGCAGAACGCCACAGCCATTCTCCGCCAGAGACTGTATTAACCGTCCCAGGCTTTCGACGCCGTCGTCGTCGAGTCCGGCGGTCGGGTCGTCGAAGATATAGAAGATGCAGTCCATCGCGATAACTCCCGCCAGTCCTAGGCGCCGCTTCTCGCCGCCGGAAAGGCCTAACGGCAAGCGTTCTTTAAAGTGGATAGGATCTAAGCCGACCTGTCCCAACGCCCATTCGACGCGCGAACTTAACATCGGTTCTTTAAGTCCTTGTCGACGCGGCGCGAAGGCAACCTCAGCGAAAACTGTCGCAGCAAATATCTGCCGTTCCGGCCTTCCGTCCGTCCAGCCTACTAATTTCAGTCTTTCTTCAGCCACTATAGTCCTATGTCCGTTGGCGTCTAACAGTGCGATTTCGCCACCGGTCGGCGCGAGAAATCCCTTCAACAGCATCCCAAAGGTTGACTTGCCCGCTGCCGACGGTCCGGTTAAGGCTGCGATCTCGCCGCTGAATAGTTTAAATGAAACACCGCTTAAAATGTCAGTGGCAGCCGTGGGATAGCGAAAAACAACATCCTTAACATCGAGGCAAACATATTTTGGGCGAACGCCAACTATATCCACTTCGTCCACTAGGTCCACTTTAATCGAACTATTTAAAAGGCCCCCAAACCCTAATTGTGCAATCGCCTGAGGCTGAAGCCAACATCGAACCGTCGACGGTGAAGTCAAGCCCATAGACCGAGTTAGTATGTCCGGACAACCACCAAAGCGCTGTCCCGGTTGCAATCTCCCAGATGATTATCTGCATATCCTGCGCGCCGCTGGCTATCCATAAACCGTCCGGGCTAAAGGTTATCGTCTGAATAGGTCGGCCGTGTTCGCCCATATCGGCAATGGCGGCGCCGTCCTCAAGCCGCCAGACTTTGACCCGGCGTCCCTGCGCCTGGGCGATGTAATTTCCATCTGGCGATAAGGCATAGGCGTTGCTGGATTGAAATCCGCGCGGCTTATAGACCGCTTCTAATGTGAGGTCGGAAACCCGTATTTTTCGGATGCTGTCGGCTTGGACGATGAACAGAAACCGGCCTTCGACATCGAAATCGAACCACTTACCCCAATATCTTTCCACCAGCGTCGGTTCACCCAAGCCGGTGCCGCTATACATCCGCACACTGCTGTCCAGTACCGCTAAATGATTGCCATCGGAGCAGAAACGGGCGAATGTGCCTCGCAATTCAGCCAGGACTCCGCCTCCATCCGCATCCCACACGATGACCTGCCGCGACTCCGGCGAGGCGGAGACTATGACCGTGTGCATCGGATTATATTGAACGCTCTGCACGGCATGCCGATGACCGCTCATAGTCTTGATAGCCCTTAGCGAATAGGTATCCCAAATCCGAACTATATGGTCGCCGGACCCCGATAGTAGGTAGCGGCTGCCGCCGAAGTAATCCACGCAGCGAAATGTGCCTTCCATTGTTGGAAAGGTCTTCCACAGCGAACCGCCGCGCACTACAACCTGGTCGGTGAACACCGAATAGCCGTAAGCATTATAGGCGCGGACTTTGTAGTAGTATGATTGGCGCGGCGAACGGCTTGGCAGAGCCAGCGTATCCTCGTTCGAACGCGTCAGCGCAATGCGCACGAAGTTGCTGTCGTTGCCGACGCTCTCGTAGCACTCAAAGCCGTCCTCATTATCGGAATTATCCTTCCAGATAAGCACGACCTCGCCGCCCGGCCCCATCGAGGCGAACAGGTTCGACGGCGCAATCGGCGCCCGCCGTGGGTCGCTGCCGCCAACTGGATTTTTCCCTCCACCTCCACAGCCAATAATTATGAACAATCCCAAGGCTGCGATTAGAAAAATCTCATGCTCTTTCATAGCCGTCCTAGGTTATAATTTTATTGTAAATCCTAACTCGCGAGATAACTTGTTTATCAATACCATTACTTGTGAATGTCTCCACTGTAAATCTGTTGAAATGTCCCGTTGGACAGCCTTAAACCTAAGGCGCCGTCCTGCTCTATGGTCAGAAAAGTCCCAGTAATAGAATTTTGACCGATTTGCACGTTAATTTCTTGGCCGAGACAGTTTGTTTTATCGGCAAACTCCCGGCTTATCCAATCCGGACCGTCTTGGCGTAGCCGTTTAAGATGAATATCGAGCGAATTCAACAGCGGCGCGAGTAAGTCTTTCGGCTGAATTTCCAGACCGGTTAAAAGGTAGAGCGAAGTCGGCGGCGTCCGCAGATTGCGCGTGAAATCCTCTAACCGCTGTCGGACATTCACGCCGACGCCGGCGACTACAAATCGCCGGCCGGCCGCATCTAGCCCGGTTTCGCATAGAATGCCACCTAATTTCTTACCTGCGGCTAATAAATCATTAGGCCACTTCAACTTAAAGACTTCGTCGATATTAAGCGCTATCGGAAAGCCTTCAACCGTGCGAAAGAAAACACCTTCATCTGCAAGACGCGCTAAATACATCTTCAATCCCTCTAATATGGACAATCCGACTAATAATCCTAACAGCGCAATCCGCTCGACCTCTAATTGCGGGTATATTAATGTCGAAAAGAGCGTCGACTGCCCAAACAGCGCTTCCCAATGCCGTCCCAGACGCCCGCGGCCGGCAGTTTGAAAGTCCGCGGCAACGACATCCCCTTCCAAAGCCTCGCCATTCTCGGCTTGGGCTTTTAAATATGTATTCGTCGAAGGTAATTCTCGATGCCATTGGATTTGAAACGGCATAGCAGGCTTTTAGGCTTTGAGTTTTACTGGTGTCCGAGAATGAGTTTTCCGCTGCTGACTCGCTGTAGTTGGCAGCAGAAGTATCCAATGGACAATGTTCTGCCATCGACCGCGGCGGGGCAACAGCGGATATTTTCGCATTCTCGGACAGACTGTTTAGGCTTTTAGTTTTAGGTTTATTGACCAGTTGGGTCTGCTCATAATATATGTCGGACCAGACGCAGAGCGCCAATTAGATGAGACAATTAAGCGCCTACTGCTTGATTAAAATTAAACATAAGAAATCCAAAATCCAAAATCCAAAATCCAAAATAATAATAAATTGCCTTGACATTCAAATCTAAAAGCGTTAATGTAATGCTATGAGCGATAAGCGGAATATAGCGGAAGTATCGACGGCTGGAATTAACCTATGGAGCATCTTCCCACTGCCGCTGGCAGCGGTGCTGACAGCCGGCGTTTTGTTGCGCGTCGTATATTGGCTCACGGTTGCCGATGAGGCTTGGTTTCAAGCGCCGGGGATGGATCCCGAATACTACGACGGCTGGGCGCAAGCCATCATGTCCGGCGAAGCCGGCAAATATATCCCCTTTCCGCGCGGTCCGCTTTATCCATATATACTTGCCGGGCTTAAAGCGGTCTGCGGCAGCGGCTGGCTGTTTCCGAGATTATTCAATCTGTTTGCCGACATCGCAACTATCGCGTCTTTATTTCATTTCGGTCGTCTGGTATGCGGAATGAGAGTCGGCGTCATCGCCGCGGCGGCCGCTGCATTGAGCGGCACAATGGTCTATTTCAGCGGCGAATTACTCGGGACAGCGCTCGAAACCGCCTTGGCGGCTTCATTCTTACTCGTAATTTATATTGCGCTTGAGAAAAATAATAAGGTTCTAATCGGGGCGAGCGGCGTCATCCTCGGTCTATTCTGCATCACTCGGCCTAACGCTATGTTATTGCTGGCGTTATATCCTCTCTTAATTATAATCCAATCCAAAGGCATTGTCAAAACCGCCATCCAGCCGATTATCATACATATTACAGCGGCGATTCTCTGCATCGCGCCGGTTACTTTGAGTAATTACGTTGCTTCGGGCGAGTTCATCCCTATCAGCACTCTGGGCGGCGTCAATTTTTACATCGGCAACGTCCGCGGCGCCAGCGGTTGGTCATCGTTTCTGCCCGGCGTCGGCGCCGGCTGGGATGACGACGACGCTAAACGCATCGCCGAAACCGACGCCGGCCGGACGCTTAGTCCCGGCGAGATATCTGATCAGTTGTTCAAAATAGGTCTGCGCGAAATAAAGGCGGATTTTAAAGGCTGGCTCGCCTTGATGCTGCGCAAGTTATATTTACTCGTCGGCCGGCAGGAAATTGGCAACAACCGCCCGCTGGAATTAGTCTTTACAGCCGCGCCGTTCGTCCAAACTCTAATGTTCTTTTCCATCGGCTTCTTGATTCCGACGGCGTTCTGGGGCGCGCTTACTATATGGCGCTCGCAAAAAACAGCCTTAGCCGTGAATCTGGCTTACATTATAATCTTTGGCGGCGGATTAGTGTTATTCTTCATTTCGGCGCGTTATCGAATGCCCTTGTTGCCGCCGCTGGCGCTCCTGACGGCTGTCGGCGTAGAGGAAATCGTCAAACGAATTAGACTAAGAAAATCCCTGCTTGATCCGATTTTAGTTTTGGTTATCGGTTGGGGAATAACGATGCTGCCTTGGACGGTCGCTGAAGGACATCCGGCGCAAGCCCCGTATGTCGCCGGCAATGCCTATCTGCATCTCAATCGCTGCCGCGAAGCCATCGAACATTTCAAAGCCGCTTATCGCATAGATCCTGATTTTCTGCGCCTAAAATTGAACCTCGGT
>VGIO01000111.1 GCA_016867855.1 Calditrichota bacterium
ACGCGACCGACTCGGGCTTGTTGTTTTCAACGGCGTTCTCGCTACAACCACCCTGCCCGATTTGAAATTCGATATAGTTACATTATGGCACGCGCTTGAACATATACCCGACCCGGTTGGCGCGCTGACCATAATCCGTAACATATTAAAGCCGGACGGCAAGGTTCTCATCGCTCTTCCGAATATAGCCTCCTTGGATGCGCGGCTTTATCGGCATTATTGGGTGGCGCTCGATGCGCCGCGCCATCTTTGGCACTTCACGCCGCGGACCATTAGATTGATGGCTGCAAAAGCCGGCTTTGCGCTTTTCAAACAGAGAGCCTTGCCACTCGATTTATTTTATAATGCGCTATGGAGCGAAAAATTTGCGGCTTCAACCTATAAATTTAAGTTATTATTGGCACCGTTGAGGCTGGCTTTTATTACCTCGGCTTCGCTGATATGTGGGTTTTTTAGCGGGCAGTATTCAGGGATGTATTATATTTTTAAGAAAAGCCATAGATAGATATGTTCCGTCCGTTATCTGCGCTTATTTTAATCAGCGGTTTAATGACCGCCGGCTGTTCGCTGCAGCCCTATTCACAGGGCGAGCCGGGCGGATTATTAGTCATTGCCGACGAACTGGACCGGCCGGTTGTCCGCGCTCAAATCGAGCGCGCCTTTGGGCGCATCATCGAAACGCCGCAACCTGAGCCATTGTTTCGCATCGATTGGATCGACGCCGGGCAGTTGAGCGCGCGCAGCCGTTCGCCTTTAATGCTGCTCGCGGCGACTATCGACGGCGACGGTCCGACCGCCGCGTTCCTGCAAAAAATGCTCGACGCGAATATCCGCGCCGGCGTTGAGTCTGGCGAGTATTTCATATTCAAACGGCGCGACGCCTGGGCGCGCGAACAGTTAGTTTTAATTTTAGTCGGCCGCACGCGCCGCGAATTAGGCGGACTGGCGGCGCAATGGATGGACACCTTGCAGAGTTGGGCGTTCGATTTCGAATTAAAGCGCAATGAAAAGCGGCTTTTCAAACGCGGCGAGCAAAAAGCGCTTGCCAAACAGATCGCCGTCCAATACGGTTTCAGTCTGCGCATGCAGCCTGATTACCTGCTAGCGGAGGAGAACGATTCACTGCAATTTATACGTATCTTGCGACATTGGCCCGACCGCTGGTTGACGGTGATGTGGGGAGCGTCGCCTTCGCCGGACAGCCTCGCCGCCGGGTTCTTCTTTCAGCAGCGCTCAAATCGCAGCCGTTTTTTCCTTGACCCGGTCTCGCTTTATGAAGACCATTGGTCCAACCGGACGGTCGTCTTTAAAAACCAGCCGGCATTATTCATTCAAGGGCTTTGGTCAACCCTCGACATCGCCGGCGGCGGACCGTTCTTTAGTTATTGTCTTTATAATCAATCTACTCAAAATTATTACATAATCGACGGCGCGGTCTTCGCGCCCGGCGAAGCCAAGATGCCTTATCTATGGCAGTTATATACTCTGGCGCATACATTTAAATTTGCGGATGGATAGCCAATCAACTAAAATGAACAGTTTTAAAGTCCTCGTTCTCATCGGCTCGCCGAACGATGCGGCCGTGATGGAGTCGGCTCGGCCCTATTACGGTTATTTTGGCATACAAGCGGATGTTGTGGTTTCGTCAGCGCATCGGCAGCCGGATAAAACACGCGAACTAACCGGCCGTGCGCGTGAGAATGGCTACAGTGCGATTGTCTGTGGGGCGGGTCTGGCGGCGCATTTAGCCGGCGTTGCGGCGGCGCACAGCGACCTGCCGGTCATCGGTGTGCCGCTCGCCGGCGGCATTGCCGACGGACTAGACGCGCTCCTCGCGACCGTCCAGATGCCGGCCGGCGTGCCGGTGGCAACTCTTGCTGTCGGCAAACCCGGCGCGATTAACGCCGCCGTTCTCTGCGCCCGCATTTTCAGCCTCGGCGACTCGGAAATCCAAAGTAAATTGGCAAATTTCATTAAAAACGGCGCCAGACTGCCAGACTAACCGCGATGAAAATCCTCATCACCGGCGCTAACGGCTTGCTCGGTCAAAAACTGCTGCGCACGCTTTCAGCCGACTATTATGATATTTTCGGCGTCGATCTTCATCCGGAACCATTCTGCCCGGATGTTGATTTCACTTATGCCGCACTTGATTTGACCGACCGCCGCAAGACTCTTGAGCGGATAGCCGCCTGGCAGCCGGCAGTCATCGTCCACACGGCGGCGATGACCGATGTCGATGGCTGTGAGAGCCGGCGCGAAGATTGCTGGCGCATAAATGTATCCGCCACAGAGACCATCGCCAAAACCGCAAAATCTTGCAGCGCACATTTGATTTACATATCAACCGACTATGTTTTCGACGGCAAATCCGGTCCTTACGATGAAACGGCGGTGCCAAACCCGCTGGGATTTTACGGCAAGTCGAAGTTGGCTGGCGAAAATGTCGTGCGCGGCGCCGAAATTGATTGGGTGATTCTACGCACGATTGTGCTGTATGGGACAGGCCGACGTGTCAAGTCGAGTTTCATCACCTGGCTGCTCGCCCAACTACGCAGCGGCAAGCCGGTGAAAATTGTGAACGACCAATGGGGAAACACGACTATCGTCGATGATTTGGCGTCGGCTATCGACCGTGTGATAATGCTGCAGAAAACCGGTCTCTTCAATGTCGCCGGGCGCACTTTTCAAACCCGCTATGATATGGCGCTGACCGCCGCGCAGATATTCGATTTGGACGCGAGCCTGATTAGTCCGATTTCGACCTCTGAATTCAAACAGCCCGCTCCGCGCCCGCTGCGCTCAGGACTTATTGTCACCAAGGCTGAACGTGAACTGTATTTAACCTTCCGCAGCACAGAACAAGCGCTGGAATTGTATCGAGAACAAGAAAAAGCCGCAACTATTTGATATTTATCAATAATGTTATATATTTAAACTTTTATTATTATTCGTCTATTTGACAAGCCAGGATTATTTTGACATTACCTAAGCAACAGGATAAACGCGCGCTGATAATCATTCCGACCTATAACGAGCGAGAGAATCTGCCGGAGGTTTTGAGGCGTGTGTTAGCAAAATCGGACGATCTGGATGTCTTGGTCGTCGATGATAACTCACTCGATGGGACGGGTGATTTAGCCGACGAGTTGGCGCGGCAGAACCCGCGCCTCAAAGTGTTGCACCGCGCTGGCAAACAAGGTTTGGGAACGGCTTACATCGCCGGTTTTAAATATGCTCTTGAAAATGGATATAAATACATTTTCGAGATGGACGCCGACCTTTCGCACGACCCGGACGAAATTCCGCGTTTTTTAGAGGCGATTAAAAACGCCCATCTGGTCATTGGCTCGCGCTATATCAACGGCGTGAATGTCGTCAATTGGCCTCTGTCACGCTTGCTGCTCTCCTATTTTGCCTCGCTCTATACGCGTCTGATGACCGGAATGCCAGTGCGCGACGCCACTAGCGGTTATAAGTGTTATCGCTGCGAACTTTTGGAAAATATAGACTTATATAATATTCAAACTAGCGGCTATGGCTTTCAACTCGAGATGAAATGGCGCGCCTGGACGGCTGGTTATATTATCAAAGAGATTCCGATTGTTTTCGTTGACCGCACGGTGGGGAAATCCAAAATGTCGAAGGCGATTGTGCGGGAAGCGATGGTGTTAGTTTGGAAATTAGGTTTAAAGAGCATTGTCAAACGATTTAAACTCAGGCGTCGGAGTGGCTGGCAGCCGCTCGATTGACATCTCAGTCGTCATCGTTAATTATAATGTCAAGCACTTCCTCGAACAGTGCTTGCGGTCGGTCTATGCTGCCGCCCAGAATTTAACGATTGAGATTTTCGTCGTTGACAATAATTCCACCGATGGTTCTTTAGATTATCTGCAGCCGCGCTTCCCGGCGGTGCAGTTCATTAGGAATTCAGAAAATGTCGGATTCGCGCGCGCTAATAACCAGGCTTTGAAACTGACGCAGGGACGTTATCTGCTTGTCCTAAATCCTGATACATTGCTGCGCGAAGACAGCCTGCGGGCGCTGATAGATTATATGGATGCCCATCCACGCGCCGGCGCCTGTGGACCTAAAATCTTAGACCGCTATGGTCAGTTCGACAAGGCTTCCAAACGCGGCTTGCCGACGCCGTGGGTGGCTTTTTGCCGGCTGTCGGGTTTGTCGAAATTACTCCCACACAGCAGGTTGTTCGGACGCTATGATTTACTCTATTTGGATGAAGACGAGCCGGCCATAATCGACGCGGTAGGCGGTGCCTGTATGATAGCGCGCCGAGAAGCCTATCTGCAGACCGGCGGATTCGATGAAGACTACTTTATGTACGGCGAAGATATAGATTGGTCTTACCGCCTTCAGCAAGCCGGCTGGAAAGTTCATTATGCGCCGGTGACGAATATCGTGCATTTTCGCGGCGAATCGACTCGTCGCAGCGTAATCGACCGCGACCGCGCCTTCTATGGCGCGATGCAGTTGTTTGTAAAGAAGCATTTTCAAAGCCGAATACCCTGGCTGACGCATTATTTTTTAGTCGCGGGGATAAGCGTCGCTGAGACCTTTGCCCGCCTAAATCGCTGGCGGCGCAAATTCGCCTGGCTGACACTCGATTTAGCCGGTATGTGGGGTGTCCTGATTTTAGGCCGCTACGCCCGCTGGGGAGCGTTGTCGCTCGACACCGGCGTCGTCTTTTCGTTGTTGTTCCAGTCTCTGACGATTGTAATCGCCTTAAGCGCCTTCGGGGCTTACGGACAACGGCGCGGCGAATTCAAAGCCCTCGCTTACGGCATCGGTCTTGGCTTCTTCATCAACAGTTCATTCACTTTCTTTTTCAAACAATTTGCTTATTCGCGCTTTGTAACTTTATTTGGATTAGTCGTCGGCGGGGCTTATATTTATGGTTGGCGAAAGTTGATAAAATTAGTGCGAAGCAGTCCCGTCTATAAGCGCTTTTACCTGCGGGCGGCGTTAGTAGTCGGCGTCGGTGAAACTGCCCGTGAAGTTGTCCGCAGGCTGCGCTACACTTCAAATACACCTTATAAGCCGGTCGGCTTTATCGACCCATCGCAAGAAACGGTCGGCAGCATCATCGAAAATCTGCCGGTCTTAGGCGGCGCTGAAGATTTAGACCGCCTCGTCGAACAGGAGGACATCGAAGAGTTGCTCTTCGCGCCTGAAAAAATCGACTACAATCAAATTCTTGATTTTGTCGGCAGGTTGGACTGCCGCCGCAAGACGAATTTTAAAATAATCTCGCCCGCAGCGACAGTCGAAAAGGATATCCCGATACCGCAACTGACCTTGGAATTCTTAGCCTCGCGCCGGACGCTTGGCTCGCTGCGCCGGGCAGCGACAGTGATATTTAAACGTTGATATGAATCGCTATAGCCTTGACTTTGAGAAGCCGATTTTGGAACTGGAAGCTAAAATCGACGAATTGGAGGCGCTGTCGCGCAGCGGGCAGATCGGCATCGACGGCGAAGTCAAGCGACTGCGCCTGAAAGCCAAGAAACTGCGCTTGGAAATCTACGCGCGGTTAACGCGCTGGCAGTGCGTGCAGTTGGCGCGCCATCCCAACCGGCCTTATGCGCTTGACTATATCAAACTTATCGTCGAAGATTTCGTAGAACTTCACGGCGACCGCTGTTTCCGCGACGACCCATCCATTGTCGCCGGACTTGGACGCTGGGGCGGACACTCGGCGGCTGTAATCGGGCAGCAAAAGGGGCGCGGCACGCGCGAGAATTTATTCCGCAACTTTGGTATGGCGCATCCGGAAGGCTACCGCAAAGCCTTGCGGGTGATGAAATTGGCTGATAAATTTGGACTGCCGATAATAACGCTCATCGACACGCCCGGCGCTTATCCCGGACTGGGCGCCGAAGAGCGCGGGCAGGCTCAAGCCATCGCTGAGAATCTTTATTGTATGTCGCAGTTCAGCGTGCCGATTGTCGCGGTGGTCATCGGCGAAGGCGGCTCCGGCGGCGCATTGGCGCTCGGTGTCGCCGACCGGGTTTATATGTTGCAATACGCCATCTATTCGGTCATCAGCCCTGAAGGCTGCGCCTCGATACTCTACCGTGATGCGAGCAAGGCGCAGGCTGCCGCTGAAGCCTTAAGACTCACCGCTGTGGACCTTGAATCTTATAAACTTATCGACGGCATCATCCCCGAGCCGCCCGGCGGGGCACATAACAATCCAGAATTAACCGCCCGGCAAGTCGAAGCCTCTGTGACCGCGGCTTTAAATGAATTGACACCGCTCGACCCGGAAGAACGGATTCAGATGCGCATCGAAAAATATCGGCGGATGGGGCAGTGGATCGAGGCTTAGGTTTCGGCGAGCCGACCCGCACCCGCGTGCGCTATAGCCAGGTCGACCGGATGCGGCTGCTCTACCATGTCGTCTATCTCGAATTCTTCGAATGGGCGCGCGCCGAATGGGCGCGCCGCTTCTGGAAGCCGTATAAGGAACTTGAAGACGCCGGTTTAGTGCTGGTCGTCATCGAAGCGAAACTGCGATATCTTAAACCGGCTTATTACGACGACGAACTGCTCTTATACTCCCGGCCTTACGATTGGGGGCGCAGCCGGCTGGAATTCGACTACCGCATCGAGCGTCTCGGCGAGCCGCAGCCTATCTGCGCCGGACACACCGCCCATTGCTTTTTAAATCTGCAAGGCAAGCCCGTTAAGTTACCCGACGACCTGCGGGAACTTTTAGAACAAGCGAAGAGTAAAAGGTGTAAGTTAAAATGCTAATAAAAATTATGTAATTGTAAAAGTGTTGGATTTATTAACTGATGGCAAGGCGGACGCTCTCGTCCGCCTTGCCGTGGTCTGCGTTTTCTAGATTAATCATCACTTTTGCAATTTACTCAAATATTAATGGTAATATTGCTGATTTTACAATTGGCATTAGCATTGGCATTCCAAATTCCAAATTCCAAATTCCAAATTCCAAATTCGTAAAATGCTATCCCAAGACCTTCTCGACATCCTCGCCTGCCCGAAGTGCAAAGGCGACCTCGAATACGACCCGGACCAAGCGACGCTGACCTGCGACGCTTGCCGGCTGCGCTATAAAATCGAAGATGACATCCCCAATATGCTCATCGACGAAGCCGAACGCTTTTAACTCTTGACAAGCGTTTATAATACATTTATATTGTTATTAAGTCCAAACTAATTCGACTGTCAATTCAATCCGTCCCAAGGAGGCGCATCTATAAACTTTGTTAGGGGTTTTTATCTGGAACATATAAGGTTTTTCCCAGATGACCCCTCACTCTGTCAAGTCCGGGCATCTGCTCGGATTTTTTATTTCTAAATTGATAGGTAAAAAGCGTAAGGTGTTATGCATAGCGACATTATTCTTTACGTATGAGGTAATTGCAAAAGTGTTGGATTTATTAACTGATGGCAAGGCAGACGATGGCGTCCGCCTTGCCATGTCTGAGTTTTCTGGATTAATCGTCACTTTTGCAATTAGCTCATCTGTTATGTGTAATTTCAAATTATATGTTCCCATTAAACTCGAAATCAAACTCGAATTTAAAATCCGCTGAAAAGATTAAGAATTATTACCACCTAGTCCTGTGCATTGTCGGTTTGGCTGGAATGTTTGCCGCCGATGGTCTCGCTCAGATACGCATCTTAGCGCAGGACGACGCCGGGATTACGGTCGAATATCGGCCGGAATACCCGCCGCCGGTTGATTTGGGCGATGGCATAGTGCGGCTGAATCTAAACAACGGCGATGTCGAAAAAGTCGCCGGGCAGCCGAAAATACCGGTCTATATGCTCAATATCGCCGTGCCGCCAGGAGCTAAACCCACCGCTAGGCTGTTGCAATACGAGAGCGGCGAACGTTGGCGCGGCCGACTGCCTGTTTTTCAGCCGGCAGAGGTCGACGGCGCCTACTTCGCACCACATCCAAGAAGACACTCCGATGTCATCGGCGCGGTCGAACTGCGTTCCTTCGCCGGCGTTAACCTGGCGCGCATCCCCGTCTATCCGGCAGCGATTGAGGCTAACGGCGTCGAATTAGCGCGCCGGATAGTTATCAGGGTCGATTTCAACGCCCCGCCGCGTATTAATGTGCAAAAACCACTATCTATTACAAATTTGCATCGCTTAGTCCTCATCAATGCCGACCAAGCCGCTGGCTGGGGTAAAATGACGACTTCCAGTTTTCGACCTCAATCTTGGCCGCAAGGCGATATCTACCGCTTCGAAATCGACGACGAAGGCATCTATCGTTTGGGTTTTGAGGACTTGACAGGCTCGAATGTTACAATCCCACCCGGCGGGGTGCCGTCCGGCCGCATAAAACTCTTCGGCAACGGCGGATATGAACTGCCGGAGCCGCCCAATGCTCCGGCGCCGTTAGGTCTCGACGAATGCGCGATATATATCCACGACGGCGGCGACGGACAATTCGGACTTGGAGATTGGATGCTCTTCTATGGGCGCGGCGCTAGCAGCTGGACTGTCGATACCAGCGGGTCCGTCCGTTACGCTATGCATCATTACGCCTTGCGCAATCACTACTGGCTCGTCATAGATCCAGTCGGCGGTGGCAAACGGATGTCCGGATTTAATTCCGAACAATCCCCGGCGCGAAGTTTCCAGTCCACCGCCATTCGGCAGCATTTTGAGCCGGAAAAGTTCATCTTCGGCAACTCGATGTTCCCCGGCAGCGGTGTCGATTGGTATGGCTACACTTTAGAAGGCAACACCAGTATAGCATTCACGCTTTTCACCGCCGGCGTCGATGCGGCACGCCCGATCGTAGTCGGCGGACGCATCGTCAATCCGTCCTATCGTTCTACACCGCGCATCTTTGTCAAACTCAATGGCGTTGACATAGGCGATTTTGTGCCGGAATCTTACTCTTCGCTCGGCGAGTGGAATTTCAATGCGCCCGGCAGCGCTATTCGCGAAAGCGCTAACAGCATCGCCTTTGAACAAACCGGCGGCTCGAATGCCCAATCGCTCTTCGACTGGCTCGAACTGGCTTACTTCGGATTTCTCGACCGCCAGCGCGCTTTCGAAAGCGAATCTGTCGGCAGCGAAGTAGTCGAATATCGCTCGTCGAATATGGCTGAGCCGTGGTTTTTCGATATAACCGACCACAACCGCGTCCGGGTGGAACATCGAGCAAGCGTGAAGGTTCAACAGACCAACGCTAAAAGACGCTTCATCTTGTTGAATACGTCCGATTTTAGAGCGGCGCGCAGCCCTATCGTCAAATATGCGCCGCCTTCGACGGAGGTGCCGAATTTGTGGTCGTCCGGTAACCGCGCCGATGTTATTCTGATAACGCCTGACTCTTATTATGAGAGTCTCAAACCTTTGGTCGAGCATCTGGCGCGCCGCGATCCACCGCTAATCGGGGCGCGGATTAGAGCCGGTGAAATATATGACCATTTTTCCGGCGGCTTGAAGGATCCGGGCGCAATTCGAAATCTGCTGCATTATGCTAAAGACTACTGGTCGCCACCGCAGCCGCGCTATGTGATTTTCTGCGGCGACGGCGACTATAACTACCGCGATTTCGACCGTTCCCGTCAGCCGGATTTGCTGCCGCCTTATGAAGCCGCCGGGCTTTGCACCGACGATTGGTTCTGCGATTTTACGCCTTTCATCTCCGACGGCGTGCGTGAGCCGCTGCCGGAGATGGTCCACGGTCGGCTGCCGGCGCAATCCGTCTTTGAATTAGATAACATCATTGCTAAAATCATCGCTTATGAAGAGGAGCCGGAGTTCGGGCTTTGGCGTAATCGCATTGTTTTAGTAGCGGACGACGAATACGGCGAAGGCAATTCGATAGAGCCGGAACATATTCGCGGCAACGAAGACATCAGTCTTAACTGCCTGCCGATATATTTGGACCGGATTAAAATCTATCTGACCGAATATGCGCGGCAGTGGGGGCGCGTCAAACCGCAGTCCGGCGAAGACCTGCTCGCCAATATCAACAACGGCGTGCTGCTCGTGAACTATATGGGACACGGCAATCCTACATTGTGGGCGCATGAGCATGTTTTCGTCCAGTCGCGCGACTTTCCGCGCATCGAGCCTTCGCGCCGGCTGCCGCTATATTTGGCGTTCACCTGCGACTGGGCGTATTGGGACGATCCTTCCGGTGCATCTTTTGCGGAGCAGTTGCTTACCGCTGCAGGCCGCGGCGCTATCGGCGCCATCGCCTCGACGCGCTTGACTTACGCTTATTCGAATACTGCCCTGGCGCGCAACTTCTTCCTCAATCAGTTTGGAAATGAGCGGCTCACTACAGGCGAAGCGCTTTGGCGGGGGAAATATCAGGTGCGCGGCAGCAACAGCGCTTCGTATCACCTCTTGGGCGACCCAACGCTCTATTTAGGTCAGCCGCGGCTCAGAGGGCAGTTCGTCTCTTTAGCGCCGTATCCGATTATACCTCTAGCTGTATCAGGT
>VGIO01000112.1 GCA_016867855.1 Calditrichota bacterium
ACCTGTCGGGTGAAGTTGGACAACGCTATAAAATACGCTCAAAGAACAACAAAAACAAGCGTAAACAGCCTTTTGTTAATAAAGTGTGTTTACGGATTTAGGTATACAATTAACAATTATCTTATGACCCTACCGACATTGACATTGGCATTAATAGTTCAAGTTTGGGCTGCAACGCCGCAAAGATATTGGGTCTATTTCCAAGATAAAGGAATAGATGTAAATGAGCGGATAGTGAGTTTGCGGGCGGAATGGCCGGAGAATTCGTTTCAGCGGCGGAGCAAAGCCGGAAAAGAGGTCGACGCGGCTGACTTGCCGGTGAACAAGGATTACATCGACGCGCTTATAAAAAAAGGACATAACATTGTTCAGCAATCGCGCTGGTTAAATGCTGTCAGCATTGAGGCTGAAGCCAAAGACTTACCATCGCTTAATTCCCTGCCTTTTATCGCCGACATTCGATATGTAGCGAGTTTGCAATCCGCTGGTGTGGAAGCAACAGGCTTATGGACGGAGATTTCAAGCGCTGAAGCCCAATTATTCAGCGAGAAATGCGCGGCTGTCGGACTTCCGGCTGGAGGTTATGGCGCGTCCTGGCAGCAAGCCGCGCAGATAGGCGCGGATGAGGCGCATTTGCGCGGACTGAGCGGCGCCGGAGTGTTGATAGGAATGTTGGATACAGGTTTCGATTTACGGCATCGGGCGCTGGCAGGATTGAGTTTAGTTGCACAATACGATTTTATTTTTAACGATGACGACCCGAGTTGGGACCCGCGCAGCGACCCGCGCGGGCAAGCACATCACGGCACAGCCTGCCTGTCGGTCATCGCCGGCTATGACCCCGGCTGGTTGATGGGCATCGCGCCGCGTGCGTCCTTCGCTTTGGCAAAAACCGAATTGACCGGCTCTGAGACAGCGGTCGAGGAGGATTATTGGGTGGCAGGCATCGAATGGCTCGAATGGTTGGGTGCGGATGTGGTTTCTAGTTCGCTTACTTATCGCGATTGGTATGACGAATACTGTTATGACGGAATGCAATCGCCGGCTACACGCGCTGCGCAAAGAGCGGTCGAGTTAGGCGTTGTAATATGCGTCTCCGCCGGGAATGGCGGCCCTGGCGCTGTGACTATCGGCGCGCCGGCGGATGCAGTCGATGTTCTGGCGATCGCGGCTGTCGATTCGAACGGGATTTTAACTAATTTCTCTTCACGGGGACCGGCTTCCGATGGGCGCATCAAGCCTGACTTGGCGGCGAAAGGCCGCGGCGTTGTCTGTGTCAGTCCGATGACTTGGGATAGATATGCGCGGTGGAACGGCACATCCTTGGCGTGTCCTTTAGCCGCCGGCGCTGCAGCGCTGGTCGTCGAAGCCCATCCGGATTGGCCGCCGACCAAAGTCATTGAGGCTTTGCGGGAAACCGCCTCGAAAGCCGTCCGACCTGCCAACGACTACGGCTGGGGAATTGTCGATTGTATCAGCGCGATAGATTATCCGATGCTGTCGGGAATAATTCACATACCTAAGAAATTTAGTGGATCGCTGTATTTAGCGCAATATTCGCTTACATTAACCTCGACCGATGGGGAGACATTACAATCGAAAATTGTCGGACAATATGGACATTACACATTTCCAAATTTGGCTGCCGCTGAGTGGGCGCTCACGGTGATGGAAAACGAAAAGGCGCTTTACAGATGTGAAGGACTGGTCGTCCCACCATCGTTGAGGCTGGATGTGATAATCGATGCTGATGCTGATGGTGATAGTGATAGTGATGGTGATAATAAGGAATAGTAAGATTACCGTCATTACATCATAATCATCATCGAAATATGCTTCGAGCCACATCGATGTTAATCCTTCTCACTGCCATCTGGGGATTGACATTTTCCGCAACTAAGACTGCTCTGGCAGTTACCGACCCTCTGCACTTTCTCGCCTTGCGCTTCGGTCTGGCATCAATTCTATTAACACCATTTATATTCCATCACTATCACCATCACCATCACCGTCATTCATTCTATCTGCAATCTCTATCGGTTGGCGTTTTATTGTTTGTAAGTTATGTATTTCAGACGGTTGGATTAGGGATGACGACGGCTTCGCGCAGCGCTTTCCTGACAGGCTTGTTGGTCATCATCGTTCCGCTGCTGGTATTGCTGTTCCGGACAAGCCGCGCTGGCTGGGGGACTTATGCCGCTGCGCCGGTGTCGCTGTTTGGTGTATGGCTGCTGGCTGAACCTCAATCTGGCGGATTGAATAAAGGCGATGTGTTGAGCATACTTTGCGCCTTCGCATTCGCACTGCAAATGATAGCCCTGGAGTGGATGCTTAAAACTCCAAAATCCAGATTTCAAATTCACAATTCGACCTTACTTTTAGTTTATATACAAATAGTGGTGGTCGCCTTAGGCGCGGCTGTTTGGAGTTTTATCGCCGGCAGACCTTTGCGTATCGCGCCGGAAGGTTTAGCCGGCTTGGGCTATAATGTCGTATTTGGAGCGCTGATGGCGGTGTATTTGCAGACGCGCTACCAGCCGCTGGTGCCTGCCGGGCACGCGGCATTGGTCTTCAGTCTGGAGCCGGTCTTCGCGGCTTTATTTGCTGCGCTGATAATGGGCGACAGGTGGACGCCACGCGGATTTGCAGGCGCCGGAGTAATACTGACCGCAATGGCGTTGGCAAGTCTGTCCTCTAAGGATGAAATCTCACGTAAAGACGCCAAGGCGCTAAATTAACCACCTAAAGCCCAAAGCCTAAAGCCTATATGTCCCTCATCCGTTTCAACAACCTCGCAATGTCCTTCGGTGGGCAGGAATTGTTCGCCAAACTGAACGCTCAAATCAACGCCGGCGACCACATCGGACTAGTTGGTCCGAACGGCGTCGGTAAGACAACTCTGCTGCGCTTGATAGTGGGTGAACTTACCCCGGCCGAGGGGTATATCAGTCGGCTGCAGGGTTTGCGTATCGCTTACCTGCTGCAAAATCCTGTCTATCAGCCCGGTCAGACCGCGCTCGAAAATGTCCGCAGCGGACTGTTTGAAGTGTGGGAAATTGAAAAAGAGATGAACCAATATGAGATGATGATGAGTGATGATGACGATGAAAAAGAGAAAACGAAAGAGCTAATTGCAAAAGTGATGATTAATCCAGAAAATTCAGACATGGCAAGGCGGACACCCTCGTCCGCCGAAAACCAAGCCAAACATAGAATGCGGCGGACGAGGGTGTCCGCCTTGCCATCATTTAATAAATCCAACACTTTTGCAATTACCTCGAAAGAAAAGGCGGCGAAGAAGTATGCAGAGTTGTTGGACAGGTTCACGGCATTGGGCGGTGCGGCAGCAGAGAGCCTGGCGATATCGACGCTCGCTGGATTGGGCGTTCAAGAACGGCTGTGGAACGCGTCGCTGAATAGTCTGTCCGGCGGTGAGCGCAACATCGTCGCCCTGGCGCGCATCCTAATCAGCGAATACGACCTGGCTTTGTTCGATGAACCTGGCAACCACCTCGACTTCAGCGGACTCGAATGGCTTGAAAACTATCTGTCGAATTTAAAGAAAGCCTTCATTGTTGTGTCGCACAACCGCTACCTGCTCGACCGTGTTTGCACGAAGATATGGGAGTTGGAAGGATACGGGCATACAGGCGCGAAATTGGAACAGTTCGGTGGGAACTACAGCGTCTATCGTAGCGAAAAACTAACGCGCGCCTTGCGGCAGGAAGCGGCTTTCAAGCGTCGGCAAGCCCAAATCGAGCGCCTTGAATTCCAAATCCGTCGCCTCAAAGCCTGGGGACAGGTTCATGACAATCCGGGGCTGTCCAAGCGCGCCAAAGCGATGGAGCGCCGTATTGAAAAGATGGACAAGGTCGAACGTCCGACCGAAGGCAAGAAACTGCAATTCCGCCTGCTCGCCAAACCGCCTAAAGGCACAATTGCGCTGGAAGCCAGAAATTATAAAAAGGAATTTGAGGATGGCTTCATCTTGCTCGATAGGGTATCGTTTTTGATTACGCAGGGCGAGCGGGTAGCATTCATAGGCAACAACGGCACAGGCAAGTCGTCGCTGCTGAAAGATGTCGTGCAGAAAGGACGCTGGGAGAATCCGATGCTGCGAGTCGGGGCGTCGGTGCGGACAGGCTATTACGCGCAGTTAGCAGAGAACTTGGAAGCCCGAAACAATCTGCAGAGCGAAGCGATACGTCTGACCGGACTATCTCCCGGCAGCGCGGCGGAGTTATTGCACCGCTTTCTGTTCACGCGCGACGACCTCGAAAAGCCGGTCGCTGTGTTGTCCGGCGGCGAGAAAGCGCGGCTGCAATTAGCAGCACTCATCGCCTCCGGCGCCGATATGCTGCTCCTCGATGAGCCGACTAATCACCTCGACATCTACGCCCGCGAAGCCGTCGAAGACGCCCTCGAAGAGTTCTCCGGCACATTGATTGTCGTCTCGCACGACCGCTACTTCCTCGACAAACTTACCGACCGGGTGATTTACTTTCAACCGCCTTCGGTGCGCCAGTTCGACGGCAATTTCAGCGAGTTCTGGGTTAAACTCAAGTCTGGCGCCTTTGAGACACTTACTGCTTCCACTATTGCTGAAACAATCCCAGTCAAAGCCTCCAAGCGCAAGGTTGAGCGCCAAAGGTTCGATCCGCAGAGGTTCAAGCAATTAGAAGCCGAAATCGTACGGCTCGAAAATGTGCGCAGCGAAGTCGAAGCGGAACTGAAGACCTTCATCGATAAGGGTAAGGAGACCTTCGCCGAGCGCCGCCGCTGCCGCATCGCCGAAATAAATATGAAAATCGACCAATTGTATGAAGAATGGATTATGCAGGGCGAGCGGAAGAAGAAATGGCGATGACGATGATAATGCTGATGGTGATGATATAGTGATGGAAAAGGGGCGTTATGCTGCCTCCTGCTCAGGCAGGGGGAGGCATAACATATGACAGGGCATTGTTGACGCAACCCTAGCGCTATGTCAAGCGTAAGATGTCGTCATCCTGAACGAAGTGAAGGATCTCGTCTGGATAAGTAAGTCTTTAGGACGAGATTCTTCACTTCGTTCAGGATAAATGCGACATTGCACAATTGACATAACACTAGATTAACAACGGATTAAACGGATAGAACGGATTAACCTAGCGGCTTTACAGGATTATCCGTTTCATCCGTTTAATCTGTGGTGAATTTGTTTTGACATTTGAGGTAATTGTAAAAGTGTTGGATTTATTAACTGATGGCAAGGCGGACGCCCTCGTCCGCCGCATTCTATGCTTGGTTTTCGGCGGACGAAGGCGTCCGCCTTGCCATGGTCTGAGTTTTCTGGACTAATCATCACTTTTACAATTAGCTCATTTATCATCCGATTGATTGCGACTTGGTATTATATTCAACTTGTTCCCCACTGTCCGACATTGACAGACAGCCTTGCGCCACCGTCGAAGACTTCCGCAAACAACCACAGATTCAGCCTGTGCGGCATATTGAAGCGCATACCTAGTCCCAAGCCGGGCTTAATTCCACTGTTGTAATTATAATTCAAAGTTTGCACGGCGCTGCCGGTGCGCTGCATACGGCGTTCATCGAGCATCATAAATCGCAAGGTGAGACCGCTGAAGAATAGACCGTGTTTGAGATATTTATAGGCGCCGATACATCCCCAGCCTTCCAGCCAATCGAAGCAGCTGCGCCGCGAGGTCGCCGGCCGGCCGGTCGGATACTGGTCGTCGGAGAGTTTGGACTGGTTTTGCGTCGCGCGCGCCGCGATAAGCGGCGTCCAGTAACGCCAGAGCGGTTTCTTCGCGGCTAATGTCCCGCCCAAACCGAACGAAGGTCCCAGCGCTCCGGTCGGTTCGGCGCCGGCGAGAATTTGCAGCGAAGTCAGCCCCAATTCACTCCAGACCGAAAAATCCCGCGTCGGCGTCCAGCCCAAAGTCAGCGCGCCGCGGCGGATGTAAGTCAAGTCCGCGCCGAGGTAACGCCGTTGAAATTCACCCTGCGCCGCTCCGCCCCATTGCGTGTAAGGCGCCGCCGCAAACGGCAGCATCGGCAAAGGCGCGGCAGAAGCCGAATGCAAAATGAATAATGCAGAATGAAGAATTAAGGTTCTTTTCAGAATATTGAACACTCTTTTCGCACTTCAGATATAACCTTGTTGACAAATTATCCTAAGTTGCATTTAATAACACCATTCCTTTCAGAAGAATCATCATCCCGTATCGCGGTGCAACGTAAGATGAAAATACACCCCCCTTTATCCCCCCGCAAGCGGGGGGATAAGCAAGCAACAGCTGCATGCGGGGGGATAAGCAAGCAACAGCTGCATGCGGGGGGATAAAGGGCGTCTATTTCCCGAGTAGATTAACAGCAGATTACGCGGAATTCAGTAGATTGTTCTCACTGCAGCATCTGCGTAATATGCGCTGAATCTGCTGTTAATTTGTTTGAGCAGTTTTGTGTTCGATTGACAGCAATTAGCATTAGTCATTCCAAATTCACTGGGCGGCGATATCGACGAAAGTCGAGGCTTCGGCTTCAGGCCGGCCGTCGCCGTTGGCGTCGTAAGTAACTGTAATGATAGCCGAGCCGACTGTGACGCCGGCGGTGAAGACCGTCGCGGCTTGACCGTTGTCACCGGTGACGCGCTGATTGTGCTGCAGCGAGCAGCCGCCGCCGGGATTGACAATTATGGCGAGGTCGAGCGTTGCGCCGGCGACGCGGTTGCCGTGTCTGTCGGCAGCGGTGGCAGTTATCGTCGTCGAACGTTGAACGACGACCATTTGCGGCACGGCTTGCAGCGACAGGCTCGTCAACGCCCCGACCCTAAATGTTACAATCGTCGCCGCACTCATTCCACCGGCTGCCGCGCTGACCCGCACATCGCCGGCTTGCGTGACGCCCGAATAAACGCTGGCCGCCCGGCCGCCGGAAGTGCGGATGATATTGGGCGTCAATGTGCCGATTTCAGGATTGGACGAGAAAGTAACCTGAGTGGTATCGCTGACCGGGTTGTTATAAGCATCCAGAATGTTGGCGGTTAGGTCGATGCTGCCACCGACTTCGACGGCTTGCGGCACGACGTTCAAAGTTACCCGGCCCGGCGGACCCGGCATAAAGGTGAACTGGGAGGAACGGACGGTCGTGATACCGCCGGTGGCGATGACGCGCGCTGTCTGACCGGCGACGAAGCCGGCGCTGAATATCGCCTGCGCGCCGCCTTCGGCGTCTGTTAGAACAGTGTCCGGCGCAACAGTTCCGCGTCCGACCGGCTCGACGGACAGCGCGATAGGCGTATTTTGCGCGACGATATTGCTGTAAGCATCCAGCGCGCTGAGCGTCAATTCGGTTTGGCTGCCGACTGTAGGATTATAACTCGGCGCCGTGATCGCGAGGCGCGCCGGAGGTCCGGGCAGGAAGGCGATGTTCTGGACGGTCAATTCGACTGTGGCGCCGCGCCTGGTTGCACGCGCCGTAAATTCAGCGGCGCCGGCGGTGATGCCGCTGGAGAATATCGTCACGGCTTGACCATCGATGGTCGTAGTCGCCGCCGGATTGAACGCTCCATCCGGCGCTTCGAACGATACTACAGCGCCATCTTCGGCAGGATTGCCGTTTTCATCGACCACTGATACAACTACCCGCGTGGTGTCTCCGCCGACTACTAATTGCCTGCGGCCAAGTAAAGCGCTGATGGATGCCGGCGGCCCTGGTATGAAGGCTATTGCAGGTTGTTCGTCTAATAACTGCCCCATAATCCGCACTTGAACGCGTCCCTCTCCAACCGCCCGTCCTACGATGATACCGGTTATGCGCCCCAGCGCGTCCGACGGTGTTTCGGGTTGTGTTACTATTCCATTAGCGCCGACGACCGAAATCAAAATCCGGTCCGGCGAAACATCCTTAATCGCTACACCGAGAACATCATAGATGGTTATGGTAACCCTGCTTTCTTCGACGCCATCGGCGACAATCGCCGGCGGCGAGAGGGCGACCCGCGAGCGCTGCGTCGAGAGCGATTGCGACAGGCCTGAGCCGCGCGATATGACTTCTCGATTACCGTTATCCGATGTGATGACCGCTCGAAGTAGAATCTCGGTGCGGTCAAGACCGCTTACATAGTTGAATAACCTCACATAAAAAGTCGTGCGAAACTCGCATTCGGTAATTTCGACCGGTTCGGCGACCGCATCGCCGGATAGAATCAATCCTTCAACTTCTTCACCCTGTGGATTTTGTCCCGCCGCGCTTATTTGAACTGTCGTGCCGGCTGTCAATGGATGTCCGAACGAGTCAGCGACTGTTAAGGCGAAATCGCGATAACTTCCGAAAGGAATGCTCCAGCCGTTGACCGTATCGAAACGAGCGATGGTCGGACCGGTTACGAAGACGCCGGTTTGAGCCGATAGGGTTCGGTTTTGCCAATCGATTGTCTGGGCGGTGATAGTGTCGGAACCCCCAACAGGCCAGGGCAGGGTAGTTATGAGGCGGACGGAGGCGCGTCCGGCGCTGTCGGTGCGGGCTGATCCTTCTATGACGCCGCCGGTCGCGCTGAAACGCGTAATTGTCCCCGGTGTTACCGGATTGGAGAAGCGGTCGCCAAGGGTGACAATAATCGAGGTCGTATCCGGCGGTGTGCCAAATATGCCGGTTAAAGAGCAGCGGCTGGGCAGGACGGTGAAATGCGCCGCATCCGGAGGTCCACCATGAATCGCTATGGCTATCGCCCGGCCGTGGATATTGGCGCCGGTCAGAGCCGTAATCTGCACCGCGCCGGCAAAATAGCCCGACCGCAGCGCCGCTGAAACCTGTCCAGCCGCGTCGGTGCGAACTGAATCAGGCTGCAGAAAAGCCACCGAATCGGCGCTCGAACTATCCGGGTCGATGGTCTTGGAAGGTCCCTCCAAAGTGAAGCGCACCCAGGCTGGATGCAGCGAATCGATCGGCGCCCCGCGGTCATCGTTCACTTGAAAGACTAAAGTCGCGGTTTCCGGCGAGCCTGAGCCGCGCACGCCGACAGCCGACCTATCGCCCGAAATGAACTCAATTCCGTTCGCCGCGCCGCTGACATATAGCACGACGGTTTGCGCATAGGCTTCGCCGGCGGCGGCGCCGATTAGAGCGACGCCGGTGCGCCGCGCGCTGGTCAAGCGCGCGACAGCCCGTCCGGCGGTGTCGGTTTGTGCCGACTCCGTAATTGAGCCTAGCGAAGCGCTGAAAGACACCGGATAACCGGCTGCCACCGGATTGTCGAACCGGTCGAACAAACGGGCAGTGATAGTTGTGAAATCGAGGCTGTCGGCGCGCAGCGTATCGCGCTGTGCGCTCAATTGGATGTAAGCCGGCCGACCAGAGCGCAATCGGATTATAACAAAATCATTCACATTTCCTGCGCTGACGCGCACGGTATCGATGCCCGCCACACGGCCGGAGCGGTATGTTGCGCTGACTTCGCCAGCCGCGCTGAAACGCGGCGAAACGACCGTGCCGAGTCGCGCTGACAAGCGCACTTCGGTCATATCGGCGACCGGCCGCGCCTCGCGGTCTAACAACCGAACGGTGATGTCAGCCGCAGAATTCCCATCAGCGACTAAAGAAGCTGAATCGATGGCGATTTCCATCCGCGCCGGCTCGCCGCCTTGTAGCGCGCCCGGCAACACGACCCGCGTCGAATCCAACGCATTGCCGGAAATGACCCGTATCCAAACCGGATAACCGGCGTGGTTGTTCGGGTAAGTCAGCCAGACGCCGGTCGGATAGTCGATTGGATTGAGCGGCGTCAAGACTATTCCGCCGAGCGTGTAGCCTATCCCCGTGATTTGCCCTAAGGTATCGGGATTAAGGTAGAAATGCGCGATAGTTGAATCTTCGACCGGATTGCCGAAACGGTCATCGACGAAGGCAGTTACGGGGAAGGCGGTTACGCCGCCGCCGGGGCGGTAGATTGTCCACAAATCCGGCCTGACAGTCGCTTGCGCGGGAGGACCGGCTAGAATAGAGAGATTGCCGCCGGCGGCAAGCAAGCGTCCCTCATAAGTTGCTGTAAAGTGAACGCTGCCGGAATAATCGCCAGCGCGAACAGTGGTTCGGATGTTTCCGCCTTCGGTCGCCCCGACCAGGCTGTCAACGCCTTCAGAGAAAGTAATACCCATTCCTGCCGGCTGCGCCCGCAAGGTTATTCGGCTGCCGTCCGGAACCGGCTGGCGGCGCGCATCTTGCACAACAACCGTGAGCGTAGTCGTCTCCGGTCGGCCGACAT
>VGIO01000113.1 GCA_016867855.1 Calditrichota bacterium
GGTCGCCTAAAAGCGTATAGACCGATATCACCCGTTCCAAATCAGGCCAAACCTGCCGGTCCACGCGATAATCGCTCCAAGCCTGCATCTTGGAATACAACTGTATCCAGCCGGTGCGGCTGATGTTGAAATAGCGCATCGCCCGAACCTGCCCGCCCAATATGCTGTTGTTATACTTCGTGTTCGTCAAACCGTGCATACATAGATCGCCGATAGGTCCTTTCGGACGATTCAGCGGCGAGTCTTTAAATATCGGAGTCTGTCTATCCCACGATAAGCAGGTCATCGCAGATAAAAATGGATGCTTACGCTGTGTGTCAACACTGCCGGCGTTTTGGCTGCAGCCATCGAGCCAGCCGCGCGACAAAATCATAGAAACACCAGAACGTGCTATATTCCCCACCCGCTGGTTTAATTCCTCCCTTGAATAATCACGGGCAAAGAATGTATCTATCCGCTCTATCCCCATCTGGCGCCAGCGAGTTGCCACCCAGCGTCCCAAATGTATCATCGAAGGCACAAACTGTCCGCCGGCGACTTCGATATCTTCAGCCGTGTATAACGCCCGCTTGAACCAGGCGCGGTTGTTCTCATCGTCCAAGAACAACTCCCGCTCGAACCTGATTGAGCGCTTGATGACGCCGGCAAGTTCGCTCGTCGTCTCGGCATACATCCGCCCCACGGTCAACTCCGGCACAATTCGCTCGCCTTCGCCATCGACCATCACGCCGTAATAATGGTCGCCTGTGAAAGCGCCCACGCGGTAGCCGGGAATGTAAAAATCGCCCAAATTCTGCGCGTCGGGCCCGATAATAAGCAAATCCTGTACCGGGTCTTCGATAAAGTAATAATTCTCCCTAATCATCTGCCGGATGGCCAGCGGATCGGTTGGGTCCACCGGCTGGAGCGATACACGGTAGCCCATCTGCCGCTTCCAATTCGCTAGGCTGTCCAGATAGGCGCGCTGGGCAAGATTTTGATTGTAAATGATTAGGATATGTCCGATGTGCGGAAATTGACCGCCTATGGGATCGCGGGCGGGGGGATTGATGACTAAATTATCGACGAAGCGCGCCGCGGTTGAAGCCGGCGCATCGCCGACCGACCGCAGCGCCCGCTGGTTGGGGTCGTCGTAAAAATGGACGCTGAAATCGAGGCTTTGATTGACTACGCCACTCTCGCTGCCATCAGCCTCAAGTTGAACGGGATAGATTAACAGCGGAACTAACTGTTGTCCGCGAAAGAACACCGGCTCGCCAATTTGGGCCGCCGCAGCCGGCTCTAAGCGAAAGGCTTGCAGTTCTTGCAAATTAAGCGGAATTTGAACCGCGCTGGATTGGGGATTTAGGTTGGCGCGGTAAGATATGCGTGTCTCGATGGTCAATTCGGCGCGCTGCCCGGCCGGAACAGCTATCCAGCGCATCAACGCGGCTATAGGACGCTCATCCGAAATCCAAACGATGTCCAGACCACTCGCCTCAGGCGCAGTCCATAATTCTCCCAGCGGCGGTAAATCGAAATGGGCGCGCACGACTGAAGACGATGATGCGACGACCTGTAAATCGAGGCTGCGGGGCGCGGCGGTAAGAGCCGCTGAACATAAAATGAGTAAGGCGACGATGGACGCCGGTAGTTTGTTCATTGAAGTTTCTCCGTTCGTCGTCCAGCGCTCCCGCATCACCGCAGCACAGCGGCGCTGAGCGGCAGGACTTATAGTATGGATAAAATTGCTGTATCGACTCGGTTTGGTAGGTATCTCCGTCCGCCAAACCGACCAATGAAAATTTAAACTCAGAAGAAATTTAATTAATTATATTTGAATTTACAAGTTTTTTAAAAATGCTTGGCATAATATTGTAAATCGAATTGATAATCATTATCTTATATCCTTATTTATCCTAATGCCATTAAACTACCGAGGATAATGCCTTATCCCCAATCCATAAGACAGATTATTCTATCCGCGATTTTCGCCGTCTTCCTTTTAGGCTGTCCCAAAGCCCACCTGGGCTTCAATGAACCTCCTGCTAAATCCAACGGCAGCATTCCCAACGGCAATCCTTCCGAAAGTGCAGCGGCGCTCGACAGCGCCGACACCAATCCGTTAGATGATATCGACTTAAAGAATATCGTTATCGACGCCGAATTCTTACAGCAATCCGATGCTGAAAAATTAGCCGCTGTGGCGCGTCTTTTAGAAGCGGCGCGAACCCTGCTCTTAGACGACCAGTTGGTAACCGCCGGCTATAGTTTCGCGCTGGCGCGAGTGATGTTGACGACGATTTATCCCGATTCGCTCGGCGACGACGCCGAACTTTACCACAGCCTCGCCAAAGAAGTGAATTATTTTTATGACGACTATGTGCGCGGCAAGGATGAATTGCCAGCCGAAAGCCCGCCGGAAGCCGTCATCGCCGGCGTCGAAGAAGCCGAAGCCGACACGCTGTCCGACGAAGACGACCTGCTGAACTTAAGAGACCTACCGGTCGACACCACCGCCCTGGTCGAAGCGCTGGGTCGTAAGTTAGCCTTCCCGGATGTTCCCCTGGTGATGAACAAACAAGTCGAAAACGCCATTAGATTTTTCCAGACTAAGGGCCGTAAAGTCTATCAAAGATGGCTGATGCGCGCTGAGATCTACGAACCGATGATGCGCCGCATCCTGCGCGAAGAGGGTATGCCGGAAGAATTAGTCTATGTATCGATGATAGAATCGGGCTTCAATCCAATTGCTTATTCTTATGCCCACGCCTCAGGGCCTTGGCAATTTATCAAGTCAACCGGTCGGATTTTCGGCTTGGAAACTAACTGGTGGCTCGATGAGCGGCGCGACCCGGTCAAAGCCACCTATGCCGCCATCCGCTATTTGAAAAAACTATATTACGATTTTGGGGATTGGTATTTAGCCATCGCCGCGTATAATTGCGGCGAAAAGAATGTCGAACGCCAAATCAACCGGTTCAATACCAAAGATTTCTGGAAACTTTCCCGTCTGCCGCGGCAGACCCGCAACTATGTGCCGACCTACATCGCAGCGGCCATCATAGCCAAAGATCCTGCCGCTTACGGCTTCACGCCGCCGGTCTTCCGCGATCTGCCGCCGCTGGACAGCGTCATAATCTGCGAACAAATCGATTTGAAATTAGCTGCCAAATTAATCGGCTCGTCTTATGAAGAGTTGAAAGAACTCAATCCTACGTTGCTTAAATGGTGCACGCCGCCGCCGCCCGACTCGACCATCCTCATCCTGCCCGATGGTTATGCCGCCAAGTTCATCGAAGAATGGTCCAAACTGCCGGATGACCAAAAACGCATCGAGACGCGCCATATTGTGCGGCGCGGCGAAACCCTCGGCTCTATCGCCCGCAAATACGGCACGACCGTGCGCGAAATCTGCTCGGTCGCCGAAAATCGCATCCGCAATCAAAACCGACTGTCGGTCGGCCAGATGCTGGTCATCCCCGTTGCGCCGGACCATTATAAGAAGTCGGCGGTCGAATACCGCGTGGCGGAAACGCCGGAGCCTTCGTCCTCGGAACCGGCTGAAAATGAGATTGTGCATTTAGTCCGCAGCGGCGAGACGCTCGGTTCGATTGCCAACCATTACAAGACGACCGTTAGTTCGCTCATCTCGCGCAATCGCATTCGCGATGCGCGCCGCCTCAAGGTCGGGCAAATCTTGATAATAAAGCCGGGCGCGGCTTATTCGTCAGGGCGGACTATAGCCGCCGCTCAGCCGACTAAATCGAAATCCAACGCCAGTCCCGTTAAGACGCAATTTACCGGCGCCGAATATGTCATTAAAAAAGGCGAGACTCTTACCGATATAGCCACACGCTGCGGCGTGTCGGTCGCAGACTTGCAGCGCGCCAACAACATCCGCGATCCGTGCCGTATAGTCGCCGGGACGCGCCTACGCATCCCAAAAGACGCTGCGACCGAAAACGGCGCTACCGAACCGAAAACCGTGCACACCGTCCGGCCAGGCGACACGCTCTGGGCAATTGCCAAGCGCTATGGCGTCAATCAGGATAACCTTATGCGCGTCAATAGTCTGAACAAACACAGTAAACTTATGCCGGGCGATAGAATTAAAATTCCACAGGGATAGAGATGATCGTTTGAATGTGAGATGTCGGTGGGTATAAAAGGCGGCTCGCGAAGTCTGTCTTGATACAGTAAAATCCCGACTTCAGAGAAGCCGGGCTACTCGACATAGAGAATAAGGCATAGATAATGGCGAAAACATAAAGGAATATGCGAGACCTCACGGCTGCTTTTTAATTTCCACGCGCGCATTGCCGTTGACCGATTCGATTTTATATTTACCCGTGCCTTTGCCCAAAACAGCATCGAAAGTTTTACGCGCTTTCAGGTCGCCAATCTCCGGCAAGCCTTTCAGGATGATATTGCCGTTGAAAACCTCAATCGACAGGCGGGCGTCAGGGACTTCGCTCAACTTCAATTCCGACGACCCGTTGACAGTTTCGATGTTCAAATTCATCGGCGGCGGGGCAGCGCATTCGACTTCGATGTTGCCGTTCACCGTCTGAATCTGCACCGCATCGGACGCCTTATGACTTTGTAAGCCTTCTATATTCACCGTTCCGTTGACGGTTTTACAATCGACCGATCCAGCGCAGGTCGAAGCGTTCACCATACCGTTCACCGTCGATAGTTCAAAGCCGCCGCGAATGTTGTCGGCGGATAATCCCCCGTTGACGGTCCCGCCTTTGACGCCCATCCGCGCCGGTAGCGCTATGTCGAATGAAATCGAAATAGAATAGCCCCATTTTTTCGGCGTGTCCGGCTCAATCGAAATTTCATCCCCTTTTTCAATGACGCTTATTTCGACGCGCTCCAATAAATCCCGGCAAACAGATTCTTTGCGACCTTTGACCGTGATGTCCGCGTCGATGACGATGTATTCACCTTCGACGCCTTTAAAATTGATGTTTCCATTAACGGTTTCGACACTTAGCCGCGTCTGGCGGCCGGCTGAAATGACCTGATGATACGGCTTTTCGACCTCATCAGCCCGGACCGGCGCCGCCGCTGTAATCGCTGCAACCGCAGCCAGAATGAAGTATAACTTTTTATTATTTAGAGATGATTGCATAATAGTTTTTCCTTACAGGATTTACGACCTTTTACTTTATAGACTCGATTTATTCAAATTTTGTTACCTACTCTCCATTATTCGATCAAAACAAACGCCGGCGTATGAAAACCACCGGCGTATGGATTAGAGTTCACGCTTAAGCGTGGTCAAATGATTTTAAATTACAATCACGGCGTCGGCGCAGCGTCGGCGCGCGGCAGATTGTCCAATTTTTGTTTTGCCGCCCGACCGTAGTTCGACGCTTCGCCCATATCTTGAATTATGCGTCGATACATCCGCGCCGCGCCTTCCCAATCCTGCAGTTTCTCATAACAGTTGCCGGCTTGATAAATTGCCGTAACTCCCCAATCCAATTTAGTCTTGCGTCCTAAAACTTTTACTTTAAGATACTCCAAAATCGCTGTGCGATAATCGCCCTTGCCCATATAAGCCTCGCCGATGTAATATTGTATCTCGGCTTCTCGTTCGGCGTCTGCAAGCGGCAGCAGAGGCTTATAATGTCGGATGGCTTCGTCGAAATCGCGCAGTTCAAGATAGAAATTAGCGATGTCCATTTTGCGGTCGAGGGCATCCGGCGCTTCAGGGAAGCGCTCCAAATACTCCCGCGTCGTGCGCAGCGCAGCGTCCCAAAAGCGCAATTCGCGATATAAAGTGAGCAGCGCTTCATATGTCGGCTGCCATAATCTTCCTGCCTTGCGGTTCTCCCACACCCGTCTCAATGCGGCGATAGATTCGCTGTATTTCTCCGCACGATAAAGCGCCGTCCCCGACATCAAATAAGCGTCTAAGACCAATACGCTGTCGGGATAATCGCTTATCATCTCGCTGAACGCTTTAGCCGCATCGTCGTTGCGTCCCTGCTCGAGGTATGAAGTCCCGATGGCGAAGGCCGCGTCATCCGCCCACTGCGTCAACGGATGTTTATCAACAACATACTTAAACGCTTCACGCGCTTCGTCCCATTTTTTGCTTTTCAGCAACGCCCGGCCTCTTTCCAGAGTGAACAAAGCCCTGGCTTGCTCCAGTTCCTTATGCTCCTTGAACTGCTTAAGCAAATCATTCCCCGTGCGTTTGGCTTCCTCTGTCCGGTCCAAACGATAGAGACAGACGATACTTTTCATATTCAATTGAAACAGCGAATCCCTATCCCGAACCGAGGATATCTGCTGATTCAGATTATTCATCGCGTCGATGTAATTGCCGAGGCTAAAATAGAGTTCCGGCTTCATTTTGACGGCGGCGACAGTCTCCGGCGCGCGCGGGCAGCGCGTCAGCAGACTGTCAATCAGATTGAGAGCGTTGCGGTAATTATGTCGGCTGCGTTCGATATCCGCCAGTTCTAGATAAATATATGGCGCGCGCGGAGTTTGCGGGTCTATATTCAAGGCAATACGCAGTTCCTCTACCGCTTTGACATACTCGCCGGCACGTTTGTAGGCGGAAGCGCGCTCAAGCCTACTCTCTGGATTTGGAAACTCAAACTGCTTGATGCGCGGCTGCCCCCAAGCCGCCATCGCGTCCGATTGCTCCCGCAGCGTCAAAGCCTCCAAAGGCTTCCCTAATTCGTCCAATATCGCGGCTTCGACTAATGGAAATTCGACCGGTTCGATATTATAAGGATATTGTCGTCGGATGATGGTCGCATAATCGTAGCGCTCTAACGCTGTCAGCATCTTGTTATGCATCAATATTTCATAGGCTTCCGGCGCGGTCGGCGTGCGAGAATAGGCTTGAATTAAGGAATGCAGTGTATCGCGCGCCGCCGTCGCCCGACCGGTTTGCGACAACACCCGCGCTTCCCACAATTTCAACCGGCTGCGCAGATTATCATCTGTCGAGACCGCTATCGTCCCTTCCGCCAGACTTATTAATTTCTGGATATTCGACTCATTAACCTGCTCCAGTCGGCGCATCGACTCTAAATATATATGGATAACCTGCGGATGGAGTTTCTCGATATTAAACCGTGCTATCAATGCTTCGGCTTGGTGGCAGATATTGGATAAATGCAGCGAGTCGCCGTTGATAATGGAATATCGGAACATCAGCCAGCGAGCCGTTAAATCACGCACCTGCTCGCTCTGTGGATTTAAGCGGTTCAAACGTATCAATCGCGCTTGTGCGCTGTCGGAATACATCTCAAGGCTAAATTGGTCGTTCTCATAAACCGCCGCTTCCGCTAAGAGTATATAGGCTGCGCCACCACGGTATAAGGCGTAAAGCCGGTCGTCGGTGGTCGCTGCCAAGTCGTCCATCGCCCGGTCATACTGGTCGATGGCTTTGACCGGGTCTTTGAACAGGTCGAGGTAAAAATCGCCCCAATCCAGCGCCCATTTAACCGGATTGGCGCGATTTTGCGGCACGCTGGAAAGTTCAGCCATCCGCTCGATTAGTCGGTCGCCACGTAGATGATAGGCGTGCAGGAAGTTCAGCGTCTTCTGCGCTGTTTCGAGGCGTTCTGAAGCCGGGAAGCGCTTTTGCAATTCCTCTAATCTCGTCACCGCCTTGTCGAATTTCTTGCGCCGGATAGCGTCTTCAGATGCGACCAGCAGGGCGTCGTCGGCATAAGGGCTTTCCGGCCATCTTTTTATCAGCGTATCGACCGCCGCGTCGACACCGTTCTGTCCCGCATTCAACCTGGCTTTCGCCAGTTCATATAAAATCCGGTCGCTGTTAGGCACGGACTCTATATTGCGGGCTATTTCGAGCCAATAAGCCGCTGATTTGTCCGGTAAATTGAGTTCCAAAGCTAAAATTGCAGCGCGCACCAGAGCGGCGCTTGCGGCATCGTCGATGCCGCCGGCAATCTTAACATAACGCGCATAAGCCGAATTTTTATGTCCTAACAACTCACTCAGCCACGCCGCCTTCAATGCCGCACGGCGCGAGTAGGCTGCCGCCGTATCGTAAAAATCTATTGCCCGTTCAAATTCCCGCCGCTGATAATTTGCGTCGCCCAACCGTTCCACAGCCGCAATGCGGACTGAAAAATCTGATGACATCACCAACGGCGCGACGACTTCAACAGCCTGCTCAGTCAAACCGCGGAAATTATATAGGTCGGCTAATTCCAATCGGGCTTGAGCCGCCAGCGGCTCGCGCGGGAAGCCGTCTATACAGCGCTTGAAGGCTTCGACCGCCGACTCAAAATCGAAGCGCTCATAATAGAAACGTCCTAATTGCAGCCAGGCGCGCGCCGATAAACTATCCATTCCGGACCGCTCGGCTACCCAGCGCGTATAATGCAGCGCGGAAGAATAATCCCCGCGGGCAAATAGCGCTGCAGCTTTCTCCAGCCGTGCCATCGACGCCGCCGGCGAAGCGGGATACTTTTCAATCAAGCGGTTGACGACCTCATCGGCGCGGATAACCTCCCCGGCGCCAGCATACAGCGCCGCCGACCGTTGCAGCGCTATGGGAGCATAAGCCGACCCCGAATAGAAGCCTTCCACCCGCTCGTATGCCTGCGCGGCGTCCAACAGCCGGCCGGTCGTTTGCAACGACTCGCCGACCTTAAAAAGCGCTTCCGGAGCGCGCAGCGAGGTCGGATAGACAATAGCCGTGCGCAGATATGCCGCCCGCGCCCGATCCGCATCTCCGCTCTTTAGATACGCCTCGCCCAGCAGAAACTGCGCCTCATCGGCTTCCCCCAAACTCGGAAAATCCCGCAGGCAACGTTCCAACTGCTCGGCGGCGAGGTCGTAATACTTCTCTTCGTAGAGTTTCAGAGCGTAGAGGTATTCGTTCCGCCCGGGTTGCTCGGCTAAAACAGCGCTGCAGAACACTAACAGCCATCCACCTAATAATCCAGTGACGACTGCGGCCTGTATAGATACCTTTCGGTTTATCTTATGTCTTTTATTTATATTCACTTGTTTGATTTCTTTGCGACTTCGCGCTCTTGCGCGAATCCCCATCCACTCTGTCCACTTTGTCCATAATGCCCATCTTAATTTGTAATATAACACAAATTTTACGAAACTATTATTTATTTGCACGCTTATTTAATATTATTTCACGATTTCCAGATTGGCATATCTTAAAATGAGCGTTTTGCGTCCGACGGTGTCGAAATCGACATTCACACTGCTGTCCAGCCCCGCTTTACGAAATGTCGTCACCATTCCTAAGCCGAATTTGGGGTGCTTTATCAGCAGTCCCGTGCGCAAATCGTCCGGCTCCACTGCTAAGCTGTGCTTCTCTATTACCGGTTGGACGGCTTTCTGGTGATACTTCCCCGGTAATGCAAGTAATTCCGGTGGAATCTCGCGCAAGAACCGCGACGGCTCGCCGTTCCAGCGGCTCTCACCCCACCTCATCCGCAGCCGCGCAAAGCCCAGCACCACCTGATGCATAGCCCGGGTTACCGCCACATAGAACAGCCGCCGCTCCTCTTCCACATCCGAGGCGGATCCATTCGCTTGCAATAGTGGCAGCAAGCCATCCTCCAGCCCGCCAATCAACACCACCGGGAACTCCAACCCCTTGGCGCTGTGGATAGTCAACAGACTCACCCGCTCCTGCGTCTCGTCGAACCGGTCCACATCGGTTACCAGCGCTACCTCTTCTAAAAAGCCCTCCAAACCGCCTTCCGGCCGCTCCTCGTCATAGCGCGATATTTCGTTGACCAAATTTTCAACATTGCCGACCTTCGACTCCGCACGCGATTTATCTTCCTTCTCCTCCTCCGCCAACCGCTCTTTTAACTTTATACGCTCCAATAGTTCGCTCGATACATTCATCAGCGTCTCTTTGCCTATCTTCGCTCGAAATTCATCCATTATTTTATAAAATTCAATCAATGCCCCTTTCTGCCGCAGAGTCAGTCCCTCCTCCTTCAACAAGTCTATTCCCGCTTGAAACAGCGGTATTCTTTCACCGGCAGAGCGCGTCTGCATCTGGGCAACGATAGCGTTGCCTATTCCCCGCGGCGGGTAGTTGACCACGCGCAGGAATGATATGTCGTCGGCGGGATTGACCAGCAGCCGCAGATAGGCAAGCATATCCTTGACCTCCTTGCGCTCGTAAAACCGCAAGCCGCCAATCACCTGATACGGCACTCCCGCCGCCCTCAGCGACCGCTCGAAT
>VGIO01000114.1 GCA_016867855.1 Calditrichota bacterium
CGCATCAAGAAGCGGATGTCATCGTTGTCGGGCTGCAAATTGGTCGATATTAAGTTCCAGCCGCGCGCAAATTGCAGCCGACGTTCGGTCGCAATCCGACCTTCGACTACATCCAGCGTGACCGGAATTCGGGTCAAACTGCCGACCCCGTCGTGAAGGAAGACTAACTCGCCTTCAAAAGTGACCGCCGGCAGCCCGGCTGCGCTCAAGTGCAAGTTGAACTCCTGCTCATCTCCCGCCTCAATGACACCCTCCTCCGGCGCAACTGTGAACCACTCCCTTCGGGCGTCCAACTGGTAGATGTCCACCCGGTCGTTGCCGTCGCCGCGCGGAATGTTGGAAATGCTCATAAACACCCAACTATAGACATCGAAGGTGTTAGTGATGAATGCTCCCCCCGGCGAGCCGACCACCGGCAACTGCCGCACCCGCAAAGTGTCGCCATTATCCACGCGCATCTTATGCACCCACAACTCGTTCTGCGCCGGACTATGCAAAATGTAAAGCGGATAGCCCTGCGGGTCGTCTCGCCAGTAAGCCAAGCCGTAGATGCGCAAGCCTCGCCGATTTAATACCCGACCTAATGCCTGTCCTTGCCGGTCGTAGCCGACGATGTTGTTGGTCGTGGCGCAGACCCAAAGGATATTATTCACCGGGTCGAAGGCGATGGCTTGATTGGGATTGAAAGGACCCTGGAACTGAATCTGCACCTGTCCTTCTCTGTCGAAGCCGAAGACGCGCTGTTCGCCGGATCCCCACAGCAGTTCGCCGTCCCATTCGAGGTCTTTCATTCCGTAGTTGGACTCGCCGGGCTGGACGAAGGCATCGACGCGCTCGCCTTCGCGGTTGACGACATAGATGGCGTTGGGGTTTTGCCCGGCGGCGCCGGAGACGAAGAAGTTATCGCCGTCGAAGGCGACGCCTTCAATGCGGTCGTCGTTGAGCAGGTTGCCGACGGCGTAGTTGCGTCTGAGTTTCCAGGGCGCGGCGTTGGCTTCGCCAAGCAGCCTTCTTTCGACGCGGTAGGCAAGCGGTCCGTTGCCGTTGTTAGCGATGCTAAAGTCCATATCGGTTTCGCCGCCGGGCTCGAGTTGCGTGAACAACTCATCGACATCGGGTTCACAGGTTGCGTGCAACAGGGCGATATTCAGTTCGACGTCTTCCTGCTGGAGGTCAACGGCATGCGTCATCAACAGATAGTCACTTGCGGTAAATGTCAGTTCATATTCATCCGGAGGTAAATTATTGAACTCGAAGAAACCATCTTCATCGCTGAAGCGGGTGATCCGGTAGCGATCCAAGTCCGTTTTGACGCCATCGACCGCTTCGCCAGTGGCGAGGTCGGTAATCAGACCAGCGAGAGAATGAGTTTGCTCGCCCACCGAAATGACCGCCGACATCTCAATCAGGGATTGTTCCGGATCATCGCGGCGTTCTTCAGGTTCGGAGAGTTTTATTTCTACAATTATATTGTAGACTCCTGCTTCCGCTCCCTCTGTTTGAATGAGTATGTTCACCGGTATCGATTCGTTACCCGGAATGATTCCCTCCGAGGGATCCGGAATAAGCATGTGGAATTCGATGATGCCGTCATCAAAGCAGATCCATCTATCATTGGTAGCATACCAGAGATTTTCGCCATCATGATCGATACCCCAACGATTTCCGCCTTGGTGAAGCATGATTTGCTGAACGATTTCGGGATTGTCATCCTCGACATTGAGCTGATACAACGGACCGTCGGTATGGTGCGCCCAGAGGTGACCGTTTCTATGTTCTGGCACCCAGACCACGGATAGCCGGGTGTTGTTGAAGCCCTGTATGTTCAGATTGCGGAGTAATCGACCTTCAGGTGTGACCTGTTGAACATAAATAGGCGCTGATAGATTTGCATACCAAAGGTTTTCTCCATCCCAAGTGACGCCTCTCGGTGTGTTGCCCTGGACATTGATGGTTCTAATGGTGTTGCCTCGACGGTCAAACCTGGTAAGCAGGGTATTGGGCCCTGCCGTCCAAAAGGCTTCACCGTCCCAAGTCAAACCAGTGCAGCTTTGAGGTTGGGCTTGCAGCCGCGCCCGGACTTCACCCTCGGCATTGACCGCTATCATCCGGCTGTCGGAGTATGTAATCCCCCACATCCATTCTCCATCCCAGGTCAGTCCGAACCAATTGGCATTCTCGACGTTAAAGCCGCCGATGACATCCCCAAGATTGTCCCTTCGAGGGCCGGCTCGGCGTGCTTCATCATCATCCACAAGATGATAACTGATCTCGAAGGTGACATCGTCTTCCCCGGTGTTGGTGAACACTAGCTCGACTTCTGCCTCTCCGCCTTCTTCCAGATCCGCTGCAAACCCGAACGGATTCACGGTAATGGCTGTAAAAGCCATATTTGCGCTTGCTATTCCAATAATAAGAAGCGCGATGAATAGATAGTGTTCTCTCTGCATTTTTTAACTCCGTTAAGTTATTTTGATATTGTTTTAACAGGTAGCGTCATAATATAGTTGTTAGTCAATAACACGATAGGTAAGTAAATCGCACATAGACCATTTATGGTCAGTAATAACTACTTTCATAGCCGACGTGCGACCTCCTAATCCTTTAATATTAATGGGTGCGAATTATAGTTGCCTGAGTATCGTTGAGTTCCAGATCCACGATAGGTGTTGTGGGATTGGAATTCCGCTGGATGTGGATCACCCGAACTCGACAGAGCAACTATAATATGACCCCATTAATACTTAGCGCGCCCCTCATTCAATTCCCCTACTGAGCGAGGGGAATTGAATGAGGATTTTTTATTAGTAAATTCAGTGATTTAGGCATTATGAAATTAAGCGGGTGGCGAAGTATCGGACTGTTTTTGCTTTTTACTCAATCATACATAATACTCTCTCACTTCAACAAAATCACCTTCCGCTGCAGGTATGCTTGACCGGTTTCCAGTCGCAGCAGATAGAGACCATTAGGCAGATACATAGCATCCAGAGCAGCGGTATGTTTCCCGGCGCGAATCTCGCCTTTAGCAATTTCCATCGCCAGGCGTCCGGATAAGTCGAATAATGCTAAATGGGCATAGCCGCTCGCAGGCAATTCGAAATCAACCGTCAACTGCGCGTTGAACGGATTGGGATAAGGTTCTTCCAATCGGAAGAGGCTGGGAGCGGTCGGATTGATGATATGCGTTGCGAGAAATTCATCCGGCGGATTGGTGGTGAATTTGATGGCGCGTCCGGGGACGAGCGAATCACAACCAGGCTGGTAATAAGAAGCATAAGTCAGCTCCATTCCGCGCTGGTGGTTGAAATCCTGAAAGCCAACGGTAGCGAAGGTGTAGTCAAGGCTCCGGTCAACTAGAGCGACAGAATTGTATTGAAATATAAAATCTCCATCGCCGGTGCGCGAGCGGTGGATAGCCGGGTCAAGCAGAATGACTTCGAAGTTTTCGAGCGCTTCGATGTTGCCGCCGCCACGTGCGTAGGCTTGGCTCCACTCGATTATCAAGCGGCCTTCGTTACGGTCGTAGCGGGTGAAGACTTTAATGGAATCACGCACATTACTGCCTAAACTGCGTCCTACTAAATCTTCCCAAAATGGCGCGATCATCGTCGCCGGTCCGAGAGGGCAAGGTAGCGGATAGTTAAAAAAGTCCCACTCGTTGCCGATTTTTTTCACAGCGAAACTGAGCCAGCCGTTGGAACAGACGAAGATGGAATCATAATCAACGCCATAATAACGGAATCTAAACGGCAACCGAAAGCCGACAGTCGTGTCGTCTTTTAATTTGAACATTTGGTCGTAAGCGCCGTGTTGTTCAGGATCGAGTTCCAGCCAGTTATAGACCGGCGTCTGGTCATAGCCAATATCGGTGTTGTCATAGGCATAGTAGCCATAAGCGTCTGGACCCATTGGATTGGTAGGACGACGTTCTCCGACAGTGATGTTGAAGAAGACTCGGCCAACCTGCTGATTTTGGCGGTTGAAGAGTTCCATCCGCATCATCACGACGCGTCCCGGCGTAACGCCCTGTCTGGCGGTGAGGCGGAATGATTGCTGGGCGCATTCGACCGTGTCGCCGACATCCGCGGCGCCGAACTCAGCGCGGTCGGTCTCGACAATAATAGAGTTGTCATGGGTATGCAGCAATCCATACAAACCTTCGATGACTTGGCCGCCCTGATTGGTTAGTCGGACAACCATCGCGCGGGTTTGCCCGGCTGCGAGGAGTCCATCAAAGCGATGTTCCAAATAGGTCAACTGCGGACCTGCGACCGGCAACCGAAAGAGGGCTAAGTTATGGAACACGCCGTCATTATAGATATTTAGGTGGAAAATCACCCGTGTCCCGAACCAGATAAATGAGTTCATCTGCACGCGCAACGCGGTAGGGCTTTGAACGGAGGCGTTGGCAGCGATATTGCCAAAATTAATATTACGCTCGATAACTTCATAAACATCATCGTTTGGCAGGTTGAGGCTGGCAGTAACCGCCATTGCCGGCTGGCTGCCGTAATTGCGCAATGTAACCTGAATGTCCACTGACTGACCGGTCAGCAATTCCGCGCCGCCATTTTGATTTAGAACGGTAATCGATTCGATATCGACCAATGCTGTCTGCGGCGATAGCACGGGGACGGTGGCTTTGTAAGGCGACGCGTTATGCGCGATGGCCGTAATCTGCAGTGTATCCGGCGTTAATAATTGCAACGGCGCCAAGGCGACGCCCACATCATCGGTCAGGATGGAGAGGTTAGTTTGGTCGCCCTTACGCAGGGTCAGCAGAGCGCCTTTGACCAGTCGTCCAGCGCCATTGCGGACGACAAATCGGCCATTAGTCTGTCCGGTGTAAAAAGTGTCATTGTGTTCGACCTGTAAAAGTTGCGGCGGGTCGAGGTAGTAAGCAACATCCGGATCGCCCAATATATTATAGACATGGAAATAAAATTCGACCCAATTTCCCTCCAAACTGCGGTATCGGTAATCGGGGTTGTTGCGCCAGATTTCAAATTTGCCTGCGAGTGTCAAGGCGCCTAAAGCGCGGACATCCTTGAACAGCAAGGTCGAATAGAAACCGCCGAGCAACGGATTATTAAAGCGGGTGTTAGTGTGCAGGTCAGATGGACCAAAGAAAGCGAGCGCGCCGGACGGACGGCGCCGCGTGCCGTTTAGTATGGTCATTTCGCCGAAGCAGGGATTGACGGCATTATTGCCAAAGTCGCCCACATTGCAAACGAAAAAGGTCCAAATCGGCAGAAGCGGGCCGTTGTCAACATTCGGCAGATGGTTGCGGTAGAATTGGGGGAAGTGTGTGCCGTTGGCGTCAGCCCAACCACGGTAAACAAAAATATTGACGCTGCGGTTAAGTGATCTGATGATAGGGTCTGGATTAATATTATCGCCTTCGCCGCGATAATAGAAGCCTTCGACATTCCAGCCTCGCGCTTCGAGGCGCATACCGAGCCACTCGCAGGTTTCGACAGGGCTAAGCACTGGTAATGCGCCGTCGCCAAAGTTGCCGCCGTATAGGGTGGCGCGGTGGAAAGCCGCAGCCGGAAATGTATGTGCGTCTTGTTCGTGCGCCAAGATACGCGACCAATACTTCAGCGGGTCGGTCGGCGACGAAGAGTCCACCGAAACGCGGCCAATTAATAAATCTGGAAAATAATCTTCCGGATTCATTAATGTATAAGGCAGGTCGGTAACATCGTTTTCGTTGGGATATCTTCGATGGTCGGGATGACGCATCCTAAAAGCCGGCATCTGCATTGCTGCGGCGTTGACATCGCCGAGCAGCAAGACGACTTCCGGCGGCTGCGTCCAAGTGTCGTAAGCGTTTTTAATCCAATCGCGAATCTCCTCCGGTGCAATTCCCGGCCGATAGATTGGCGCGACGACGACATTATAGCCTTTGCGCTTCTTCCATTCGACGAAATCGGTCAGAGTTTGGGTAAGATAGTGATTGGTGATGATGACATAACTGCCGCGCCGGACAATCGTTCCGCCGGGCATTATGAACGGCAGATAATTTGGATTGAGCAGCATAGCGCGGAATAGTTCATCGTAAATCGGCGACCAGTAGCGCGCCGGGTCGGAATTGTTATGACTGGCGATGCGCGGATCAGGAACGAATTCGAATTCGAAGCTGAGGTTTTCGACCGCTTCGAGGGTGTTTTCAGCAGCGTTATAAGCGACCGGTCGAATAGCCACCGGGGCGATGTTCAGCCAGCGCATTCGGCCGGTTTCGCCGACATCCACCATCGGTAATGGTTGGACCTGGCGCAGCGCGCGGTCGTCTTGCTCGTCGCGCGGCAAGACCGCTTCGACATTGATTTTTTTAATCTGGATTTGCCTGATTTTGGCTTGCACGCGATAGCCGTCGGGGACGGCGATTAGACGGGTGATGCTGGGCAGCGCCGGTCCTTCGGCATCGAAATCGAGCAGCATTCCTTCCATCTCGACCCACAGACGGGGATAGCCGCCCAGACGGACGGCGTGTAGATTGGGCGTTGGGAAATTAAGGTCGGCGCAAAAGCCGTGTTGGCCTTCGCTGTGGATATTGACCGTTACGGCGTCTCCTCCCGCTGCAGGCGCCGCGGCGGTGTTCCCAGCAGCGAATAAGCAGCCCAGGGATAGAATAATCAAAGAGGTGGCGCGCATTCTAGCCTCCTAAATGTTAAAGGTGTGATTTGGACGATAAGGTTATTTAACGCTATAAGTTAAGGATTGAATTGCGAATTGTCAAGTTAAACTTCATTCGAATATTCTGCCAAATTATTTAAGTGCTACAGCCATAATGGCAGTATTTCTGCCAATATGTTGTCGGATTCTAATAGTCCTGCAATGTGACGTTTCCTTATATATTGAATATATGATGTTTATAAAATTGGCACATCGCTTGCACTAAATTCAATCAAATAGCAAGTCAATGGAGTTCAAATCCGGCGACTAGAACATTCAACAAAATCTATCAATCAATTAAAATCAAGGAGATATACAATGACTCTCGTTCGTTGGGACCCTTACTGGAACAGGGCGCCGCTGAGCGGTTTGAACGCTGTTCAACGCCAGGTGAACCGTATATTCGACGAATTCTTCAATCGTGAGGAATCTGAAGCGCCGGCGACCTGGATGCCGCGGGTGGATTTCATCGAGTCCGGCGATAAATTCGAATTGACCGTCGAACTACCCGGCCTCGACAAAGACGATGTCAAACTGGAAATGCAGAACGATATTCTGACGATTTCCGGCGAGAAGCAGCAGACTACCGATAAGAAAGAACGCAATCTATATCTATGCGAGCGCGTCTATGGTTCTTTCCGTCGGTCGTTCCAGTTCACGAGCCAGGTTGAGGCGGTCAAAATCGACGCCCAGTTCCGCAACGGTTTGCTCGTCGTCACAGTGCCTAAAGCCGAAGTCGCCAAACCGAAGCAAATCGACATCAAAGTGCATTAAGACGACTTAAGTTCGCGGCTGAGACCTACAATCCGCTGCAGACCCGCTGCGGTCTGCAGCGGATATTACTCGCTGTCAACTCTCTACAGTTGACAGTGAGTATGTAAGTTTTACAAAAGGTTTGAACATCTGATACAACAGCCGTTGGACTGGATTGTAGTCGCCGTGCTGCCGTCATCTGCATAGGCTTGCCGGCTGTTATTCAACTTACGCCGCCGCTGTTTATTGCGGCAGCGTTTTTTATTCTATTATGTAATACGACGCCGGCATAAAAGTTGATGATATTTCGATAGATATTTGTTAAATTAGAACCATAAAACACGAGAGAGTGAGAAGTGACTCGCTCGCCAAAGATTAATGTAAAATTACGATAATGGACATACAGAAATTTACCGACAAGGTGCAGGAAGCGCTGGCGGCGGCTCAAACGCAGGCTATGGAGCGCCAGCACCAGCAGATAGAGCCGGAACATCTGCTTAAGGCGTTGGTCGAACAGGAGAGCGGTCTCGTTAAGCGCTTATTACAGCGGATGGATATCGCGCCGCCCGAATTTAATGCCGAGCTCGACAGGCTGCTGACGCGTCTGCCGCGCGTCAGCGGACCGGGAGTCGAACTGGGGAAAATATATTTAACACCGGTGGCGCAGCAGACGCTGGTTAGAGCGGAGTCTGAAGCCACGCGGATGAACGATGATTATATCAGCGTCGAACATCTTTTTTTGGCTTTGATTGAGACGGCTGAGCCGACGCGGCTCGGAGGACTGCTAAAAAGGTTCGACATAACCCGCGAGCGGACATTGAAAGCCTTGACTTTTGCGCGCGGTCATCAGCGCGTTACGAGTCCGAATCCCGAGGTGACCTATGAAGCGTTAACGCGCTATGGACGCGATTTGGTCAGCGAAGCGCAACGTGGGAAATTGGATCCAGTCATCGGGAGGGACGAAGAGATTCGTCGTGTGATGCGTATTCTATCGCGGCGCACCAAAAACAATCCAGTTTTAATCGGCGAACCGGGGGTGGGGAAAACAGCGGTAGTCGAGGGTTTGGCGCAGCGGATAGTGCGCGGCGATGTGCCGGAAGGCTTGAAAGAGAAGACTATCTGGGCGTTGGACCTCGCTTCGCTTGTCGCCGGCGCCAAATTCCGCGGCGAATTCGAGGAACGTCTAAAAGCCGTCCTGAAGGAAGTTGAGAAATCGGAAGGGCGCATTATTCTATTCATTGATGAATTGCATAATGTCGTCGGCGCGGGGCGGGCGGAAGGTTCGATTGACGCCGGCAATATTATGAAGCCGATGCTGGCGCGCGGTGAACTGCATTGCGTCGGCGCGACGACTTTGGATGAATATCGCCGGCATATTGAAAAGGATCCGGCGCTGGAGCGCCGCTTCCAGCCGGTGCTGGTCGAACCGCCTTCGGTCGAAGACGCCGTCTCTATTTTGCGAGGACTGCGCGAGCGTTTTGAAATCCATTCCGGCGTGCGCATTCAGGATAATGCGTTAGTGGCTGCTGCAGCGTTGTCGAATCGCTACATTCAAGGCCGATTTTTGCCGGACAAAGCCATCGACCTAGTCGATGAAGCCGCGGCAATGCTGCGCACCGAAATCGACTCGCTGCCGGCTGAACTGGACGACATCACACGCCGCTCAACACAGTTAGAAATCGAACAGACCGCGCTCAAACGCGAGAAAGATGAGCGAACACAGGAAAGATTGAGGGCGATTCAAGAGGAGTTGTCTGAGTTACATAGCCGCGGCGCCGAACTCAAAGCGCGCTGGGAGAAGGAGAAGGAAATCATCGCACGCAGCCGCGCGCTGCGCGAGCAGATAGATGCCACTCGCCTAGCTGTTGACCGCGCCGAGCGGGAATACGATCTGAACAAAGCCGCCGAACTTAAGTATGGCAAAATGATTGGATTGGAGAAACAGTTGAAGCAAGCGGAGATGCAACTTAACGCACTGCCCTATGAAAGACTGCTTAAGGAAGAAGTTACCGAAGCCGAAATTGCGCGGATTGTGGCAAACTGGACCGGCATACCAGTGTCGAAGTTACTGCAAAGCGAGCGCGAAAAATTGCTGCAATTAGAGGCAACGTTGCACAAACGAGTCATCGGGCAGGACGAGGCAGTCAGGGCTGTGGCAGATGCGGTTCTGCGCGCACGCGCCGGCGTCAAAGACCCGCGCCGACCTATCGGGTCGTTTATATTCCTCGGTCCGACCGGCGTCGGCAAGACAGAACTGGCGAGGGCGTTGGCGCAAGCCCTGTTCGACAGCGAGGAAACATTGACGCGCATCGATATGTCGGAGTATCAGGAGAAGCACACTGTCGCCAGGCTCATCGGCGCGCCGCCGGGCTATGTCGGCTACGAAGAAGGCGGGCAGTTGACGGAAGCCGTCCGACGAAAACCTTATGCGGTAATTCTCTTCGATGAAATTGAGAAAGCGCACCGGGAGGTGTTCGCCGTTTTGCTGCAGTTATTAGATGACGGCCGGCTGACCGATGGGCAGGGTCGAACCGTCGATTTTAAGAATACGGTGATAATAATGACTTCCAATATCGGCAGCGCTGCGTTGTTGGAAGCCGAGATAGATAAGGATGCCATTCCGGAGCAGGCGCGCAATGAAGTATTGGAGCAGTTGCGGTCTTATTTCCCGCCGGAATTTCTCAATCGGGTGGACGAAGTTGTTCTCTTCGAGCCGCTCTCGCTGAATGATATGCGT
>VGIO01000115.1 GCA_016867855.1 Calditrichota bacterium
CGCTACCGCTCCGGCGCCGATATAGCGGATGTAGTTGTTCCAGATCTGGCCCGGCGACATCTCAGAAATCGGAATGGACGCGGGAAACAGCGCCGTCGGCAGATGCTCGCCGATAGTGGCAATCAACGGGATAAGCCCTAACCACGCCAGCGAACCGCCGGCTAACATCAACGCCGCGATGCGCGGACCGACGATAAATCCTACTCCCAGCAGCGCCGGATACGAATCGAAGGCTATGACGCCTTTTTTCAAAAACGGCAGTTTCAACGCCGGCGTTTCAGTCCATAAACCGAAGATGTGGGGATCCATCAGCGCTTTATAGACCGCTCCCAAGCCCAGCGCAGCAAAGACGATTTTCACCTTTGAGCCGCCGCGCTCGCCGGCGACTAATACTTCAGCACAGCCGGTGCCTTCCGGGAACGGCAGAGCGCCGTGCTCCTTTACCATCAGCAATTTCCTCAACGGTATCATAAGCAGGACGCCGAGCAATCCGCCTAAGGCGGCGACCGAGAATATCGTCGCTATCTTTGGCTGCAAACCCATCAGTAGGATAGCCGGGATAGTGAATACGATACCCGCGGCTATTGACTCGCCGGCTGAACCGACAGTCTGGACGATGTTATTCTCCAGCACCGTGCCGTGCTTGAAAACGCCGCGCAAAATCCCCATCGAGATGACCGCCACCGGAATCGACGCCGTAACAGTCATTCCGGCTTTCAATCCCAAATAGGCATTTGCAGCGCCGAAGATTATGCCGAGTATCGCGCCGAGGATAATTGCCCGGGCGGTAAATTCCGCTACAGTTTGCTGGTGTCGAATGTAAGGCGTGTATTGCCGGCCGTCCATCGCGCGGTAGGCGTCGGGCGATAATCCTTGAGACAATGTATGATTTTCGTCGGTCAAGCGACCCCCAGATGAGTTTTTAGGTTGCAGAATTTGCTGAATTGCAGTAAATTACATATAAACTAATTCTAAAAATTATTTAAAGCAATAGTCAATCTAATGCTAATGCCAATGCTAATGTTAATAATCCTACATATTATATCTCATATCAGCATCAGCATTACCATTAACATCGTCAATTAAATCAAAATGAACCTACCTCAATATCAATATCGCGGCGCGGCAGCGTTGATAGCGCTGCAAGACCGCTTTCTGCGCGAGTTCGTCGCGTTCTGGCGGCAGGCGAAAGCCGCCGGACTTCAACTGCCGCAGAACACCGGCGACCCGAGTTACGATTCGCTGGAAGCCTTACTGCGCCATATCCTGCGCGCTGCCAGAGGCTACCTGACCTGGATTTGTGAAAAGTTGGAACTGCCCGACCCGCAAGTCATCCCCACTTGGGAAGAATACGAAATCGAAAAGCACGCCGACGAATACCTCGACCACCTTGCCGAGCGCTGGGCAGCGCCGCTCAAGGACATCCCTGAACAACGCTACTTCGACCAAACCTATCTCTCACGCTGGAAAGCGCCTTACACCATCGAGGAGATGCTCGAACACGCCGTCACGCATCCGCTGCGGCACACTTATCAGTTGGAACGATTGATGGGCAGATGAACAGATACTGGTTACACCGCTTAAAGTCAGCCAGATTCAGCATATCATAGCGTCAGAATAGTGCGTCATTCCCGCTTGCCAGTCTATCCGAGAATCCAGGAAATTATATTCACACGTCTCTCCTGTGAAGGCGGGAGTCCAGGCGAATCGCTAATAACAAATATATGTCCGGATGCCCACCTACACGGACAAGACGCGCTTTCAGCGCTTTATGAATACTTCAAAGAACTCTTGTCCAATTAATATTCATCGAGTTCAATCAATGAAATACTCATACAAATTACGCCTTTCGTCTCGCGTCTTCTCTCTTGCAGTATTAACTCTCATATTCGGATTTGCCGCCGTGCGGCCGGTTTCGGCTCAGCCGCGCTATGAGCGCAAGTCCATCTCCTTCATCGACGCATTGTGGTTGACCACTCCACAGGCGCGCCGCATAGAGTCCCGCTATGTCGGCGTGATACTCACCGAAATCAAACAGCAAATCGAAATGCCGCGCTTCGACTTCAATCCGCTGCCGGAAGCGTTGATATCTGAATTTGCCGCAGCCGCTAATACCCGCTCATCCCTCACTATCGATGATTTGGCAGGATTGATGCAAGAGAAGCTAGTCCCGCCGATATTGGAAATCGTCGAAGGCGCCTTGCAAACCCGCGGCGGCGAACTGGTCAGCGAAGAGAAGCGCCAATTGTTCCTGGCGTCTAAAGCCAAGGAATTAGGTATCACGCTCGAGGAAATCGAGAAGGTGATGAACGCGGCTTATATCTTTCTGCCGGCGCTGTCGGATTATTCGCTGGAGAAATCCAAAGACAGCGACCGTTGGACCTGTAAACTCGCCGGCGGCATAATCTGGTATCATATCGACTTGTCGAGCGGGACGCCGGTCGTCAGGCTGCGAGTCAAGCATTCGACCGAATCGATGGGTTTCGGATCCAAGGAGTTTGCCGTCGAAAGCGCCGCCTCGAACTTTGCTCGCAACCTGCAGACTGCCACGCGGGCAATTGCCGAGTTCACTCTTTCGGCGCCGATTGTCGAAGTCCTGGGCCGCGATATTACTTTTCCGCTGGGTCGAAAGGAAGGCTTGGGTTTGGACGACCCTCTCTGGGTCGGCGAGTGGATGGCGGTCGGCGATGGGAATGTCAAGTTCGTCAAGCGCGGTTGGGCGAGGGTCGGCAAAGTCGCGGACAATCGAAGCAAGCCAAACGAACGTTCATCGGCTTGGGCGGTCAGACGCGAGTCGTGGTCGCCGGGGATGCAGGTTAAAGAACACCCGCGGCTCGGCATCGACATCGCCGTTAAAACCGGACTCTATCAGTTTAAACACCGCGAAGGTTACATCCCGCTTATCGGCGACTACCTGTGGGTCAAAGAGCCGTTCGACGGGATGACCTTCGGTTTCGACCTCGACGCCCAAGTCAACATCGCCAACATTGTCAATAAACGACAGACCTTTTTCATCGTCGGCGGACATTTCCTCTTCCCGCCGGCAGAATATGAAGGTGGAAGTTACTTTGCCGACATAACGACCAATCCGCCGCTGGTGTGGGGAATACAGAGCGGATTTATGCGGCGCTTCTACATAGGCCAATGGGCGCTTTCGGCTGAAATCGAAGCCGCCGCCCGATTCTATTCTATCGAACAGACCTTCAGTTATGGGAGTTGGCTGGCTGGCTACACGGATTACACCTTGATAATCCGAAATCACACCTTTGGCTTCCAAACCGCGCTTAACCTCGAATATGCCTCGACGCCCGATTTAAACTACGGTTTGCGTATCGGCTGGCGGGCATTTCCGACCTCGGATGTCTGGACTTATGAACTGAAGCCCGGCTCGAAAGGCGACCTGACGCCTATTATCGGATATCCCCTGCCGGAAATAAGCCACTCTGGAATGACGATAGGCGTCTATTGCCACTTTACACCGCCCCAGTTGCCCTTCGACCCGGTCAAACTGCTGCAAGGCGCGATGGGAAGATGATATAAATTTAGAATTTAAAATGTAGAATGTAGAATTAGGGTCAACTGAGTAATTCACTTTGCGTCAAAGCGGACGCCCTCGTCCGCCGTTTGTTGAGCGCATATTGTCGGCGCACAGGGGCATGCGCCTTGCCAGTCAAGGCATTTTCTCGAATTATTCAGCAGACCCGAATTAACACATCATCTCAAATTCATCTAATAAGAGGGAGGCAAATGTCAATGATAAAATATCAAAGTGAAAGAATTGTCATTCTATTTACTTTGCTTTGCTTACTCCTTGTCGTTAGTTGCGCGCCGGGACGGTTCTCAAAGCCAGCCGAATTGACATTTACTCTGGGTAAAATGCCGGAAGCGGCAATCGATTCAGTGTTACAGGACGCGAAAATTATGCTGCGGCGTAAGATGACTGGCGAATTGCGCGGAAAACTCCAAAGCCTTCTTGATATTAAAAAACTCGATCCGCAACAGTTCGCGCAAATCAATAAGTTGCTGGCTGAGTCTCATAAGGTTGACGGCAATCTGCCGGAAGCGGCGCGTTATTATCGCCAGTTAGCCGAGCGCTTCCCTGATTCGACCGGCTTTCACAGCGCTTACTGGCGCAGCCTGACGCAATGGGCGGAGGAAGACACATCTAACGCCGGCTCGCTCAATAATCTTATCCGCGCCGAAGCGTCGAATTATACCACCTCCAATGCCAAAGACGCGTTGTTTTTATCTTATATCGCCGCTCAATTATTAAATGACTCAAGCGCAAACGCGCAAGCCGATAGACTTATTGAAAAATACCCCGCCTCCCAAGAAGCCACAGACATCATCGGCAGCCGCTTCTGGGACGGACTATATCCCATTTGGACGAACGACTCGGCAAAAACCCACTATCTCCACGATTTTATTCATAAATACTCCGCTAACTCGTGGGTGAATTATGGTTATCGGAATCTGGTCGTAACTTACCTTGCGCTCAAAGACACGACCGCGGCTGCTCAAGCCGCCTATGATTGGATAGCACGCGAGCCGATGCATCCCACTAATTTATCTATTGCCGGATCATATCTACTCGATATTCCGCAAGGCGCTGATTCAGCACGGACCTGGATCGAGCGGGCTTATCAATACCGCTCCAAGGTTGTCCGACCGTCGTATGTAACGCCGGAAGAATGGCTGCTCTACGAACAACAGACCAAAGCCTTGCTGCCGCTGCTGATGGCTGAAATCCGCTTGCGTGCCGGCAATCTGAAAGAGGCGCGCAAATTTGCCGAGGAATCTCTTGCGCTGGCAGTCTATGATTTGGACGACAACAACACCGCTGCGCCCCAGAATCTGACGCTCGGTCGAATAGCCCATTTGGAAGGCAATCTGGCTGAGACCGCTCATCATTGGACGCAAGCCGCTATTCTTGGCGATGTGTATGACCGGTTTGCAGGGAGGGCTATAGATAGTTTAAAGGTGGTTTTTAATTTAATGGACTATATGGACTTAATGGACTTTTGTCGAGAAAGGACAAAATATACTGGGCTTAAGTTTGATAGGGTGACCGTATCAGTCGGGCTGGACAGCGCCCGCGGCTCGCGCATTGCCTGGGGGGATTACGATAACGATGGCGACGATGACTTGCTGTGCGGAGGCAGCCGGCTTTTTAGCAATGATAATATAAATGACAGCATATTGTTTATCGAACGGACTCATCAGTCTCAGCGCGATAAAAGGAGAATACTTTCCGCTGAAGGCTGCCACGGTGGGATTTGGGGGGATGCGGATTCGGATGGTGATTTGGATCTATTCTGCTTTTCATCATCGTCGGATACGAACAAAGCCGAAAAATTTTTCAGAAATTCTACATTTTATAAACCGAATCCGTTCAGTGAGTATATTCATCCGATTTTAGAGGGTGGTTATTTCCCGCTGGCTGATTCCTTCTCGACCGAAGCCGCCATCTGGTTCGACGCTAACGGCGATGGAAGATTAGACCTATTTATCCCTGGCTACGAGAAGCCCGCCAAGGGCGCCGGCGACCTTGGTAATGCCTGGCCCAGCCGGCTCTTAATACAGGATTCAACCGGCATCTTTCACGACTCGACCGCAGCCTTCGGGCTGATTCCCCCGAATGAACGCAACCTCTGCGCCCGCAGCCCGGTCGCCTGCGACTTCGACCGGGACGGCGACCAAGACCTGTATGTCGGAAATTATCGGCTGCAAGAGAACATATTCTGGATTAATAATGACAGTGATGCTGATGCTGCTAAAAACACTCCAAATTCCAAATTCCAAATTCCAAATTCAGAAAATCCAAAATCCAAAATCCAAAATCCAAAATTCACTAACCGGGCTGCTTTCTATGGCGTCGATGGCGCGGAGGTCGAAGGCTGGTGGGGACATACGATTGGCTGCCAGTGGGGTGATTTCGACGGGGATGGCGATTTCGATTTGATAGCCTGCAACCTGGCACATCCGAGATATATTGGTTTTTCAAACCGGACGATGCTGTATAGGAATGATTTAATGGAAAATGGAAGATGGAAAATGGAACAGGATACATCTAATCCAAAATCCAAAATCCAAAATCCAAAATCTGAACTGCCCTTCGTCGATGTCCGGAAGCAGTGGGGCATCAAATATGAGGAGTGCCACTCGGAACCAGTATGGGGCGATTTCGACAACGACGGCGACCTCGACCTGTTTATCACCTGTGTTTATCCCAACCGCCGGTCGTTTCTATATGAGAACAAAGGAGATCATTTTGAAGATGTAACATTCCTGTCCGGCACGCGCATTTTCAACGGCTGGGGCTGCGCGACAGCGGACTATGACAATGACGGCAGGCTGGACTTAGCGGTTTGCGAAAGCGGGAAGGTGGAATTATTCAGAAATGTGACGGAGAAGGTGGGTAATTGGGTGGAGGTGGTTTCCAATCGAAAACCAAATGGAATTCTCGGTCAAATCGGCGACATAGTTGAGGTTAAAGCCGGTGAAAAGTCCATCATACGCCAATTTGAAGGCGGCAAGGGCGCCGGCAGCCAAAACAGCAATACACTCCATTTCGGGATTGGTGATGCGTCCGAATGTAAAGTAATTCTATACAGCCTTCACGATAAGAGAGTCTATACAGGAGTCGCCGCAAACAGCCGGTTTAGGCTTAAAGAAACAAAGCCTTGAAGTTCATTGGTAATAGATGTAGAAAGCGCCATTCGGCTGCAACGAGAGTTGCAAAATAAAATCATCCATACTGGTGATTTATCTTCCGCCGACCTAATTGCCGGTGCGGACACTTCGTCAGATTCGCCATTTCTCCCCCGCTTACGGAGGGAAGCGGTCAACCGCTGTCAATCCTCTGCGGTTGACAGCGGATCGTTTAATTCATCAATATCTCTCGCCCACAGAGGGTTGACAGCCGTTCGGATGCCTGACCTCATTCATGCTGCCGTGGTCGTCTGGAGCCGGTCGCAGCAAAAGGTCATCGCTCAAGCCTCAGCCTCATTTCCAGCAGCATTCCCCTACATTCCCGGTTTATTGGCTTTCCGGGAACTGCCGGCGCTGTTAGAAGCCTTTGCCAACCTGACGGTCAAGCCGGAGGCTGTTATCGTCGATGGGCAGGGCATCGCCCATCCCCGCCGTTGCGGCATTGCCTGCCACTTAGGGCTGGAACTAAGTCTGCCAGCCGTCGGCTGCGCTAAATCGAGGCTGTGCGGATATTATGAAGAGCCGGCAAATCAAAAGGGCGCTCAAAGCCTGCTAATGCAGAGTGCAGATTGCAGAATGCAGAATGCAGAGTGCAGAATGCAGAATGAAAAACCTAAAGCCCAAAGCCTAAAGCCTAAAGCCGAGGAAATCGGTTGTGTCGTCCGCACTCGTTCCGGCGTCAAACCGGTCTTCATCTCGCCGGGGCACTTGTGCGACGCCGAAAATGCTGTTAAATTAGTATTAGCCTGCTGCACTAAATACCGCCTGCCGGAACCTGTCCGCGCTGCACATAAATTAGCAGGGGAAGTAATGAGGCAATCAAAGTAATCACTTTCAACTATCAGATATCACCATCACCATCATCATCATCATCATCATCATTAACATTAGTCATTAGTCATTAGTCATTTAAATCAAAATAGAGGTATTCAGAATGCCAAAACAAATCGACAAAATCGTCGAACTCTTAGGGGCGGACGCTGCAGGTCTGCTCAACTATACCTGTAAAGCCGTTCCCAAAGAGCGGCTGCATTTGCCGGGGCCGGATTTCATCGACCGGGTGTTTATTTCCAGCGACCGTAAAGCCGCCGTGCTGCGCAATATGCAGTCGATCTTCAACACCGGAAGGCTGGCAGGCACCGGCTATCTCTCCATCCTGCCGGTGGATCAGGGCATCGAACATTCGGCGGGAGCATCCTTCGCACCTAATCCAATCTATTTCGACCCGGAGAAAATCGTCGAACTGGCGGTCGAAGGCGGCTGCAATGCCGTGGCTTCGACCTTCGGCGTGCTTGGAATAGTGGCTCGCAAATGGGCGCACAAGATTCCTTTTATAGTCAAGATCAACCACAACGAACTGCTCTCCTATCCCAACGCCCACGACCAGATAATGTTCGGGTCGGTTGACCAGTGTTTCGAGATGGGAGCGGTAGCCGTCGGAGCAACAATCTACTTCGGCTCGCAGGAATCGACGCGCCAACTGCAAGATGTGTCGGAAGCCTTCGAATACGCCCATGAGTTGGGGCTGGTAACTATCCTCTGGTGCTATACTCGCAATGCGGCTTTCAAGCAGGGCAAGAAGGATTATCACTCGGCGGTGGACCTAACCGGGCAAGCCAATCACCTCGGCGCGACAATACAAGCCGATATAATCAAGCAGAAACTGCCTGACGCCCTGCGCGGCTATGAGATGCTCAATATGGAAGGCAGCAATTACGGCAAGTTCGACAAGCGGATGTATTCCGACCTGATGACCGACCATCCCATTGACCTGGTGCGTTATCAAGTCATCAACAACTACAACGGGCGCGTCGGTCTCATTAATTCCGGCGGCGCGTCCGGCGCCAACGACCTGGCGGAAGCCGCCCTGACAGCGCTGCTGAACAAGCGCGGCGGTGGAATGGGCTTGATTTCCGGCCGCAAAGCCTTCCAGAAGCCGATGAAAGACGGCGTGAAAATCCTGAATACCATCCAGGATGTTTATCTTGCCAAAGATATAACGGTCGCGTAACTAATTTGGAATTTGGAATTTGGAATTTAGAATTTGAATTCGGACATTTGAGTGAACATTTTGCCTTTCAATAGTCCAGATTTTGAATTTGGAATTTTACATTTGAATTTTATCTAATATTTACTCAAGAGTAAATATCAAGTCTTACTAATTTATCTTGAACTCGATAACGAACCAATAATTCCAAATTCCAAATTCCAAATTCCAAATTCCAAATTCCAAATTCCAAATTCAAATGCGTCACGAAATTCCACTTCGCCTGACCCTCTTCTTCGGGCTGTTTATGATGCTGCAGTTCTTTGTGCCGCACTGGGCGGTGCAGGGACTGGCAGGACGCTTCCAGCAATGGGCGGTCATCGTCGTCGCCTTCGCCTATGTGCTTGGTGTGTCGAACCTGGTGCGCGTCAATGTGGACCAGATTCAGCGTCGCGAGCCGGACTGGCAATATAAAATCATCACCATCGCCGGGCTGGTGCTCGTCGTGCTGGCGGGTTTCATCGGCGGCATCACACCGGGGAGCTTTTTCAACGACCGGCTCTACCTGCAGATGTATGTCCCGATGAGTTCGACGATGTATGCCACACTGGCGTTCTACATCGCGTCAGCCGCCTTCCGGGCGTTCCGGGTGCGGTCGTGGCAAGCCGCACTCCTGGCGGCAACTGCCGTCATCGTGATGCTCGGTCGCGTACCGGTCGGGCAGATGATTTGGAAAGACTTGCCCGGACTGACCGATTGGGTGATGGAAGTGCCGAATATGGTCGCCCAGCGGGCGATTCTCATCGGCGCCGCGCTCGGCGCGGTCGCCACCGGGTTGAAAATGGTCTTCGGCATCGAACGGTCGTATCTAGGTAAATGATTAAACACAGAGACACAGAGAACTCAGAGGGATAAGAGGTATTATTTAATGGAAACCGGTGAGATAATTTCCTTTGTTGTCTATTTTGTCCTGTTCGGTATTTTCGCCTGGTGGGCGCTGTTCCGGCGGGGAGCGGATTATCTGGAAAGCGCCTGGTTAGGGATGTTCCTAATGGGCAGTTATCCAAAATCCCGCCCGCCCTGGAATGCCGACAATAACGGTTGTGGGCGATTGCGTTACTAGTGGCGATGGGGCTGGGAGGGATTATAATGCTCACAAGCAAATTAACTGATTGAAATAAACATAGATTTTGCGATTCTCGCTTCACATCACAAGATAGGAATTTATCACTATTGATATCCTCGACCTAAATGACCGGCACATTGTAAATCTATACAATAATCTAAGTAAAGTTGCGAGAGACAACTAATCTGGAACGCGTCCAACATCCCCGCCGGCAAGTATTGGGTGAAACTGTCCAATTCACAAGGACAATCCAACATCCAACCTTTAATGTTAGTCAAATAATCTTTCAAGATGTGTCCATAGAGTCCATTTAGTCCATATCTACCATTA
>VGIO01000116.1 GCA_016867855.1 Calditrichota bacterium
AAGGCGGACGCTCTCGTCCGCCGAAAACCAAGCCAAGCATAGATGCGGCGGACGAGAGCGTCCGCCTTGCCGACAGTTAATAAATCCAACACTTTTGCAATTACCTCTACAATATATTAATTATTAATCATTACTATTTCTCTTATTTCTACTCTTCAACTCGCCAACTTGCAAACTTGCAAACTCATTAATATTTCAAATCTTGCGGTCCCCATTTCTTAACAACGCCGTAAATCATCCCGAAACATATTCCCCCGGCCAGCCAGCCACCTAACACATCGGCAGGATAATGCACGCCAATGTAAAGGCGGGAATAACCGATAACAACGACCAGAACAATCCAGGCGGCGGCGCTGCGCGGATAAATCCAACTCCACCACAAGGCTTGCGCCGCGCTGTTAGTGGCGTGCGAAGACGGGAACGAAAACGATTTCTTGTAAATCGTCAAGATTGGGTCGGGAATTATCAGCCATTCGCCGCGCTGCCAAAAGTGCAGCCCGGATAAGACATTACAAGGCCTAATTCGTTCGACCAGCGGTTTGATGAGCGATGATGAAATCTGGTCGGATAAGACTACAAGAATAACAGCCGCTGCGCTTGCCCAGCGTCCTCTGCGTCCGCCCCATATCATTACGCCTATCCATAGCAGAATCAGCGGCGCCATCCAATTGCGGTTGCTGTCGAACCAAGGCATAAGCCAGTCGAAGACCGGATTGCGTCCGAAATTGTTGATAAAATATAACGCCCGGGCGTCCAGAGAATTTATAAAACCAATAATCTCAGCCATTTAAATTATCACCGCTCTGCGCATTTCTCTTCAGAGATTAAAACCTGGTAAAACATAGAGCCAGATTCATCCTTGCGCTCGCTGGCTGCGACGAAGTTCGGCCAGGTCGATTCGGCATTCTTATACCGCTCGTCAAAGTAGATAGCGGCGACGCCGGCATTGCGCAGGGCTTTGATACAGTTCCAGCACGGCGACGCAGTGATATAGGCTTCAGACCCTTCCGTGCTGACGCCCATCCGCGCTGCGTTGCAGATAGCGTTTATCTCCGAATGGACCGTGCGGACGCAATGACCTTCGACGAGAAGATGCCCGACATCGTCGCAATGCAGCGCTCCCGGCAACGAACCGTTGAAGCCCATTGCGACGATGCGTTTGTTCTTGACTAAAACTGTCCCGGCGTGAAGCCGGTCGCAGGTCGCCATCTCCGCAGCGCTTTTCGCCAAGTCAAAAAAATAGCGATGCCAGGATTTACGCATTAGAAAGTAAGAAAGTCAGAAAGTTGGAAAGTGAGAAAAAATGTTGGACATCGTCATTGTGAACTGAGTGAAGAACCAAAGTTCCCCGCTTCCAGACGAGATACTTCCTCCTGCTGCGCAGGGAAAAGTATGATGCATAGCCGTCAACAATTTTATGCGTTAAAATATCTATACACAGCGTCATAATTCAGTTCGCATATTTCGCGGGCGTCATGCTGAACGCAGTGAAGCAGCTCGTCTGGATAAACGGGGACGAGATCCTTCACTTCGTTCAGGATGACATATATAAGAAACGCAAAGAATAATGTCGCTATGTATAAACACGACGCTATAAGTCGTCGTGTATAGTATAAGCAACAGATTAATGCGAATCTGCCCTTTTCTTCTGTTTTAACAGGCCGATTGCCGTCGGCGCGAAAGACAGGATGATTATAGCGAATATAACTAAAGTAAGATTTTTCTTTACGATGGGAATATTGCCGAAAAAGTATCCGCCAAATAAAAAAGACGACACCCAAGCCACACAGCCGACGAAATTGTAGAAGGTGAACTTGCCATAAGCCATCCGCCCGACGCCGGCTAAGAACGGCGCGAAGGTGCGCACGATGGGTAAAAAGCGGGCGACGACCACTGTTGCCGCACCATATTTGGCAAAATAAGCGCGGGTTTTATCGAGATAAGCGCGCTTGAAGATGCGGGTGTCCTTTTCCAACACCGCCGGTCCGAGATAATTGCCGATAGCATAATTCAGCATATTGCCCAAAACCGCCGCAGCCGCCAAGTCCAGATATATCCATTTAATATCCAGCCAATCAGCCGCAGCGAATGCTCCGACGACAAATATCAGCGAATCGCCCGGTAAAAACGGCGTTACAACTAACCCTGTCTCGCAAAATATAACTAAAAATAATATTAAATAAGTCCATAGACCATATCGTTCAAGTATAAGTCCGATATACTTGTCCAGATGGACGAAAAAATCGATGAAAGTGAGAATTATTTCCAAACAGATCCCGTTTTAGAATTCGACGAAATAAACTAACAGACTGACTAAAATCAGCATTATCCCCGAAACTAATCGCTCGTGATGCTGCAACAAACTCCAGCGCAATTTTTCGACGCCCTTTAAACCGAGATGCACTAAAACCACCATCCCGACTATTGATAGAACGACATAAATAACCGACACTGATATAATTCCAGCCCAGCCGAATTTGGCAGCGGTGAAATAGAACGCCTCTATTTCCAAGCAGGGCGATAAGAACATCGCTAACATCAGCGAGCCGATGACGGCGGCTTTGCCGCGTCGGGACTTGGCTTTATCCGGATGCAGATGGCCCTTGTGATGCTGATTATCCGGCTCGTCTTCGTCGTGGCAGCAATGGCGGTGGCTGCCCTTGCCGGATAAGTCGAGGATGACATAAAACAAACCGATTCCAGCCAGTATCGCCGGCGCCGCAACCCGCATATAAACTTCCGCAACCTGCGAAAGTTTCCAACCGGCCAAGCCTATGAAAATGCCAACGACAATAGTCGATATCGTATGCGTGAAGCCGGCGATAGCAGTTACGAACAGTGATTCGCGATGTGTCCACCTTTCCGCACGGCTCAACATCACCATCGTTATCCAGTGATTGGGCAGCGCGGCGTGCAAGGCGCTGAGCAACACAGCGCCAATTAATACAGCCGTCATAAAAAGGGAGAAAGTTAGAAAGTAATTATCAGCATCAGCATCAGTCATTCGAAGAGATGTTTCAATATATGAGCGATTTGGCTCAAAAGCGAGCGCTTAATGTGCGAAATGGCTTTCTTAGATGGAATTTTTGAGAAGATTAACGATGGTTTGGATATGCTGAGGTTTGGCGATATAATAGGCGCCGAGTTTTTGAGCGCGGCGCTCGAGGTCGGGAGTTCCGCAGGCGGTTACAAGCGCTATGTTCAATCCGGCGTGTATTCGTCTGGCTTGCTCAATAACCTCCAGTCCGTCCATTCCCGGCAGATTGTAGTCGCAAATCAACCAATCGACGGGCTGGCAAGCCAGCGTCTGCAGCGCCTCGCGGCCGTCGGCAGCGCTAAAAACCTTAAAGCCGTGAGCCGAGAGCGCGCGTTGCAGCGACCAGCGCTGCAACCACTCGTCTTCGACTAAAAGGACGCTGCATTTAAGTCGTTCAGATGTGGATGATGAACTTTGGAGAAAATTGTTCATACATCCAACTAGCGCAAATACTATGCCTTGAAACTTATATAGGTTGTTATCTTCTTTTAATCGAGTTTTACAAAAGAGAGTGTTAATAATTACCGATGAAGTCTCTTGGAGGGCGGACTTTCAGTCCGCCTCCTTATGCTATTTCCGCACAATTTTGGGCGGATTAAAAATCCCCCCTCCAAGAGCATCGCTACTTGGTTTATATTCTCCGTTAAAATATGCGCAAGCAAGTTGGAATTGCGCCATTCAAGCGCGTGTCATTAATACCCTGTTGCAGTAATGCTAAACACGGTGAAGCGTCTCATCTGAAAAGGGGACGAGATCCTGCACTTCGTTCAGAATGACGGCATCACACGCTTCATATAACACTAGCGCCTCGTTGCAAGAGAAATTGGCATTATAGTATGGACAGGAGGACAGGCGTCCCTGCCTGTCCACTTTGCAGCCATATCTCACGGGACAGGCAGGAATGCCTGTCCTCCTATCCGACATACTGGAAACCATTAATACAATTAGATACTAGCGCAGGCGAGAATCTTGATAAGTAATTGATATTAACAGTGGCTTTAATTGCGTAAATTACAGATATTTCCAATATTTTCGTTTTATCCCGTCCGTCGGTTCCTCAAATTTCGACCAACTGTATCCATTCTCTAAAAGTAGAAAATGGGCGGGATTATCTTTGTCATTGTTGCCCGGGCATAAAATTACCATTCCCCCCGGTTTGACAATCCGCTGGATTTCAAGGAGTTCGTCTTCCGGATTGTCGCCGAAGACATGACCAGCAAGGACGATGTCGCAGAATTTAGCGGGGAGAGGAATATTGGTGATGAGTCCATTAATAGGAAAGACTTTGGAACTGTTAGTAGTGAACTTTGAAGCAATAAAACGCCTTAAACGTTCGACCGGTTCGACAGCGAAGATAAGTTTGGCTGCCTCTACGACAGGTTCAATCAACCTACCGGTGCCTGAACCGATGTCCACCACGATTTTGCCTGTAAAATCGGATATTTCAAGTAGTTCGCGATTGTCCCATTTTAAAAATGGCTGCCGGTCATAGACCTCCGGACAGAGAACATAAACGAGCCAGTCGCAGATTTGTTGCATCACAGCAATCTCACAGCGGCGGATTTCAGCAGGATGGCTGTCCGACGCTTGAGAGACGAGTTCATCCATCCAGCCAGTCGCGCCTTCAGATTTAAGTTTCATAAATTCAGCCACTTCTGGATTATATTTCAACGCAATACCGAGTTCGTTATTTTGCCATTCGCGCGGGAACCAGAGGATGTGAACATATTCCAACAACTTTAGGACTTTGAAGTCCAAAGTAGAGGTGTCAAGCCAGTTTAAAGACATATCTGATAATTCTAAAGTTCCGTTGATTACGGTGAATCGACGACGGGCTTATCATATTTCCGCTGCCGACTCACCGTAGTCGGCAGCGGAAGAATCTAATTTAAAATGTTCTGCCGGCGACACGGCGGGTTGACGGTCGGCAATATATAATTAGCGAACAACCTGTAAAGACTAAAGCCCAAAGCCTAAAAATCATACACCCTGTCTTCCAGGTCTTCTCTGGCGGGTTTGAGGACGCCGCGCCGGCGGTCGGCTTCCCAAATCGCCTCCATTATCGGCTCAATGACCTCTTGGTCGATATATTCCCACATAAAATATTTGTTGCCCCAGTATGCCACCGGGCGGCGCGCGCGCAGCGCCCATAAAACGTCCTTCTCGGAAGGCAGTTTGCGCGACACCCGCCCGATGACCTTGACCATCTGGGCGAACTCGTTGCGCTTGATAATGTAGTCCGCGCCCATTACGGTGACATAGTCATTCGGGCGGACAAAATAGGGTTGCGGTAAATCGCGGGGAATTTTCATTTTGACAACCTATGTTACCAGTAGTAATCGCCCCATTTGAACTTCACCGTCGAGCCGATGTCCTTAAGCAGCCACTTGACATGGTCGGTCTTGGTGTCGCCAAGGTGAAGTTCATATTTCTTGTTGAGGAAATACCAGGAATATTCGATGTTGTTCTTTTCGAAGATGTCAATCATCTTCTTCAGTTCTTCCATCGATTCGAAGATAAGTTTTTTCAAAGCCGCATCTCCTTTCAGGCGGTAGAATTATCTTTGGCGGCGGATTTTTCAGCGCCGGTCGGAGCCGCTGGTTTATCGCTCGACGCCGGCGTCGAATTGGCGGTCGACGATGTTGGATTGTTGTGATGGTGTTTGTAATCTGTTATATAAAAACCGCTGCCTTTAAAAATGAGTCCGGCGCCGCTGGAGACTAAGCGCGTCAGCCACCCCCGGCACACCGGACACACTCGCCGCGGCGCTTCACTCATAGATTGAAAATAGTCAACTCGATGCCCGCAATCCAGGCATTGGTATTCGTAAGTCGGCATATATAAAAAAAGCAGATGTTTAAAGATTTTGCTGAACATCCGAATTCGCTGAAAAGAAAGCAGACGAGGGAAATCTTACTTCCCGGTTCTAATGAATCTGCTTTTTTATCGGCCTCAATTCAAATCCTAATCCAGCATAAGACAGGCGCTCACACAGCCCTCTGCCTACGCAGGGAGCATTATGATTTGCGGTTATGCAATGTCAGTCAGAATTAGTTCAGTTTGTTTAAATACTTATCGATATATTGAACTTCCGGCCAATTAGTGTCGATCCATTCGTAAGCCTTGCCAGTCGGGCGGGTAGTGCGCGAGTTCATAAATTTATCTTCCTTCGACGGCACAAGTTCCGACTGAATTAGAATGCGCATTCCGCGTTCGCCGTCCGAACGGGCTTGCGGTTCTGAGGAAGCAGCTGCCTTTTCGTAAAGTCCATAAGCGATGGCGAAGACCAGTTTATCGATGTATCTGGGATTATCTTTAGCGGTGGCGTCGGCGCACTTAAAATAGACATCAGCCATTACGATATAAGCCGGTCCATAGCCAGCCTCGGCTTCGATGGCACGGGCGCCCCAGCGGCGAGCCTCGCCGGACTGCCCTAAATTGAGATAATTACTGCTTACCGCAGTTATGTCCGGCGCAGATTTGGGCTGCAATTCGACGACCTTCTTCAACGCCGCAATCGCGCCATTCCATTCCGCAAGGTTATCGAGGGCTTGAGCCAGCCGCCGCCAGCCTTCGACATCTTCCGGTCGATTCTTAGTATAGATATCAAACTGGATAGCGGCTTCCCGGCTGTCCTTTCGCTCAAGTAATACCGTCGCATAATTGAAACGGGCGCTCCAATCTTCGGGGAATTGTTCGACCGTCTTGCGCAATTCAGAAAGATACTCTTCCGGCGATTGCCTAGCGCGCTTCAAGTCGATTAATCTTTGCCGCAAATCCTTATCGTTGGGCTGCAGTTTCACCAGCGTCTCCAAAGTCGCGATGGCGTTCGCCCAATCCTCAGCCGCTTCATACAAGGCTTCCAGGTCTGTCAGATAGCGCGCATCATCGGGCTTAATGCGCAGCGCTTCTTTCTGCTGGACAATGGCATCCGCGAAGCGTCCTTGATTGCGATACATAATCGCTAGACTTAAACGTAGGTTTTCATCGTCTGGAAATAATTTTATGCCTTCTTCATAAGCAAATAATGCCGAATCGAGGGCGCCTTGCCGCACGAAACAATCCGCCCAAACGCGATAGATGTTCTTTTTATGTTCGATATCGTAATGCCGCACAACGTTGTAGTGTTCGAGCGCTGAGACATAATCGCCATTCTTCCAGCATTCGTAGCCAAATGACAGGCGAACTTTAACGATGCTGTCCCGTTCAGCCGGGCTGATTGTCAATTCGGGCGTCGGTTGACTGGCTGGTGGCTGTCCGCCAGGCTGGGCCGGCGGTAGAGGCGCACAGCCGAAGAAACCAGCCAGTATGATAATCAATGCTATATTAAGGTTATAAATGTGATTTAAATTTGTTTTGTTTTTACTGGTGATATTATAGTTCAATGTTTCTCCCTTGCCTTGGCAAACCAGATTTCTGAATGATTGAAGGCTATTTTTAAGGCTACAGACCGTTCAAAAACGGCATCGCTGCGGTCAGCGCCGGACCAAGCCAGTTCAAGCGCCAGGTCGCAGCGTGATTTACTATGAAAATAAGGAATGCCAATTCCGCCGGTCAAGCCGAAGCGCGCCGGTTGCCAGCCGCCGCGGCTCAACGCATAGTATTTCTGATAATATGTCCCCCCGCGGTAAATCAAAGTTCGATGAAGAGGATCCAGCGGTTGATGATACGGCTTCCACTCCCAGCCCAAACCTATCCGCCAACCATCCCGTAAGCGGCCATTTAGTTCCGGCGGCGTATCGACCGCTTTCCAATTATGCCAGGCTAATTCGCTGCTGAATAAATGTTCTTTGAAAGTCTTTCCCAGTCCGATGCCGATATCCCACGGCAGTTCATATTTATCAGGTTGCCGCGTGGTCGTATCAAAATCGGTCGCCGAACCGAAGCGCAGGTTGGTGCGCCGTTCGACTTCAGGTCTGACCGGTGTATTGAGACTCAATGCACTCGTCCATTCGCCGCTCTGCCACATTCCTGAAATATGCGCGCCAAAGCCTTTATAGCGGTCGCTGTAAGTTAGAGTCGAAGCATAAGTTTCACTCGGCGCGCCGGGAAATTCAATTTTCTGCAAATAAGAAATCTTACCGAATATAGGTCTGGCTGCAACGCCCAATCGCAATTGCCCGCCGACCAGAAATGAAACGCCTAACAAGACTTGGGAAATCCCGCCGATACCCTCCTGAGTAATTTGCATCGGATTCCATATCCCCGGCTGTCCGGTAGTGTATTCATAGTTCATTCTGGTTAACGGCGCAGCAGCGATTCCGGCAAAGATGTCGAAGCCCAGCGGAATAACAAATGCCGCGCCGCTGAAGCCGGCTTCATCGCTGCCGCGGTAGCCGCTGTTGTCTTGGGCGGTAGTATGATTAAAATCGAGCGATAGACCCACCCGTGCGATCTTAGCGCCGCTCCACAATGCAGGCGCGAATAGATGCAGGCTGAGCGAATCCGGCGCCGCTAAAGACGCTGTTCCCATTGCCCAAGCGCGCGCGCCGGACGACTCCTGCTGCAAGCCATAACCCAGCAAGGAAAGTGGAGAATGAGCCATAGCAGTCGGCGTATTAATGAAAATCGCTGCAAGGGCGAAGCCGACTTTAAAAACGGATTCTAAGCCATTCGGCAAATACTTAATTTTCATTCTCATCGCGCATACTCTGTATAGCGCACTATAATGCGCGGTCTAAGGCTCATATTTGGCGCGTTTGTTCCATAAAATGCCACGCGGTCGATTTCATTGCCGGCATAAGGCGCTTCGAGCTGCATCCCCCAATTCTGGCGCGGCTTGAGTTTCCACTCGCGCACGGCTAAAGTTACATCTAATTTAACGCTGTCGGTCGCTGCATCGATGGCCGCAGCGGTATTAGTAACGCCGGCGACCGCGGCTGAATCGTGTCGTTCAAAACTCAGACTGTCAGTATAGCGGTATGGTAAAATCGATGGCGTAACCGGCAGATTAGAAAACAGCGCCCGATCGCGGTATAGCGTCAATGTCGCCAGATTTACCACGATGTGCAGTGAATCGCTTAACTCGGCAAACGGCATTAAATTAAATCTCAAACCGCTGCGCCAGACTGAGCCGCGACCGATGATAACCGCGCCTTCAACCGGCTGATAAGTATCTTTGACAATGAACATATCGTCGCTGGGCAGGAAGCGCAGCGTGTCTTTATGCTGCGGCAGATGGACGCTGTCGCGGACTGTGCAGAACACCCACAGATAAGGTTTTAGGCTGTCCACGGCGTTGGCTGAATAGAAGCGCGCCAGCCGGTCGTTTTGCAAGCCACGCAAATTCAAAGTAATAGCGCTGTCGCAGCGTGTTGAGTCGGAACGCGCCAGCCACACGCGTGCGCTGTCAACCGACAGGTTTATCTTAGCGCGGGCTTTCTCGACCGGTGTTGGGTATTCGAGAAATTCAGTTCGATAGCCGGACGGAATACTGTCCAAATCGGGCGGCGCGGCTTCCGTCCAGGTAAAATCCAATATCCGCGCTTCGACATCGGGATAAGCGCCAATGACCGCTTCAGCCCAAAATACCGTAAAGTAAGCCGAATCGACCTGCCATTCATAAGGCATCGTCGTAAGTGGTTTATAGCGCAGCAACGACTCCGCGGATACGGCTTCCGACGCGTGGCCATCGCCGCCGATATAGAGGTAGGCGCTGCTGCCGGCGCTGATTTTATCTAAACGGAAGTTGCAGACGGCATCGATATCGAGCGTCAATATAGCCGTCCGACCTGTGATGGGTGTGCCGATATTCCCGCCGACCGGCCCGCTCGGCTCGCTGCAACTAACGCATAGTAATCCCACTGCCAGCGCCGCAGAAAGCAGTTTAAGGTAATTCTTTATGCTTATATCTCGAACTTAAAATCGTTTTATGAACTAATAATATAGTAATACCAATCCTATAAAGGCAAGTCATAGAACTCATTATCGTGTAATAGACGCTATTTTTACGAGTAAATCGATTTATGTTCCATTTAATAATGACGATAAATAATGATGATATCTAAATCTTAATTAAAATTCTCCTCAGATTCCGTTTGTCCGCCACTTGACAAGCCGAAATTTGGATTGTATATTT
>VGIO01000117.1 GCA_016867855.1 Calditrichota bacterium
TTTGCGAACGATAATTTATGCGGTCGATTTTCGATATGACATTGAATATTTCCAAATGGATACAGTCCGGCTGGCGCTCATCTGTGATACGGAACAGAGGTTTGTCAAAGATTGGCAGCCGCACTTCAATCCAACCGCCGGCGGTATCGACATCGATTTTCGAGATTACCATAGGTTGGCGGTCATCAGCGGATTTGACTTCGGTTGCGCCGCGGTATTCCATCCAGCCGGTGCGGCCTGGGGCTAAAGGAATCTTCCAGTATCCCTTTGTGAAGCCTGTCGCTTCGGCGCGCGTGCCGTGCAGTGGGAATAAGTAGTATGTCCCGCGCGGGTCGTTGCGCATATTCGGACCGGTAATTTCAACGGTCGTCGGGAATATAATATTTGGCGCCGGCGCTGCCAGCGCTTCCAGCCGTGTCGTGAAATTCACCGTCGTTTGGGTCGTATCGCCCTTATGAACAGCGATGAACCTGTATCTTTGCGACTTCCAATCGATTGGTAAAAAAGCAAAAAAAGCGCCATTGGTCCATACTGGCAGGGGATAGCCGTTGGCAAAGACATGTGCGTCAGACGGCTGCACCGAACCGAATACAAAATTGCTATCCACTTTGTCTAGGCGCGGGATGGTATCCCCCGGCGCCGGGCGTGGATAGACGACATCGATGACCGGCGGCGCGGCATAGATATGCAGCCACACTGCCAAAAGCAGTTTGGTCAAGATTGTTTAGCCTGCAGTTGATACAGCAGCCTTACACCCTCCAGCACTAATCTCGGCGAGAAGTCTTTAAATTTTCGACTCTGTTTGGCATACATAGCGCCGTAACCGCCGGTGCATAAGACATTCGGTTCGAGCGCCAACTCCCGCGAAATGCGTTGTATCAGCCCATCGACCATATCCACGATTCCCCAGGTTACTCCGGATTGCAGCGCTTGTTCGGTGTTCATTCCTATGACCGGGCTTGAAAATTGCGGCACGATGTCCGGTAGTTGCGCCGTCCGCCGATGCAGGCTGTGCGCGGCCATAGCCGGTCCGGGCAATATCGCACCACCTAAATAACTGCCGTCCACAGCGACTACATCCAATGTAATTGCCGTCCCAAAATCGACCACAATCAAAGGGCCTCCAGTCCGTTTGTATCCCGCTGCGGCGCTGCACAAACGATCGGCGCCGACCGAATGGGGATCAATCAACCGGACTGGATAGGGATAAGCCTCACTAGTTACGACAAATGGCTCAATGCCGAAATAGCGGTTTGCCATCAGAGTCAAGGCCCAGGTATGCTCCGGCACAACCGACGCCAAAGCCAATGCCTTAATCCACTTGGGTTCAATGCCGGCTTCGCGGGTGAAGAAGACGACATTCTGCCAATATTCGTCCGACAAACGCGGCGTCGAACTGGCTAAATGCCAATCCGCCACTGACTCTTCGCCGGAAAATAAACCGCACTCGATGGTCGTATTCCCAGCGTCTATGGCTAATAAAATATCGCCTTTGCTTAATTCTTCCTCTTGCATATAGGTATTTCTTATTAAAATTTCTCTTTTCTAATCAATTGATAAACGCTTGATTACTGCGTAATCAATGTCCCATCCTTCAGATGCATACACCTTGTCGTTCGACTAGCTGTCATCCGACGCGAAGTAATCCACAGCACACCGGCGTCAGTCGAATATTTTTCAGCAATATACCACACGCGGTTGGCCCAGTCGGGATCTAAATGAGCCGTCGCTTCGTCTAAAATTAAAAAGTCAGGCTGCATTGCGATTATCGCGGCTAAAACTATTAATTGACGCTGTCCGTCGCTCAATGTATCCAGCGCGGCGAAACGCAGCCTGGTCAATTCAAATTGCTCTATTGTTCGCTCTACCCGCTCGCGGATGCAAGCGCGGTCAAGCCCCAGATTTTCAAGTCCCCAGGCGATTTCCCGTTCGGCATTGGAAGCCATTATCTGACTTTGCGGATCTTGCATTAATAGTCCGACGATAGGGCAATTATCCGAGCGATTCGACCGGCTGATTATCAGCGAGCCGGAACTCGGTTCAACTAGCCCGGCTAACAACTGCGCCAAAGTGCTTTTACCGGAGCCGTTTTTGCCCCAAAGAACGCATAATTCACCACTGGACAAGCGAAAATTAAGATTTCTCAAAACCGGCTGCGAAGACCCAAGCCAGGTATAACTCACATCGCACAGTGTAAGCGAAGCCATTATTTAGTTAAATAGGGGATTATGCGCTCAAGCAGTCGTGCGGTAGCGCCGGCGCGCGCTATAACAACACCCAACGCCTGTGTCGATGCGGTTTTATAACTCGAATTATCCACCAGCCAACCGTTCCATAATTTATACAGATCTGCTTGGTTATGGATAATGAATCCGCCGCCGGCTTTAATTAATAATCCGGCTTCGTGTGAATTATGACAGCGGGGGCCGAAAGTCGTTGGTAGGCTGTTAGCCGCTGGTTCAAGCACGCTGTGAACGCCCTTACCAAATCCGCCGCCAACTAGCGCTGCATAACCCACGGCATAAATTTGCGCCAGCACGCCCATCTTATCGACGAACAGCACCGGTTCATCGATAATCTCGCCCCGCCAGGCTGAAAAGGCTTTAACTGTTAGTCGATGCTCGACTGCCGAAGCGAAAACGCGGCGTTGCGATTCCGGCGTCAATTCGTGCGGTGCAATGATTAATTTAGCTGTTGCATCCGCGCGTTGAATATCCGCGAAAACCGTCCAGAGCATCCGCTCCTCCGGCGGCCAAGTGCTGCCGGCGATTAACACCGGACCGCCGCCGAGCGCTGTTTTCAAGCCGGCAAAGCGCTCGGCGCCCTGCCGGGCGCGGCTAAGAGTCTGGTCGTAGCGTGTATCGCCGACGAAATGTAGTTCGACATCGCGGTCAATATATTCTTCAGCCCGGCTGGCGTCTTCTTCTGAAACTGTCCAAACGGCTTTCAAAAAGCGCATATAGCGTCGGCTGAACTGCTTGATGAGCGGTTTGGCGCGGCGCGAGGCGGAATGAAAGTTGGCATTGATGAGAATGACCGGGATATTTAAGACTGCCGCGGCGCGTAGGGTATTAGGCCAGAAATCGTGCTTGTTAATGAGTATTATATTGGGTTCGAGACGGGCTAATAAACGTAGTTGGCGATCGAAAAAATCGAGCGGCAGATAGCCTGAAGCCCAAAGTCCGGGCGTATTGGCGACCAAGTTAGCGACTGACGGCGAAGAATAGGAGACCGCCAGGCGGCATAGACCGGTCGCATTCAAGCGCTCGATGAGCGGCAGAGCGCCTTCGAACTCGCCGCGCGAAGCCGTATGCAGCAGAATTGCTGGACGCTCGTCCATTTGGTCAATCCGCCAACCGTTCATTCCGCTGCGCCGCCCTTTCAGCGCCGCGCCTAAACGGCGGTGAAACAATCCGGCGCTATGCACAACTAAAGACATTATCGGCAGCGCAGCATCGTAGATTTTAAACCATCCGCCACCGATATGATAAGGCCGACGGATAAAATGACTTATTTCGGTTTTTTCGGTCAATATGTTTTGAGTAGAATAAAGTTGACTAAGTGGACAGAGTTAACTCAGTGAATAATATAAACTTCATTGAGTATGAAATACCCATTTTACAAGCCCTTTTTCCCTCTCAAAATTTCAATCTTTCAACTTGCGAACTTGCCAACTTGCGAACTTCATTAACAACCGTTTTAGCGGGGATATCTTTCATACAGCGGAAGTGTCGGCGCGGGCAATGGTTTGAACCGTGCGAAGCGCAAGGCCGGCAGTTCAAATCCGGAGTCTGCACTATTACATTAGGCGCGCGAAACGGCGCGAAACCGAACTCCGGCACGGTCGGGCCGAATATCGACACCGACGGCGCCTGCACTGCCGCGGCGATGTGCATCGGACCTGAATCTCCGCTGATGAATATGTCAGCCGACGCAATTATTGCAATGACATCAGCAACCCCCATCTTCCCGCAGAGATTGAGAATCGGATGACTTATTTGACAAATAATTCGCCCGGCTGTTTCTAAATCGCTAACCGAGCCTATAATGACTTGTGAACGCCAGCCGTCGGAATGCAGAGCGGATAGAGTTTCCGCCCATCTTTCCGGCAGCCACATCTTCGTCGGATGCAGCGCGCCCGGCGCGATTACTATAGGTCTGGTTTCCGGCAGCACGTCAATCGAATAATGATAGTCCATCAGGCTATATTGCGATTGTTCCACAGCCACCGCCGTCGGCTTTAATTCCAAACCCAGCCCGTCGTCGTTAAGACCTAAACCTGAGGTGCAAGCCAAATATTGCAACGCCACAGACTTAGGCGTCGAAATGCGCTTTCGCAAGACGGGGAAATAAATTCGGATTAATCTATTAACACGCGCGCGATGAAAGCGATAGACTTCTCTTACTCCCAACGCGTTGACCAGGCTGCGGCTGCGAAGATTGTTCTGCAGGTCGATGACAGTCGTCCATCCACCCTCGCGCAAAGACCGAATCTGTTCCTTTTGACTGTGCCGTCCCAACGCTAATGAATATCTATCATCTAAATGCTCTATACTGTCCAGAATGTCCCTATACATCGCTTTGGTTAGAAAGCCGAGGCGCGCGTCCGGATAAGTTTTTCGCAAAATGCGACTCAGCAGCGTCGTGAGAACGATATCGCCGAGCGAACTCAAACGCACAATTAAAATGCGTTTTTCGTCGATGCCCATTCCTTTCTTGTTTGCATCAGGAAAAGCGCCTGACGCAGCCTTCTCTGATGATAGTCCTCTTACGGCAGTTCGACTTCTATCCAGCGGCGCATAACCGGGTCGCTCTCAGCGGCATAGTCGTCGCCGGAGCCGTGCATTACTAAAAGTCCTATCTTGCTTTTATCCGCGACGTAAGATACAGCGCTGCGTTTGCCCATCGCAAACAGGGCTTCAGACAGCGCGCCGGCTTCGCTCGCCGACGGACTCCAGACAACTAATGCCCAGACGCTGTCGCAAGGCATTCCGGTTTTGGGGTCGAGCAAGCGGGGAACATTTTTATCGTTCAGTTTAAAACCGTTCAGGGCTGGATGGATTATCGCCAGCGCGCCGGGGTCGGGCGTGATGATGTAGAACATCGTATCAACCATCGTATCTGGGATGCGGGTTGACCATTTGAAATCGCTTGAAGGCGCGCCCCAATAGCGGGTTACATCGCCGACCTTAATCGACCCATCCGTTACGCCGGCGCTGAGAATTGCTTCGTAAGCGCCGTCTGCCGCCCAACCGCAGGCGAACCGCCCGAAGTCGAGCGCGCCAAGCCCTTCCAAAGCGACTTCATCGGTTTTTAAGACGACTCTGGTGGCGCGTGCCTTTTCCAGCGCTACGACCAGGCGCTCCGCTTCTGGTGGCTGCGGTCTATTTTCCCGCCAATGCCATAATTGTTTAACCTCGCCCAGTCGCGGCTCGAAAGCGCCATTGGTCTCTTTCTGAAACTGCTCGTTTAAAGAAAGCAGCGCGATGAACTCAGACGAAGGCGATTTCAGCGACCGCTGTTTGTTGAGCCGGGCGAGTTCGCCTTCGGCATCGAAAGCGGTCTTTAAACGTCGTTCGATAGTCTCCATACCGGCTTTAAGCGCTTTGTGCATACGACCGGCGTCGGTTTTGACAAGTTGAATCTCAACCGGGAAGCCTTCGATTGTTCCTTTGGAGGAGGCTATCTGCTCATCGCCGCAGCCAAGCAATAGTATTAGCAGAACCCATAAAAAATGATGATGATGATGATAATGACGAATAGTAGTTATTAGATTATCAGCGATAACATCAGCATTTACATTAATTCTCATTATTTGCTCCGTGTAATTACGAATATGGTCAGGTCTTGGAGTATTTGTTTAACCGCCGTAGCCGGGAACATATCCAGACTGCAACAGGCTTCGGAAGCGGTTTGGCGCATAACTTCGACCGCTTTGCTGTCGCCTTGGTAACGACGGATAAAATCTATAATATAATATAATTCTTTTGGCTTGATTCCGCGCCGGATGCGCGCCCGGATTCGCCGTCCTTCGCTCGATTTTGCCTTTGCCAGCGCTTTGATGAGCGGCAAGGTCAATTTGCGCTCTTTGATGTCGCCAAAGCGCGGCTTGCCCAGAGCCGTGTCATCGCCGAATAAATCTAACAAATCATCGTGAATCTGAAAGGCAAGACCTAATTTTTCGCCATAAATACTAAGCCGTTGAACCTGTTCTTCCGGCAAGCCGCTCGTCAGCCCGCCCAGTTGGCAGGCAGCGCTGAACAGCGCGGCGGTCTTATCGCTTATCATCTGCATATATTCCGGCTCAGTGAGGTTGAGTCGGCGCGAGCGGGCGGCTTGCAGCAGTTCGCCGCGCGCCATCCGCCTCGCAGTTGCTGACAGCACATCCAGCCACTTTAAGTCGCGGGCTTCGAGTGTCAGCGCCAGCGCTTGCGCTAACATATAGTCACCGAACAACACCGACACCTTGTTCTTGAATGTGGCTGGCAGCGACGGCCAGCCGCGCCGCATTTCAGCCTCATCGACGACATCGTCGTGGACGAGTGTCGCTTCGTGCAGCAGTTCGACCACCACGGCGGCTTTGAGACAAGTCTCATCCGGCGGACGCCCGCCGAGCGATCCGCAGAGCAGCGCCAGCGTCGGGCGGATGCCCTTCCCGTGCGTCCGCACTAAATACCCGATCACCTTGTCTATGACCGGATGCCCGGACAGCAGCGCCGCGCGGTAAGCCTCGTGGAAGCGGTCAAGGTCGGTGGAGATAATAGATTGGTATGTTTTTAGATTTTGGATTTTGGATTTTGGATTTTGGATTTTGGATTTTGGATTGAATTCCCGCCGCCGACTCGCCGTAGACGGCAGGAGGACGGGCGTCCCTGCCCGATGCATCCCTCTCCCCCCGCTTGCGGGGGGGAAAGGGAGGTGCAAATTCAGCCGTCAATACTATGCGGTTGAAGGCTTAAATCCTGAACCGAAAGCGCATACAGGTCGAGGATTTTCTTATAGAGGCGCTTCTCAGAAGCGCGGATGTCGCGGATCCGCTCGAGAAGTTCGTCGAAATTACCCTATCCGATGTTCCGGCCTTCTTTCAAGCGCCGGTCGTCGAGAACGAAGCCTTTGATGAGGTATTCGCGCAGCCGTTCCGTCGCCCAGCGTCTGACTGTGTGCCGCGGTGGGACCTAACCCGGTAGCCGACTGCCATTATGGCTTCTAAATTAACATAAGCCACCTCCCTAACTACATCCCGCGAACCTTCCAATCGAACTATTCGGAATTTCCGAATAGTTCGATTTCGGTCCAGTTCGCCATCCTCATAAATGTTATGGAGATGCTCATTGACAGTTACAACCGAGACCTGATACAATTCCGCCAGCCTCTTCTGCGACAGCCAGACCGACTCATCTTCGATCCGCGCCTCAATGCGCTTGAGCCATCCTCGGATTGATAGAATATAATGTCGCCGTGCTTAAAAACTCGTTCACTATGTCTATTTTTGGGTTGATTTATTTAAAATAAAATTGATTAATGCTAATATAAAGATGATTTATTTAAATACTTATTTATTAGTCATTAGTATTATTCATTTGTTTTAAAATTCCACCCTTACACCGCCTACAAAAAAGAACCTGAACTGATGCGCTGTCTGCCGCTCGCCGTCGTCGGAGTAGATGTATTCTGCTATATTCTTGCGGTCCAGCAGGTTCTGCACTTCCAAAGCCACTACGACCGCCCGCTTGCCGGCGAACCATTTGGAATCCCAGCGGAGGTCTAAACGGTTGTAAATCGGATAGCGAGCGCTGTTTAAGGCGCCAGCCGCCTCCCAATGATAATCCAACTCCGGACCGACATCGGTCCAGACGCGCGGCGTATAAGGCCGTCCTGATACATACCGCCAGCGTGTCGAAAGTGTAACCTCATCGCCGTTCAATGGCAGCGCGTAAGTCCACCAGCCCCAAGGCGAGCGCTGAAAACGATTAAACCAGGAATGCCGGATGAGGCTGGTCGTCCAACCCCAGACCAACGTTCCGACATGGCGGAAGTCATAGTCGGCGGGATAACGCTCGCGGCTGTCGTCGAATTCGCTCCGCCCGTAACTATAACTCAATGTGCCATACCAGTTCTTGAGCGCCTTTTGCTGCAGGAACAATTCCATACCTTGAGCCTGCTTCCTGCCGACGGCTAAATAGCGATAAGAACGAAAGGTCGGGTCGAGGTCGCGCTGTAAATGTTCTTCGCTTACAGGCAGGCTGCGGTAGTCTTTGTAATAGCCTTCCAAGGTCAATATCATCCCGGAGCTTAATTGATATGAGAGACCGGCGATATAATGGTCGGCTTGGGCGTGAGGCAAACGCTCGGTCGAGCCGGCCGGGTCGTAAGTATAGACGACTAAAGAATGGGTTTGATAGTAGCGTCCGACGGCAACATTCAGCGCGGTGCTACCTGCGATGTCCCAGCGCAACGACAGCCGCGGCGCCAAGGTATGTCGATGCGAGAGGTCGAAGCCGTCGTAGCGCAGCCCGGTGCCTACCAGCCAGCGATGCGCCGGCCGCCAGCGGTATTGCAGGAACGCTCCACCCTTCACTGCTGTCTGCGAACGCTCGACCTGCCAGACCGGCGATATTACAGTTGTATCAGCCAATCCGTCATAATTAAAATCATAGACTACAGTATCCTGCTGGAACCAACGGTCGAAGTTAAAGGTTATCGGTTTTATATCAAATCCCGCCGACCACTCATCCCGGCGGCGCGCTTGTCCCGACCACATATACGAAAACTGGTCGATTGTTTCGTTCGATTTGTTGAGGAATATAGTGCGCCGCTCGGGCATCTCCCATACCTGCTCTTTAAAATCGGTCGTAGTATGCGCCAGGATACACTCGCTATAGCCGCGGCGGGCGACAGAACGCAGCCGCGCGCCGAGGATTAAACGATTATAATGGGCATCGACCGTCTCGGCGCCGCGCGTCCAGGCGTCCGGATCCTCGGATTCGATGGTTATCCAATCCCGCGACAACATCCCAAAAATTGAGACTTTCGACTTAGGCGATAGGTCATATACGCCTTTGAACTGGGAATCCCAGTAATGCGGCACGGCGGTCAGGCCGATTGGACCTTTCAACAAATCTATATAGGATATGCGCGCCGAGTAAAGAAATGCGCCGCGTCCGGAGAATAGTGGTCCCTCCGAGTTGAAGCCGGCGCCGGCCATAGTGAGCTCTCCTTCGCCGGTCAGCCTGTCGCGGCTACCCTCGCGCAGTTCAAGATTCAGCACGCTGGATAGTTTATCGCCATAGCGCGCTGAGAAGCCGCCGGTGGTGAAGGAAACATCCTTGAGAAAAGCGATGTTCACCGCGCTGATTGGTCCGCCGGAACTGGACTGGTTGGGAAAGTGGTTGATATTGTCGATTTCAATGCCGTCGATGATGGTCAGGTTTTCGGTGGGATTGCCACCGCGCACGACGATTTCGTTAGTTTGGTCATTGGCGCCGGCGACGCCGGGCAGGGCTTGGATGACGCGCTGGACATCTTCAGCCGCGCCCGGCGCCCGGCGAATCTCCTCGAAATGCAAAGCCCGGCTGGAGGTCGGCAAATCTGCCCGCGGTCGGAAATAACCTGTCCGAAAGACGACCTCCGACGCTTCGACGGCCGCCGGCTCAAGTAAGAATTCGACTTCCGCCGACCGCCCGGGCATAACCGCAATATCGCTCTTCGCCTCCGACCTATAGCCCAGCGCGCTGACTTGCAGCGTCCAAGTTCCCGGCTTAAGGCCGGCAATTAAAAATCGACCGCTCGAATCGCTCGCCGCGCCCTTGTCCGAGCCGAACAACACAACATTGACATTGTAAATCGGCTCGCGGGTCGTGCGATTGAGCGCTAGGCCGCGGATAGAACCTGTGTTCGGCTCGGCAAATGAAACTGAAAAATGCAGGAATAAAATGAATAAGATATTGTGAGACTTTTTCACCGGTCGTTTGAATTATGGATTGATTTTTAACACTCTAGTGTTCACTTGCATTAAT